>JABBOW010000030.1 GCA_012927595.1 Cellulomonas sp.
GCACCTCGACGGGTCTGCTCCCGGTCGTCGCCCGCCCGCAGGCGGCCGAGTGGGAGACCACCAACGTGCACCAGGTCGCCTCCGTGCTCACCGCGACCGCGCTCGAGCGCACGGAGAGCCGCGGCGGCCACTTCCGCAGCGACTACCCGGTGCCCGACCCTGCGTGGCTGCAGCGGCTCGAGGCGCGGCTGGACACGGACGGGCGGCTCGTGACGCACCGGGTCACGGTCGGCTCATGAGCGGCCCGGACGACGCGCCGCTCGACCCCGCCTGGATCACCCGCGCCGTAGCGACGGCGCTCGACGAGGACCTCGGCCCAGAGCCGGGCCGCGACGTGACGACCCAGGCGACGATCCCCGCGGGCGACCGCGGAGTCGCACATCTTGTCGCCCGCGCCGCCGGCGTCGTCGCGGGACTCGTCGTCGCCCCGGAGGTGCTCGCCCAGGTCGCCCGGCGGCTCGGCCTGCCGCCCGCGTCGTGTGAGCAGCGCGTTGCCGACGGCTCACGCGTAGCACGCGATGACGTCGTGGCAGTCCTTGCCGGACCGGTCCAGGTGCTGCTCGTCGCGGAGCGGACGCTGCTCAACCTCACGTCGCGCGCGTCGGGCGTCGCGTCGCACACCCGACGGTGGGCCGACGCGCTCGAGGGCACGGGCGCACGCGTGCTGGACACGCGCAAGACGACCCCGGGCCTGCGCGCGCTCGAGAAGTACGCCGTGCGCTGCGGCGGCGGCACGAACAAGCGCATGGGCCTGTACGACGTCGCGATGATCAAGGACAACCACGTCGTGGCGACGGGCTCGGTCGCGGCCGCCGTCGCCGCGGTACGGGCGCGGTTCCCGGACGTCGTGATCCAGGTCGAGGCTGACACGCTCGACCAGGCGCTCGAGGCGCTCGCGTCCGGTGCGAGGTTCCTCCTGCTCGACAACATGGCGACCCCGCTGCTGCGCGAGGTCGTCGAGGCGGTCCGGGCGCGCGAGCCGCAGGTGGGCCGCGTCGAGCTGGAGGCCACCGGGAACCTCACGATCGACCGGGCGCGTGAGGTGGCGGGCACGGGCGTCGACTACCTGTCGGTCGGCGCGCTGACCCACTCGTCCCCGATCCTCGACCTCGCCCTCGACCTGAACCCGCACTGCCGTCCTGACCCCGCACTGCCGTCCTGACCCCGCACTGCCGCCCTGAAGCGCGCCCGATGTACGGCCGACGCACCGTACGGCGGGCCGGTGCCCCAGCGCTCGGTAGCATGGCGCGGTGAGTCACAGCGGGCCCAGTGGGGTCGAGGAGTCGGTCGAGGATCTTCCCGAGCAGATGCGGGTCCGTCACGAGAAGCGGGCGCGGCTGCTCGAGGAGGGTGTCGCGCCCTATCCGGTGTCGGTCCCGCGCACGCACACCATCGCCGAGGTGCGGGCCGCGTACCCGGATCTGGAGCAGGGGACCGAGACGGCCGACGTCGTCGGGGTCGCGGGTCGTGTCGTGTTCCTGCGCAACACCGGCAAGCTCTGCTTCGTCACCCTCCAGGACGGCGAGGGCAACCGTCTGCAGGCGATGCTCAGCCTCGCGGACATCGGCGCGGACCGGCTCGCCGCCTTCAAGTCTGACATCGACCTCGGCGACCACCTGTTCGTCCGCGGCCATGTCGGTTCGTCGCGCCGCGGCGAGCTCTCGGTCTTCGCCGACGCGTGGCAGCTCGCCGCGAAGGCCCTGCGCCCGCTACCGGTGCTGCACAAGGAGCTGTCCGAGGAGGCGCGCGTCCGGCAGCGGTACGTCGACCTGATCGCGCGACCGGCCGCCCGGGAGACTGCACGTCAGCGCGCGGGCGTCGTGCGCTCGCTGCGCGAGAACTTCCACCGGCGCGGCTACCTCGAGATCGAGACGCCCATGCTGCAGACGCAGGCGGGTGGCGCCACGGCGCGCCCGTTCGTCACGCACATGAACGCGTTCGACATGGATCTGTTCCTGCGCATCGCGCCCGAGCTGTACCTCAAGCGCGCCGTCGTCGGCGGCATCGAGCGCGTCTTCGAGATCAACCGCAACTTCCGCAACGAGGGGGCGGACTCGACGCACTCGCCCGAGTTCGCGATGCTCGAGGCGTACGAGGCCTACGGCGACTACGACACGATGGCGGCCCTCACGCGCGACCTCGTCCAGACCGCCGCCCAGGACGTCCTCGGGACCACGACGATCACGCTGCCCGACGGTGAGGAGTACGAGCTCGGCGGCGTGTGGGCGCAGATGACCATGTATGGGTCGCTGTCCGAGGCGCTCGGCGAGGAGATCACTCACGACACCTCGGACGCGTACCTCAAGGAGCTCGTCGACCGCTTCGACCTCCAGATCGACCTGGCCCGCATGAATCACGGCAAGCTGGTCGAGGAGCTGTGGGAGCACCACGTCGGGAAGTCGCTTTTCGCGCCGACGTTCGTGCGCGACTTCCCGGTCGAGACGAGTCCGCTCACGCGCGACCACCGTTCGAAGCCGGGCCTGGTCGAGAAGTGGGACCTGTACGTCCGGGGATTCGAGCTCGCGACGGCCTATTCGGAGCTCGTGGACCCGGTGATCCAGCGGCAGCGCTTCGAGGCGCAGGCGTTGCTGGCCGCGGCGGGCGACGACGAGGCGATGTCGGTCGACGAGGATTTCCTCACCGCGGTCGAGTACGCGTTGCCGCCGGCCGGTGGCATGGGAATGGGCATCGACAGGCTTCTCATGGCGCTCACAGGATTGGGCATCCGCGAGACGATCCTGTTCCCGCTGGTGAAGCCGCAGTCATGAGCAGCCAGGGCGCCGCAGCGGCCGACCGCCTGCGGCTGTGGGACGGAGGTCCGCACCGATGAACGCGTTCTGGGCCGTCTTTGCGGCCGTGGTCCCGTCGATCGGCGTGGGGTTGCTGTTCTGGCTCGCGATGCGCTCGCTCGTGAATGCCGATCGCACGGAACGCGCAGCGATCGCGCGCATGGATGCCCAGGAGCGCGAGGCCGGCACTCAGGCCATTGCGCCCGCGGCGGATTCAGATTCCTGAGCGTAGAAAGCGCGCTCTCCCTTTGACGCTCGATTCGAAGAGTGGCATGCTTCCGGTGATCAGTTCTCATGCACGTCGTTCACCCGGGAGACAACAATGGCACAGAAGGTTCAGGTCCTGCTCGTCGATGACATGGACGGCGGCTCGGCCGACGAGACAGTCACATTCGCAGTGGACGGCGTGACCTATGAGATCGACCTCACTGCAGAGCACGCGACCGAGCTCCGCAGCTCCCTCGCGACGTGGGTCGGTCACGCACGCAAGGTCGGCGGGCGCACGTCGGCTGCTGCCGGCCGCCCGTCGCGCGGTCGTCGTGGCACGGGTGTCGACGCCGGCGCAATCCGCGAGTGGGCGAAGGCCAACGGGCACCACGTGTCCGAGCGCGGACGCATCTCCGCCGGGGTCAAGGCCGCCTACGACGCTGCGCACTGACCGAGACGCGCTGACCGACACGCACGAGTGACCTGCGAGGCGAAGCCGATCGCAGGGCACACTGAGCACGCAGCGGAGCCCGGCACCCGGCGCGGGGTGCCGGGCGCCGCGGCGTCTGGGCTGCGCTGCGTCGATGGCCGATCAGGCCTGGCGTGTCCCGGTGAGCTCACGGACCGCCGCGTACTGCGCGCGGACCTGCGGGGCCGGGTCGGCCCGGTAGACGTCGGCGCTGCCGGCCGCGGTCCAGGCGGGCGGTGTCGCCGCACCGGACAGCACCCAGGCTGCCTGCCGTGCGGCACCGTCGGCGACGTACTCGCCGGGCGTGGGGACGGCGACGTCGAGCCCGAGCACGCTCGGCGTGATGCGGCGGACAGCCTCCGACTGCGCACCGCCACCGATGAGGAACACCCGCTGCACGGGCACGCCCTGGGCCACGAGGGCGTCGAGGCCGTCGGCGAGGGCGCAGAGCATGCCTTCGACCGCAGCACGGGCCACGTGGGCTGGCGTGGTGTTCGCGAGCCGCAGGCCGTGCAGCGCCCCGGTGGCGTCGGGCTTGTTGGGGGTGCGCTCACCCTCGAGGTAGGGGATGAGGACGAGCCCGCCGGCGCCGGCCGGTGCGGACAGCGCGAGGGCGGACAGGCCCGCGTGGTCGACGCCGAGCATCCGGGCGGCCGCATCGAGCACGCGCGAGGCGTTGAGCGTGCAGGCGAGCGGCAGGAAGGCACCCGTCGCGTCCGCGAACCCGGTGACGAGCCCCGAGGCGTCGGTCGTCGGAACGGCAGAGATCGCTGAGACGACCCCGGAGGTGCCGATCGAGATGGCGACGTCGCCGGGCGTGAGGCCGAGCCCGAGCGCCGCGGCCGCGTTGTCCCCGGCGCCGGGGCCGAGCGCGGGTCGTAGGGCGCCGACGGCAGACGTCCCTGCGCGCTCGCGGGGGCCGACGACGCGCGGCAGCACCGCGTCATGGCCGAGCGCGAGTGTGAGCAGGTCGCGGCGGTAGTCGTCGGAGATCGGCGACCAGTAGCCGGTACCTGAGGCGTCCGAGCGGTCGGTCGTGAGCGCGGCCAGCGCCGCTGCGGGGTCGCTGCTGCCCGGTCCGTGGCCAGCGAGCCGCCAGGTCAGCCAGTCGTGGGGGAGCGCGACGGCTGCCACCCGGGCGGCGTTGGCGGGTTCGTGGTCGCGCAGCCAGCGCAGCTTGGACACGGTCAGGGACGCGACCGGGACGGAGCCGATGGCCGTGGCCCACGCGGCGGCGCCGTCACCGTCGCCCGCGGCGCCGAGCTCGTCGATGAGGTCGAGCGCGGACTGCGCCGAGCGGGTGTCGTTCCACAGGAGCGCGTCGCGCACGACCGCGCCGTCGGCGGCCCGCGCGCCCAAGCCCTG
>JABBOW010000189.1 GCA_012927595.1 Cellulomonas sp.
GCTGGCGACGGCGCGGTCCGCGATCGACGACGCCAAGGCTCAGCTGGGCTCGCTCGACACGACGGCACGCGCGACCGCGCAGGACGCGGTCGACCAGGCCAAGGCCGCTCTCGACCAGGCCAAGGCCGCGCTCGACGCGGCCTCCGCCGACGGCGCCGGACCTGCCGCCGATCAGCTCTCCGCCGCCCAGGGCGCTCTCGACGCCGCGCGCAAGAAGCTCGACGCCGCCGCGGCGTCGACCGACGGTGCAGCCCGCAGTGCGATGGACGCGCTGGCCGCGCAGGTCGAGGCGCTGCGCGTCGAGGTCGAGAAGGCCACGACGCCCTGAGGTCTGTCCCGGGCCGCGCCGGGTGAAGTCCAGGATCAGCCACCGGAAGTGTTGTCTCTCGCACCACCGCTGCCGATCCTCAGAGGTATGACCACCATCCGGCCCCCGGAGCGCATCGCGCGCCACCATCACCTCGAGTGGTGGGTGGTGACCGCCTGGGGATCGATCGCCCTCGTCGTGGCAGCCGGCATCGCGGCCGCCGCCGGCATCGGCTGAGCACCGACCTCGGTACCGGGGCTCAGGTGCTCCAGCCGCCCGAGTGGTAGGCCGGGGTCGCCAGCGCGAGAACGAGCAGAGCCGCCAACGACGCGCCTGCCATCACCCCCGTCATCGCCAGCGTGGTGCCGCCCAGGACGCCGACGAGCGGCGCCACGGTCCCGGACACGAGTGCCTGCGTCCCGCCGATGAACGCCGCCGCGGTCCCGGCCATCTCGCCGTGCCGGCCGAGCGCGAGCGCCGAGGCGTTGGGGGGCGTGACGTTGACGAGCGCGAGCACGAGCCACAGGACGATGAGCAGCGCGGGCAGCCCCCCCGCACCGGTCACGCCGACCCCGAGGAGCACGAGCCCGAGCACGAACGACACCGGCACGATGACGCGAATGATCCGGATCGGCGGATAGCGGCGGACGAGCCAGGCATTGACCTGCGCCCCACCGACGAGGCCTATTCCGTTGACCGCGAACAGCAGCGCGAACCGGTTCGCGGACAGCCCGTACCCCTCTCGCAGCACGAAGGGCGACCCGACGACGTAGCTCATGAGCCCCGCGGCGCTCAGACCGGGCAGGACGGCGAGAGCGAGGAAGTGGCGGTCGCGCAGCAGCGCACGGTAGCCCGCGAGCGCTGTCGTCAGCCCGCCGTCGCGCCGCCGATCCCCGGGCAGCGTCTCGGGAAGCCGGCGCCACACGACGACCCACAGCCCGAGGCCGAACACCGCGAGCGCGACGAACACGCCGCGCCAGCCGACCTGGCCCGCGATGAGCCCGCCGATGCTCGGGGCGAACAGGGGCGCGACCCCGATGACGAGCATGAGCCGGGACAGCAGTCGTGACGCGTCGGACCCGACGAACCGGTCCCGGATGACGGCCATCGCCACGACGGACGCCGAGGCGTTGAAGAAGCCCTGCGCTACTCGGAGCACGACGAGCGGCACGATCCCGGGCGCGATCGCGCACAGCAGCGACGTCAGGACGTGCAGCGCGATGCCGACCAGGACCGGCGTGCGCCGCCCGAACCGGTCCGACATCGGGCCGATGACGAGCTGTCCGACGGCGCCGCCGATGAGCATGCCGGTCATCGTCAGCTGGACGGCCGCGGTGCCTGTGCCGAGGTCGCGCGCGACGTCCGGCAGGGACGGCAGGTAGATGTCGGTCGAGACCGCCGGGAGCGCTGCCATCGAGCCGAGCAGCAAGACGTACCTGGCATTCGGGTGGTACGTCGGGTGGGGCGTGATCGGGGGTGTGCTGGCGCTCATCGCCGCCGATCATCCCACCGTGGCGAAGGCGACGCGAATCGATTCGATAGGCAGGTGTCGGGGGTCTGCGAGACGATCTGGCCATGTGTGGTCGGTATGCCTCGTTCCGCCAGGACCAGCAGATCGCCGACGAGTTCGCGATCACGTCGGTCGCCGACGACGCGCGCCTCCTGCCGCCGTCGTGGAACCTCGCGCCCACCGACCCGATCCGCATCGTCGTCGATCGGCCCGAGCGCCTCGAGGACGGCTCGCACGGCGCGCTCACGCGGCAGCTGCGCACCGCGCGCTGGGGTCTCGTGCCGTCGTGGGCGAAGGACCCATCGATCGGCAACCGGCTGATCAACGCCCGCGTCGAGAGCCTGCTCGACAAGCCCGCGTTCAAGCGTCCGTTCGCGCGGCGCCGGGCACTGCTCCCCGCGGACGGCTACTACGAGTGGCAAGCGCCCTCACCGGGTGCGCTGACGCGGACGAAGCAGCCTTACTACCTTCACCCGGCCGACGGCGGGCCGCTCGCGCTCGCCGGGCTCTACGAGTTCTGGAAGGACCACACCAAGGCCGACGACGACACCGCGCGCTGGCTCATGTCCGCGACGATCATCACGACCGTGGCGACCGGCGAGCTCGGCCGCATCCACGACCGTCGCCCGATCATGCTCCGCCGGGAGGCGTGGGACGCGTGGCTCGACCCCGCCGTAGACGCCGCGGGCGCCATGGAGCTCGTGCTCGGGCCAGCACCCGACGTCGTCGCGACGCCGATCTCGACAGCAGTCAACGCCGTCGCCAACGACGGGCCAGAGCTCATCTGCCCGGTCGACTGACAGCTGCTGGGTCGGTCTGGCCGGAGCGATCGGACCGTTCGGTCATGCCGAGCGCAGCAGCACAGGAGCGATGGGCCCGATCCCTGCGAGCTCGCGCTCAGGCAGCGTCTCGACGACGAACCGCGCGTCGCGTGCGAGCAGCTCGCCCGTCGCCGTGTCCGTGAGCACAGCGCTCGGGTCGGCGATGTCCGTCAGCCGGGCCGCGAGGTTGACCGAGGATCCGAACACGTCTCCGAACCGGGACAGGACGCGGCCCCACACGAACCCGACCCGCACGGGCGTCACGCCCCGCGCGCCCTCGGCGAGCCCCCCGGCGGCCAGCTCGCGCTCGACCGCTCTCCGCCGAGCTCACGGGCGAGACCGAGCGCCACGCGTGCGCCCGTGACGACGTCATCGGCGACGAAGAGCACGGCGTCGCCGATCGTCTTGACGACGCGACCACCCGCATTCGTGACGACGTTCCGAGCGGCGTACTCGAACCGCTGCACGAACTCGGAGAGATCGGTCGAGCCGAGACCCGCGGTCCGCCGGGTGAACGAGACCATGTCGGCGAACCCGACGGCCCGGGCGAGCGGCAGCCCTTCCCGGTCGGCGCCGGACGTGCGCTGCTCGCCGTAGTCGGCGGCGAGCCGTCCGGCAATCGCGGCGAGCTGACGGCGCCAGGCGTGCACGAGCTGGGCCTCGAGCAGCGGCGCAAGGTCGGCGAGCCGGTCAAGGACGAGCAGCCGGGCGCTCGTGTCGTCGAGCCCGTACCGGGTCGCCATGTCCTCGACGAGCGCCTCGACCTGCCACAGCGCGAGCCGGTCGGCAGTGTGCCCAAGAGCCCGGGTCAACGACGAGGCGGTCCGAAGCGCGAACCCGCGCTCGCGGATCATCCGCGACATGCGCCCGACGGCGTCGGCGTCCTGCTCGGTGAAGACGACGTCGTCCGCCTCGGGGTGCGGAAGCCCCAGCGTCTGCCAGTAGAGGCGGACGAAGTCGAGCGGTGCGTCGATCCGGCTCGCGAGGTCCCGCAACGTCAGCGTGCGTGGTCCGCCGAGCAGCACGTCGTCGAGCTCGGCGAGGGTCGAGGCGGCCGCACCGGCAGGCGACGACGTGGCGTCATCGGGAGGTGGCGAGGTGGCGGCATCCGAGGCGGTCGGCACCTCTCGAGGGTAGTTCACGTCGCCCGGATGTGACGCACGTCACCTGCGCGCACGTGCCTCTCCGTCCCGGTGTCGTCCACCACCACGAGGGCGCCGTCGGGGCTGAGCCGCGTCGCGGTGCCCGTGACCTCGTCGCCGCCTGGCAGCTCGACCCGGACACGGGTGGCAAGCGTCGAGCACACCGACGCCACCTCGGCTGCGAGCCCGGCTGCGTGCACGTCGCCATCGTGCTCGCGCCACCGGACCATGAGCTCGTCGAGCGCCACGACGAGGGCGACGAGGGCGATCTCGCGATCGACCGCGCGGGCGCCTGCCAGCGCGAGCGAGGTCCCGCTCGGGACGGGCAGCTCGTCGGGAGCCTGCGACACGTTGACCCCGATGCCGACGACGACGACCCGACCCGCGGACGTCTCGACGAGCTCGCTGAGAATCCCGCCCACCTTGCGCACGCGGCCCCACCCGGCCAGGTCGGCGCCGTCCGGGGCAGGGACCATGAGGTCGTTGGGCCACTTGAGAGACGCCGGCACGCCCGCGGTGGCGCGGAGCGCGGTCACGGCGCCGAGACCGGCGAGCAGCGGGATCCAGCCGAACGACGAGATCGGCCCGTCGGGTTGCAGCGCGAACGACAGGGTCAGGGCAGCGCGCGGCGGCGTCTGCCACGTCCGACCGGCGCGACCCTGTCCGTCATCCTGGTGGTCCGCGACGAGCATGCTCGGCGAGGGCCAGGCGTTCGGTTCGGCGCGCAGCCGTGCGATGAGCTCGCGGTTCGTCGACCCCACGCGGTCGAGAACCTCGACGCGAGCGAGCGGCCCCGCGGGCGCCAGGAGCAGGGACCTGATGACCGACGCTCGCAGCCGCCGACGCGCGTCGGTCAGACCCCCGCCATGCCCACCGGTCACCGCGCGCTCGCTCATGACACCATCCTCGCGCGGACCAGGTCGAGACTCCACGCGTGTCGACCCGTGGGGGGGGGGGGGGGGGGGGCCCCCCCCCCCCCCCCCCCCCCCCCCCGGGGGGGGGGGCGCGGGGGGCGGGCGGGCGGGCCGGGGGGCCCGCGGGGGGGGC
>JABBOW010000196.1 GCA_012927595.1 Cellulomonas sp.
GGGCTGGGCGGGCCCGGGGGCGTCCACGCCGCCGTCCCACTCGTCGCTCGACCCAGCCGCGCGGCCGGTGCGGACCGCCCGGGCCACGTCCTCCCACGCGACGACGGGAAGGTCCGCGACAACGGCCTGCCGGCGGGTGACGGTGATGGTCGATCGCGCTGTCACGACGAGCCTGCGGTGCTCCGTCTCGACCGCGAAGTACGTGGACCGGTTGCCGAAGTAGTCGACGTGCGCGTCGGTGTCCGCGGGAGCCGGGCGGACAGTGAGGGTCGAGCTGTGACACGTCTGGTCGGGCAGCTCGCGCGGGGTCAGGGCCGTGCGGCCGTAAGAGCTCGTGACGGGCTGGGCGTACGCGTAGGTCGTGCGGTGCACGAGCGCGTACGTGCGTGGTTCGACGTCGGCCGGCTCGCTCATGCGTCGGCCTCCTCGTCGGCGTCGTCGGGGCCGTCCGCGCTCGCCACGCCCCACGTGTCGTCGAGCGTCCGGCTCGCCGCCGGCTGGGCGAAGTGGACCAGCGCGATCTCGTCGGCCAGGGCACGCAGCCGCCACCGCATGGAGTCCAGGGTCTCGGCGAGGTGCTGGCGGCGACCGTCGTCGGTGACGAGGGCCGCGGCAGCGACCGGGTCGAGCTCGGTGAGGACGTCGGTCACGTCCTGCAGCAGACGGTCGCGCAGGTCGGGGGCGCGCAGCGCAGTCGGGACGTCCGCGAGGTCGTCGCGCAGCCGGTCGAGCTGGAAGGCGAGCGAGCGGGGGTTCGTCGGATCGACGAGCAGCAGGTCGAGCACGCCCGCGACGCTTGCCGGGCCCTGGTTGCGGCGCCGGTAGGTCAGGACGGACTCGTGCGTGATCAGGACCGACTCGATGACGAGCGCGTCGACCGCTGCGGGCCGCACGTCCGTGAGCGTCGCGGCGAGCGACTCCACGAGGTGCTGAGCCCGTTCGAGGCGGCGTCCGGCGTCGAGGAGCCGCCAGCCCGCGTCCCGGACCATGCTCTCCGCCCCGATGCCTGCGAGCGCGAGCAGGGTCTCGAGGAGCCGGTCGAGCACAGGCTGAAGGCCGGCGGTCTCGGCCGATGCCTGAGCGGCGAGCTGGTCGGCGGCCGGCGGCGCCTCGCTGCGCGCTCCGGCCAACGAGCGCTCCATGCTCGCGAGCGGCAACCAGCTGTCCCCCGAGAGCTGGTCGCGGACGGCCGACGAGGCGTCGATGAGCGACCGGACCGACCGGGCGACCGACCGGGGAGAGGACCGGTCGAGCAGCAGCGAGCGCAGGTCGAGGGGCGCGGAGCGGGTCGTCGCTCCCGGCCAGGTCGCCGGGGTCGCGACGTCGGCCGCCGCCAGGAGCGCACCGAGCGCCCGGCCACCTGTCGAGCGCGGCGAGTGGTGGTAGTCGTTCCAGCGGTCGACGAGCGCACGCAGGTGGCGGACCGTGTCACCGGCGCGCTCGGCGTACCGGCCGAGCCAGAACATGTTCTCGGCGGTGCGCGGCGAGATCCCCGACACCGCCCGGTGCGGACCCGCAGCCCCCGGACCGTTGAGCCACGGGTCGGGCAGCGTGCCGGTCTCGGACGACAGGACCCAGACGTCCCTCGCGACCGCGCCCAGTGTATTGGAGACGATCTGCTGCGACGGGGAAGGAGCGACCCGCGCCAGACCGCCCGCCATGACCCGGTACGAGCCGTCGTGCGCGACGGCGAACGTCCGGAGCACGGCCGCCGCCGTGTCCGTGGCCCACGGTTCGCCGACGGGTTCCTGACCGACCCACGCGCCGGGCTCCGCGGCGATCCGCGCAGCCAGGGCGTCGAGGGCGGCACGGTCGAGCGTCCAGCCGAGCACGGTGGTGCTCCGGGACCTGCGGGCCGTCGGCTTGAGCACGAGCCGGTCGAGGTGCGCAAGGACCTGCGCGCGCGCGGTGCTGTCGCCGCACCAGTGCGTCAGCGGCGTCGGCAGGGCGAGGTCGTGACCGAGGACGGCGCGCGCAAGCCGGGGGAGGTGGGCCAGGAGCGCCGGGTTCTCGAGGACCGAGCTGCCGAGCGGGTTGACGACACTCACCGACCCGGCCCGCAGCGCGCGCACGAGGCCGGGCACGCCGAGACGCGAGTCCGCCCGCAGCTCGAGCGGGTCGCAGTCGTCGGCGTCGACACGCCGCAGGATGACGTCGACCGGCTCGAGCGCGTCGAGCCCCTGCATCCACACCCGCCCCTCGCGCACGAGCAGGTCGCTGCCCTCGACCATGGGCAGGCCGAGCATCGCAGCCAGGTACGACTGGTCGAACGCGGTCTCGCTGTCCGGACCGGACGTGAGCAGCACGACGCGCGGCGACGTGGTTCCCGCGGGGGCGGCGTCCTGCAGCGCGAGCTTGAGGGCGTGGAAGAACGGCCCCAGCCGCTGGATCGACGCCTGCCGGTAGACGCCGGAACGCACGCGTGCGACGACGCGGCGGTCCTCCATCGCGTACCCGGCGCCGGACGGTGCCTGCGTGCGGTCGGCGATCGCGACCCAGCCGCCCGACACGTCCCGCGTGAGGTCGGTGGCCGTCAGGACGAGCTCGCGGGCAGTGGGCAGGCGCAGCCCGTCGACGGCGCGCAGGAACCCGGGGTGCGCGAGCACGATCTCGGGGGGCAGCAGCGCGTCCGTGAGGAGTCGGCGCGGGCCGTACAGGTCGACGAGGACCTCGTCGAGCAGCTGGGCCCGCTCGACGAGTGCCGAGTCGAGCGAGGTCCACTCGAGCTCGTCGATGACGACCGGGACAGGGTCGAGGTGCCAGCCTGGAGCGCCCGGAGCCGCGTCGTCGGAGCCGTAGGTGACGCCGTGGTCGGCGAGCAGCACATCCGTCTCGGCCCGGCTCCGGGCGAGCTCTGCACCGGTGAGCGCGTCGTTGAGATCGTCGGCCGCGCCGGGACGCGGCGAGGACAGCAGGTCCGTCACGCGGCTCCCCTCCGGCGCCATGTCCCGCGCCGGGTGGCGCGCTCCGAGGGGTCCACCCCATCACGCCGGGAGCTGGACCCGATGCACCGACCACGTGTCGGGCACCGTTTTCATGGCTACGGACGCAGCATCCCGACCGTCTCGAGCCCCGCCGGGCTCGCGATGATCGTGAGCGCGGGGGTCGGGGACGCCTGCACCGCGGCAACCACGTCGTCGACCATCCAGGGCCCGGCCAGGCCGTCGGCGCGCACCCACAGGTCGACCCGGGCGCCCGTGCGGTGCTCGACCGCGCCGACGAGGGCGGGCTCCGGGGCACCGACGAGCAGCACGTACCGCGCGCCGAGCCGAGCCTGGGGCGCCGGCAGCCGCGAGCGGTCGTCGCGGTAGACGGACCAGTGGTACCCGGAGATCGCGCCGGCGGCCAGCAGGATCGCGACCGGGATGCGCAGGTCGCGGACCACCTGGACGTCGAGGTTGCCTTGGAGGGCGCCTTGGATCGCGACGAACGCGGCGACCAGGACGGCGACGACGGCAGCGACGCCGCCGAGGCCGAAGAGCACGAAGAGGTAGGTCCGGCGGGTCGGCGAACCGAGCTCCTCCGGGTCGTCGGCGTGCACGACCCGGTTGATGCGCGACCAGAAGACCCACCACAACGGGCCGCCGACGAGGAGGAGCGTCACGCCGGACAGCAGCGAGTTGACCACCGAGGTACCGATCTCGATTCCGGCGACCGGGATCAGCGACTCGACGAGCGCCACGATCACCAGCGTCACGCCGACGGCGGCGGCCAGCAGGGCGATCCCCGCCATCAGGTACTCGTAGACGCGCGTGACCTCGGTGCGTCCGGGTGCCGCGCCTGCCAGGACCTGCCGGTGGTACCACCAGCTCAGAGCTCCGACGACGACGCAGGCGACAGCGGTCGGTGTGCCATCGAAGTGCTGGGCGGCCTGGGTGGACGACGGGGCACCGAGGAGCCAGACGAGAACCTGGTACACCGCGGCGCTGGCACCGACGACGGCCAGGACCAGCGAGGCGCCCACGCCGACGGGGAGCACGTAGCCGAACCACAGGGGGGTTCGGTCCGCCGTGGACCAGGTCCGCAGCCAGTAGACGACCCAGACCGGGACTCCGATGACTGCCGTCGCTGCCGCCTGCGCGACCGGGCGCTGCTGTCCGACGAGCAGCGTGCCCGCGTCGCTGACGACGAGGGCGGTGACGGATGCGCCGAGCAGCCAGACGAGGCCCGTGACGCTCGTGGCCAGGCCGATCAGCGAGCCGATCACCAGCTGACCCTGTCGGCGGCCGGCGTCGAGCATCCGGTGCGCCACGGTCCAGTGCAAGAGCCAGACCGCAGCCCACACGACGAACCGGATCACCGCGGGCCAGTCGAAGGCCTCGCCCGACAGTGCCGGGGCGACGATGTCGTGCAGCGCGAACATGGCCACGACGAGGGCTGTCACGGGAGTGACGGTGAGGTAGACGGCCCAGCCGACGGACGCCGCCTCGTCCGGGTCGCGTTGCAGCTGGCGACGCGACGACGCCGCGAGCAGCACGAACATCGGGATTCCGAACACCGTGAAGGTCAGCGCGCGGGCCACCTCGCTGCTGCTGTCCCCGGCGAACGTTGCCTTCTGGAACGGCAGGCCCAGGAGCTCCGACAGCCCGACGGCCGCCACGATGAGCAGACCGAACAGCAGCAGGTACTGGAAGAAGCGCCGGACGCTGCGCGCGTCGTTCCGCTGTCCGCCTGAGCGGCTGCCGAAGTGCCGCACGGCCCACACGACCAGGGCGATCGGGAGGGCGATCGTGAGCAGAGCGAACACGAGCCCGAAGATGATCACG
>JABBOW010000160.1 GCA_012927595.1 Cellulomonas sp.
CGACGAGCGCGGTCACGGCGGAGAGAAAGGGGCGAGTCATGCGGTCTCCAGGAGAAGGCGGCGGGTGCGGGACGGACGCGTCAGACCTGTCGGGTGGCGGGCTCACCTGTCGGGGATCTCCACCACCACGTTGGTGGACTTCACGCTCGCCACGGCCAGCACGCCGGGCACGAGCCCGAGGTCGTCGGCAGCCTCGCGGCTCATGAGCGAGACGACCCGGAAGGGCCCCGCCTGCATCTCGACCTGGGCCATCACGGTGTCCCGCACGACGTTGGTCACGAGTCCGGTGAAGTGGTTGCGGGCCGACTGGCGGCTGACCTGGCCGGTCTTGACCGGGTTCTCGGCTGCGAGCTCCTGCGCGAACCGCGCGAGCACAGCTCCGTCGATCGCCTGCCGGCCGGAGGGGTCGGACGTAGCGGGCAGCCGCCCGGACTCGGTCCATCGGCGCACTGTGTCGTCGCTCACGCCGAGCAGCGCGGCGGCTTCCCGGATTCGAAACAGGGGCATGCGGGCACGATACCCGCACCTGCGGCTGTGCTTCACGAATCAATCCGCATCTGCAAAACGCGCGGGGCGCGCCATCGCTGCCGAACGATGGAGGGAATCTCGCGCGCCACGTGAGACGAAGGTCACACACGGAGCCCCAGAACCCGGAATACCGTGTCAGCGTCCGAGCATCGTCGCCCAGGTCAGAGGCCATCGTGAGCAAGGTTCAGCCCCAAGGTCGCATCGCTACCCGTGATGAGTCCGGTATCTCCGACCAGCAGCGCAGTCGTCCGGGCATGCGGGCGGGCGTCCTCGCGGCGGCCGCCGTGCTGGCTCTCTCGGGGTGCGCGTCGTCGGCGTCGACCGGCGTGAGCAGCCGAGGCGGAGAGGCCAGCCTGGTCCTGCCGGACCTGAGCGCTGTGACGATCGTGGGCGGCGGCTCCGGTCGGACGCTGCTCCTGATCGGCCTCCTCGTCTGCGTGCTCGGCATGGGCTTCGGCGCGCTGAGCTACGTCCAGCTGCGCCGCTTGGCGGTGCACCCGTCGATGCGCGAGGTCTCCGAGCTCATCTACTCGACGTGCAAGACGTACCTCGTGCAGCAGGGTCGCTTCCTGCTCATGCTCTGGGTGTTCATCGCGGCGGTCATCGTGGCCTACTACGGGCTGCTCGTCGGATTCTCGTGGGGACGCGTCGCGATCGTCATCGCCTTCAGCCTCCTCGGGATGGGCGGCTCGTACTCGGTCGCCTGGTACGGCATCCGCGTCAACACGTTCGCCAACTCGCGGGTGGCTTTCGCCTCGTTGCGCGGACGGCCCCTGGCGATGCACCGCATCCCGATGAAGTCCGGCATGTCGATCGGGATGGTGCTCATCAGCATCGAGCTGATGATGATGCTCGTCATCCTGCTGTTCCTGCCGAGCGACCTCGCGGGCGCGTGCTTCATCGGCTTTGCCATCGGCGAGTCGCTCGGGGCCTCGGTGCTGCGCATCGCCGGTGGCATCTTCACCAAGATCGCCGACATCGGCGCCGACCTCATGAAGATCGCGTTCAAGATCAAGGAGGACGACGCCCGCAACCCCGGCGTGATCGCCGACTGCACCGGAGACAACGCCGGCGACTCCGTCGGCCCGAGTGCGGACGGCTTCGAGACCTACGGCGTGACCGGCGTCGCTCTCATCACCTTCGTCCTGCTGGCCGTCCACGACCCCGCGATCCAGGCCAGCCTCCTGGTGTGGATCTTCGTGGTCCGCGTGGGCATGGTCATCGCCTCCGCGGTGTCGTACCTCGTCAACGACGCCCTCGCCCGCGTCCGTTACGCCACGGCCGAGCGCATGAACTTCGAGGCGCCGCTCAGCTCGCTCGTGTGGATCACCTCCAGCGTGTGCATCGTCGCGACCTACGCCATGACCTACGTCGTGCTCGGTGACACGCTCAGCAACGGCTTGTGGTGGAAGCTCTCCACGATCATCTCGTTCGGCACCCTCGCCGGGGCCCTGATCCCTGAGCTCGTCAAGGTTTTCACCTCGACGCACAGCAAGCATGTGCGCGAGGTCGTCAAGAGCTCGCGCCAGGGTGGCGCATCGCTCAACATCCTGTCGGGCCTGGTCGCCGGCAACTTCTCCGGCTACTGGCTCGGCATGGCGATCGTCGGCCTCATGACCGGCGCGTACCTCATGAGCGGGCTGGGGCTCGGGGCTCTCATGCTCGCTCCGGGGGTCTTCGCCTTCGGGCTCGTCGCATTCGGGTTCCTCGGCATGGGCCCGGTGACGATCGCCGTCGACTCCTACGGCCCGGTCACCGACAACGCGCAGAGCGTCTACGAGCTGTCGCTCATCGAGGACGTCGACGGCATCGACGACGAGATCCGGCGCGACCACGGCTTCGAGGTCCAGTGGGACAAGGCCAAGCAGATGCTCGAGGAGAACGACGGCGCGGGGAACACCTTCAAGGCGACCGCGAAGCCCGTGCTCATCGGCACTGCCGTGGTCGGCGCCACGACGATGATCTTCTCGATCATCATGAGCCTCACCAACGGCCTGACGACCGACATGGACAACCTCTCGCTGCTGCACGCTCCCCTGCTGCTCGGGCTGATCAGCGGCGGCGCGGTCATCTACTGGTTCACCGGGGCGTCGATCCAGGCGGTCACCACGGGTGCCTACCGGGCCGTGGAGTTCATCAAGAACACGATCAAGCTCGACGGCGCAGCGAAGGCCAGCGAGGCCGACTCCCGCAAGGTTGTCGAGATCTGCACCCAGTACGCTCAGCACGGCATGCTCAACATGTTCCTCGGCGTGTTCTTTGCAACCCTGGCGTTCGCGTTCGTCGAGCCGTACTTCTTCATCGGCTACCTGATCTCGATCGCCATCTTCGGCCTCTACCAGGCGATCTTCATGGCCAACGCGGGCGGCGCGTGGGACAACGCGAAGAAGATCGTCGAGGTCGACCTGCACGCCAAGGGAACGGCCCTGCACGACGCGACGATCGTGGGTGACACCGTCGGTGACCCGTACAAGGACACCTCGTCGGTCGCGCTCAACCCGGTGATCAAGTTCACGACGCTGTTCGGCCTGCTCGCGGTAGAGCTGGCGGTCAGCCTCAGTGACCAGGGCAACCACACCCTCGTCGTCATCCTCGCGGGCGTGTTCTTCCTCATCTCGGCCTACTTCGTGCACCGGTCCTTCTACGGCATGCGGATCCGCACGACCCTCGAGGACGACAGCTCGGAAACCACCGAGCCGGCGCTGGTGCAATCGGGAACGGGTGACGCACGATGAAGATCGCGATCCAGTACGGGGCTGCGCGCGTCGATGCCGACGGGCACGTCGGAGGTCACGACGCCGGTGCGACCCTCGTTCGCCGGCTGCTGCGGGTATTCCCCGGCGCGCAGCTCATCGGGCCTGTCAAGCGGCAGTGCGAGGGCTTCGACGTGGTCCCGCTGGAGGCCGTCGACGGCGACTCCACAGTCGTCATCACGATGGACGTCATCGACTCCGTGAACATCTGGAGGACTCTGAAGTCCCAGTGCGACGAGCCGAAGATCATGAACTTCGTGTGGTGGAACACCTCGCTGTACTCCAACCCTGTGGAGCACGCCGCACTCGCGCTGTCCTGCGCGCTGTTCCCGACCTTCGCGAACTCAGAGCGCACCGCGAGCGAGGTCCGCGAGATCATCTCGAGCTGGACCGTCCAGCCGCTCGCGGAGAACGCCCGGGTGGCCTGGGTCAACCTCGGCATCCGGCTCGAGCACGTGCGCCCCCGCACCGAGCCGCCAGTGCCCGTGGTCCTGTACCCGGCCATCTATCTCACCGACCGCAAGCAGCCCCAGCTCTTCCTCGACGTGGTCGAACGTCTCGCCAAGCGCACGCCCATCAAGGTCGAGGCGCGCCTGCACGAGTCGTCACTCATCTCCGAGAAGGCTATGCGGCTCTCTCGCCACCACTGGGCATGGGTCGGCCCGCTGACCGCCAACCGGGAGGACTACTGGCAAGCCCTCGCGCGCACGACGGCGTTCCTGGCGACGGCTACCGACGAGTCCTACGGACTGGAGTACATCGAGGCCCTCGTCGCCGGCGCGGTCGGCGTGTTCCCCGACCGCCCGTGGGTGCGGGCGATCCTGCCCGCCGCCTACCCGTTCATCTACAGCACGCCCGCGCAGGCCGAGGAGATGCTGTTCCGAGCGGTCACGGACACGGCCGCGTGCCTGCGTGAGCTCGACCTTGCCGCCGAGGGCGACTTCGCCCAGTGGCTGCGCGGCCGGCACGACGACGACCAGTTCGAGATGACGATGGCCGACGAGGTCGTGGAGTGGTTCGGGAGCTGAGCCGCCCGACGTCGCGTCAGTGCGGCGGGTGCAGCGGGGGCGGCGGGATCGATTCGACACCGGGCGCTGCAGCGGGCCACACGAGCAGGGTCGCGCAGGGGGCATGGTCGACCACGAAGCGGGTGGCCGGGGCGAGCGAGTGCGGGCCCAGCCGTCTCAGGTCGCCGTCGCGAGCCACGACCAGAAGGTTCATGCCCTCGGCCGCTGCGACGACCTCACGCTCGACCCGTCCTGAGCGCTGCTCGACTCGCACGTCGCGACCTGCGGCCTCCGCCGCGGCATCGAGGAGCTCGCGCCCCGCGGCCTCGGCCAGATCCCGGACCCGC
>JABBOW010000055.1 GCA_012927595.1 Cellulomonas sp.
CCACCACCACCCACCCACCCCTGACCGTCGTCGAACGACGCACCCACCTCATCGCCGACACCTGCAACACCAACCCCCACGGCCCCGGCTGCTGACCACAGCACACGAAACGGCCCGCCGGGAGCTGTCGTGGCGAGCGTCCGCAGGGTTCGACACCGCAGCAACCAGAGGGAGACAGCGGTCCTCGCCTGCTCGGGGCTAGAAGATCGACAGCCCGCTGAGCAGCTCGCGGGCAGCGCGACAGATGCGCTCGGCATCTGCGATGGCTGTAGCGGCCTCGTCGGTCGTGGTGGTCTCGCCGGGACCGGAGGGGTACTCGAGCTCGTTGCGTCGGCGGCGCATCGCGCCGAAGCTGCGGAAGCCGTCGCCGAACTGGGCGCGCAGCGCGACCTCAACTGCGTAGGGCCCGCCGGACGTCGTCGGACGTAGACCTTGTTGGGCGAGCAGCGCGGTCGCCGAGTACCGGGCTGCGTCATACGCCAGGACGTAGGCGCTGTCGGGGTCGCCGGGCGCGATCTCCGCCGCAGTGGCGAGAGTTCGGACGGCCCGGTCCACCAGGTGCTCACCGTTGGCCTGCCCACCGGTGACCTGTTGCAGATGCCTGGTGGCGATGAGCTGCTCGATCTCCGCTGCACCGCGGGCCCAACGGCTCATGACGACCTCGTCAGTTCGGGTGTGACATCAACAGTCGGGGACGCCTTGATCTGCAGCACCAGGGAGTCGGCGCCGCCGGCCCACTGCTCCGGGGTCCGGACGACGGGGTTGACCTGCATGCCCAGGCGCACCTGGGCGCGGTCCGCCGCCTCGTAGACATCGGCCCGGTCGACGACGCCGACCACGAGCACATCGACGTCGTTCGGAGGCGGGCCGGGTGTGCCCCGATACCGCTCGGCCCACGAGCCGAAGATCACGACCTTGACGGCACCCGCAAGGGCGAACTCGTCGCCGATCACGGTCTGCGGTCCGAAGGTCACCTGCAGCAGCTGGGTCAACGGCGCGGCCGCCCTGTTGGTGACGTTGGCCCGCAGGAGCCGGGCCCGGCCCAAAGTGCGGTCCTGCAGGATCCCGGCGGTCACGAGGCGCTGCGCTTCACGCTGCAGTGTCGTCAGTGGGACCTCGAGGCGCGCAGCAAGATCGGTCAGGGTGTACTCGTGCTCGGGGTGCAGAAGGAGCCACGCAAGCAGCGCGGCTTGGTGCCGGGATCGGAAGATCGGCATGAGCGCCGGAGCCTCACTACGCATAGATGGAATCTATCACCCATCTAAGGGGTGCTGGCCAGGGCCGCAGCGACGGCGGCGAGGGCGTGCACCCTGGCGGAGTCGATGAGGGGGATCTCGGTGTCGGCGTCGCCGATCAGCAGCCCGATCTCGGTGCAGCCCAGCACGATCGCCTAGGCGCCGCGGCTCGCGAGCCGGTCGACGACGCCGAGGTAGGCGCGCTTCGACTCGGGCTCGATCCGGCTCGTAGTCACCTCCTCGAAGATCACGCGGTCGACGAGCACGCGGTCGACGAGCACGCGGTCATCGTCGTCCGGGACGATCATGTCGATGCCCCACCGTTCCCGCAGCCGGTCGCGGTAGAACGCGTCCTCCATCACCCAACGGGCGCCGAGCAGCCCGACCCGGTCCGCGCCGAGCTCCCGCGCGCGCCCCGACGGCGTCGGCGATGTGCAGGAGGGGCAGCGCGGTCGCGGCCTCGATGAGCGGCGCCACCTTGTGCATCAGGTTCGTGCACAGCACGACGACGTCCGCGCCGGCGGCCTCGAGCCGCACCGCACGGTCCGCCAGCAGGGCGCCCGCCTCGTCCCAGCCGCCGCGCAGCTGTAGCTCGCGGACCTCTGCGAAGTCGAGCGAGACCAGGACCGCCTTGGCGCAGTGGTGACCGCCGAGCGCGCGGCGGACCTCCTCGTTGATGATCCGGTAGCAGGTCTCGGAGCGGTCGCCCTGCTGCCCGAGCTCGCACTGCAGATCATGCGCCATCGGGGGGTCGCGGTCCACGACGGCGTTGTCGGTGCGGGCACTCGACGGATCACCCTGACGCACCACCGTGACGCCGGTGGCATCCCTGCGCTGCGCGCGCTGCTCGCGGCACTCGTCGGGCCGGTCCCGGATCTTGGTTCGGGGCCTGTGGCGCGAGGCCCGCTGGGTGATGTTCAGGCCTTCGGCAGCAACTTCTCCGCGAGCGGCGCGTCGTCCGACGCGCGCTGCGCCCGGTAGTACGCGCGGGCCTCGTGCTGCCGCTCGGCCTCGACGCCGGTCGCGATCGTCGCGCGCAGGTGCTCGGGTCCGTACCCGAACGCGTCCACGAGGTCCTGCGCGTGCGGGCGCAGCCGGGTCAGGAGGCGGTCGATGTAGGACGTGACGGTGCGCGCACGCCCGGCCGACAGGCGACCGTTGATGAGGTACCACGCGAGGTTGCGCTCGATGACGACGAGCCCGAACAGGTCGCGCAGCCACGTGAGGACGCGGCGCGTGCCCGGGTCCTCGACGCCCTCGAGCGCCGCAGTGAACGCCTCCCACTGGATGACCTCGGCGTGCGCACGGGCGGTCTCGATGAGCTCGTGCTGGTGCGAGTCGAACAGTGCGGCGGCCGTCTCGCGGGGCGCCCGCGTCGCAGGACGCAGGGCCTGAGCGACCTCGGCGACCATCGCGTCGACGCGCTCGTGCAGAAGTGCCCGCTGGGTGTCGGCCTCCCGCAGCTGGCCGGCCGACCGGCGCACGTTGCCGCCGTCGGACAGGGTCTGCACCGCGCGCAGCAATGGCGTGCGGTGGAGCGCGGCGTCGGCGGCCCGGCCGGCGACGTAGCGCGCGACCCCACCCGCGTCGACGTCCTTGAACTCGCGCGAGTAGTCGGCGAGCAGACGCTTGGCGACGAGCTGGAGCAGGACGGTGTTGTCGCCCTCGAAGGTGACGAACACGTCGAGGTCGGCGCGCAGCCCGACGAGCCGGTTCTCGGCGATGAACCCGGCGCCGCCGCAGGCCTCCCGCGCGGTCTGCAGCGCGTCGAGCGCGAGCCACGTCGACTTCGGCTTGAGCGCGGCGGCGATGGTCTCGAGGTCCGCACGCGACTCCTCGGTGTCGTTGCGACCTGAGAAGACGTCGTCGAACTGGGCGAGCATCCCCTCGTGCGCGAACGCCGCGGCGTACGTCTCGGCGAGCAGCGGCAGCAGACGCCGGCGGTGCTCGGCGTAGTCCATGAGGACGACCTCGTCGGTGTCCGAGGCTCCCGTGAACTGGCGGCGCTGGTTGCCGTAGGTGACCGCGATGGCGAGCGCGACCTTGCTGACGTTGACTGCCGCGCCGTCGAGCGACACGCGGCCCTGCACGAGCGTGCCGAGCATCGTGAAGAAACGTCGGCCCGGGCTCGCGATCGGCGACGAGTACGTGCCGTCGGGTGCGACGTCGCCGTAACGGTTGAGCAGGTTGGCGCGCGGCACCCGGACGTGGTCGAAGTGCAGGCGACCGTTGTCGATGCCGTTGAGGCCGCCCTTGAGGCCGTCGTCCTCGCCGCCGACGCCGGGCAGGAACTCGCCCGTCGCAGCGTTGCGGATCGGCACGTAGATAGCGTGCACGCCGCGGTTGACCGATCGTCCGGCGGGACCGTCGGGCGTGATGAGCTGCGCGAACACGACGGCCGCGGTGCCGTGCAGCGCCGCGTTGCCGAGGTACTCCTTCCACGCCGCGCGGAACGGAGTGTGGATGACGATCTCCTGCGTCCTGGCGTCGTACGTCGCGGTCGTCGAGACGGACGCGACGTCCGAGCCGTGGCCCGTCTCGGTCATCGCGAACGCGCCCGGCACCGCGACTGACATCGCGTCGGGCAGCAGGCGTTCGTGGTGGTCGGCCGTGCCGAGGTGCAGGATCGCCGACGCGAACAGGCCCCACTGGACACCGGCCTTGATCTGCAGCGACGGGTCCGCGACGATCAGCTCCTCGAAGCGCGAGATGCTGCCGCCGTGGTCGTCGCGGCCACCAAGAGCGGTCGGGAACGCGCGCAGCACGTCGCCCTCGGCCGCCAGCAGCCGGATCTGCTCGAGCACGCGCGCACGGTGCTCGGCGACGGGCTGGCCCTCGATGCGCTGGAAGCGCGGGTCGCCCGCGAGCCCGCGCGCACCGCGGCGCAGCTCGGCGTACGGGCCGAGCAGCAGGGTCGTGAGCGCGTCGACGTCGACGGTCGGCTCCGACTGCCGGGCGGCCGGGCGGTGCTGCGCGGGGCGATCGGTCGTGGTGGTCATCGGGTCTCCTCGGTCGGGTGTTCGGAGCGGGTCGCGGCGGCCATCGGCAGGGCCGGCGTGGGTTGGCGGGCGTGGATGGGCGGGGCGTACAGGTCAGGACCGGTCGGGCGGGAGCCCGGCGGCGGCGGTGAAGGCCGACGCGGCGAACGGCCCGCCGACCGGCTCGTCGGTCGGTGCCCGGCCGCGGTCGCGAGCGAGCAGTCCGACGGGTCCGGCCCAGAGCCA
>JABBOW010000054.1 GCA_012927595.1 Cellulomonas sp.
CCGCGTCGACAGGTCCCCGGCCCCCCCCCCGCCGGCCGCGGATCGCCGCGTGAGCGCAGGACCGCCGGCCGCCGGTCCGTCGGTGTAGGTCGCCAGCACCTCGGCGCCGTCGGCGGTGAGCCGCTCGGTCCACACCTCGCCGGTGGTCCCGTCGCTGAGCCGAGCTGAGCCGTTCTCGCGCAGCGGGGCGAACTCCTCGACCCGCACGCCGAGCAGCTCCCGGAACGCGCCGGGGTAGCCGCCGAGCAGCACGCGGTCGAACTCGTCGACGATGCCCGAGAAGTACGAGACGAGCACGTGCCCGCCGCGTGCCACGACCGCGCTGAGCCGGTCGGACAGGTCGGGCGGCGCGAGGTAGAGCGTCGGGACCAGGACGACCCTGTAGCCGTCGAGGTCCGACGTCGCCGGCAGCACGTCGACGGCGACCCCTGCGTCGAGCAGCGCACCGTGCAGGCGCCGGGCCAGGTCAAGGTAGTGCAGGTCGACGGTCGGGTGCGCGTCGAGGTCGGTCGCCCACCATGCCTGCGTGTCCCACAGCAGCGCGACGCGCGCCTTCTCGACGACGCTCCCCCGCACCTCGGCCAGGCGGCCGAGCGTGGCACCGAGGTCGACGACCGCACGGAACCCGTCCGAGTCGGCGCCCGCGTGCGGCACCATGCCGGAGTGATACTTCTCGGCACCGGCCCGGGACTGACGCCACTGGAAGAACAGCACCCCGTCCGCGCCGCGGGCCACGTGCTGCAGCGAGTTGCGCAGCATCTGGCCCGGCTCCTTGGCCAGGTTGCGCGGCTGCCAGTTCACGGCGCTGGTCGAGTGCTCCATGAGCACCCACGGGTCGCCCCCGGCCAGCCCGCGGACGCGGTCCGCGCTGAACGCCAGCTCGGCCCAGCCGCGCGGGTCCTCGGCCCACAGGTAGTGGTCGTTGGACACGAGGTCGACCAGCGGGGTGGTGGCGGTGTAGTCGATCTGGTGGAAGTCGCCCATGACCATGTAGTTGGTGGTCACGGGCAGGTGCGGCGTCACCTCGCGGAGCACGGCCGCCTCGGCCTCAAGGTGGTCGACGAACGCATCCGACGAGAACCGGTCGAAGTCGAGCCGTTGACCGGGGTTGGCGATCGTGGTCGTACGGCGCGGCGGCAGGATCTGCTCGAACGACGCGTAGCGCTGACCCCAGAAGGCCGTGCCCCACGCGAGGTTCAGCGCGTCGACGTCCGCATACCTCCTGGTCAGCCACTCGCGGAACGCCGCGGCGGACACGTCGCAGTAGCAGCGCCCGTTGTGGCAGGCGAGCTCGTTGGAGACGTGCCACATGCGGACTGCGGGATGGTGCCCGTAGCGCTCCGCGAGCACCCGAGCGATCCGGGTGGCGTGCTCGCGGATGACCGGGGAGCTCACGCACCACGACTCGCGGCTGCCGTGGGTGTAGCGCAGACCGTCGGCATCGACCGGAAGCATCTCGGGGTGGGCCAGGTGCAGCCACACCGGCGGCGCCGCGCTAGGGGTCGCGAGGTCGACACCGATCCCGGCCTCGTGCAGCAGGTCGAGGATGCGGTCGAGCCAGCCGAGCTCGAACCGGCCCTCCGCCGGCTCCAGCTGGCCCCACGAGAAGATCCCCAGGCTCACGAGGTTCACGCCGGCCTGCCGCATGAGCGCGACGTCGTCGGCCCAGACCTCCTCGGGCCACTGCTCGGGGTTGTAGTCGGCGCCGTACGCGATACCTTCCGTAGGCCACGGGCCCGCCCAGCGCGTCATCGGGTCACCGCCACGAGGACGTCCCACGAGCCAAGGGTCACGGAGTCACCGGCTGCAAGCGACCCACCGGGGGCATCGGCCTGCGGCGGGTCTGCCGGGGCGTCACCGCGGGCGGCGACGAGGACGTCGAGATCGAGCGGAGCTGTCACGGTGGCAGCCTCCCAGGACCAGTTGTGCAGGACGTGCACGCGAGTGCCGTTCGGTCGACTCGACGTATGGACGGTGACGCTCGCCGGGACGTCCGCCCACGCTGCGAGCGGCTCCGGCACGAGCCACGCGGCGAGCGACCGCGCGAGGTCGACACCCGGTACCGTACCGACGACCGTGATCCGACCGGCGCCGTGCGAGCGTGTCGTCACCGCCGACCAGACACCCAGGTGGGGATGCACGTAGCGCGCCAGCACGTCCGCGCCGTCGGCGACCAGGCACTCTGCCCAGGCGGTCGCCTCCCCCGTCAGCGCGCCCGTCACCGGGACAGGATCGGGGAGGTTGTTGAACTCGTCGTACCAGGCGCCCGCCGCCGCGGACAACCGGGCCGGCTGGACCTCGTCGCGCGCGCGGGCCTCGTGGTCGGCGTACCCGGTCCGAGGGCCGACAACCAGGTGACCGCCCGCGTCCGCGTACCGCAGGAGCCAGTCGAGGTCGGCGTCCGACGCCGGGTAGAAGCCGGCGGCCACGAGCACGGGATGACGACGCGCAACGACGTCGGGCGCCTCGTCGAACAGGTACCGCGGGCGGACCACACGCACCTGGAGCCCCGCGTCGAAGGCGCCGCGGTAGAACGCACCGACGATCCGGGCATAGCTGTTCGGGTCCCCGGTGCCGTCGGCCTTCTGGAGCGGCGGCTGGGCCGCGAGCGCGAAACGCGACTCGGTCGAGACGAGGATCGCGACGTCGGCGTCCGGGGTCGCGTCCGCGATCACACCCCCGGTGCGCGCGAGCTCTGCGCCGAGGAGCGCGATCTCCCGGTAGGCCCGGCCGGGCACGCCGCTGTGCGGCAGGACACCGCCCCAGTAGGTCTCGGCGCCGTAGTGCAGCGTGTGCCAGTGCCAGTACTCGACCATGCGGGCGCCGCGGCTCACGAGCGCCCAGGCGGCCTGGCGCCACTGGCCCGGGTACGCCGGGTAGTTGGTGCTCGGGCCGCCGATGGACTGGGCGTCCGTCTCGGTCACCCAGAACGGCTCGCCGCGGCTGGAGAACATCGTGTCGCCGCTCTGGAACAGCGCCCAGGTCCCGTTCGTGGTCCAGTACTGCAGCCGCTGCGACGCGTTCGGGTGGCTCAGGCCGTCCTGCATCGCGTAGTACGGGTTCCCGGTCGTCACGTCGAGGACCGAGGCGAGGTCGGCGTCCTCGAGCGCGGGCCGGTCGTAGGAGATGCAGGTGGTGACGACCTGGTCGGGCCGCGCCAGTCTCCGGACCGCACCGACCTGCCAGTCGATCATCTCCGTGGTCAACATCGCCTGGAACCGCCGCCAGGCGAGGTCGTACTGCGGCTGGGCGTTGCCGTCCGGGGTCCACAGGTCCGCCCAGGTGGACAGCCGGTGCGACCAGTAGACGAGTCCCCACTCCCGGTTGAGGGTCTCGACGTCGCCATAGGTGTCGCGGAGGTGGTCGACGAACCGCTCGAACACTCCCCGGTTGTGCAGCAGGTGCAGGCCTGGCTCGTTGTCGACCTGGTAGGCGACGACGGCCGGGTGGTTGCGATACCGCTCGACGATCCGGGTGAGGATGCGCTCGGCGTGGAAGCGGAAGGCAGGGTGCGTGAAGTCGGCCTCCTGCCGAGCGCCCCAGCCCATCGGGTGCCCGGTGCGGTCCTCCCCCGCGATCTCCGGGTACCGCCGGACCAGCCACATCGGGACCGCGTACGTCGGCGTCCCGATGACGACGTCGATGCCGCGGGCGTGCGCCCCGTCGAGGACCGGCTCGAGCCAGTCGAGGTCGAAGCTCCCCTCTTCGGGCTCCCACGTGGACCAGACCGACTCCCCGACGCGGATCACCGAGAACCCCGCGGCTGCCATGAGGTCGAGGTCCCGCTCCAAGGTCTCCGGCCTCGGGTCCTGACCGGGCCCCGCGTACTCGTAGTAGTAGGCCGCGCCGAAGCGCACGGTCTGGTGCTGGATAGCCATGTGTGTCTTCTCCACCTTGTCGGGGGGTCAGCCCTTGACGGCGCCGCTGGCGAGGCCGGACTGCCAGTAGCGCTGCAGGAACAGGAATGCGATGACGAGCGGGATGATCGAGAGGAACGAGCCGGTGATGACGCTCGAGAACAGGGCCCGCGAACCCGAGCCTCCGGCGGCGGTGGCCTGCCACTGGGCGAGGCCGACCGTCAGCGGGTACAGCTCTGGGCTGTTCAGCATGATCAGGGGCAGGAAGTAGTTGTTCCAGGTCGACACCAGGGCGAACAGGAGCACCGTGACCATGCCCGGCGTGAGAAGCCGGAGGGCGACGCGGAAGAAGATGCGCAGCTCGCCGGCGCCGTCCACGCGGGCGGCCTCGATCAGGGTCTCGTCGACGGAGTCGGCAGCGTAGACCCGCATGAGGTAGACGCCGAACGGGCTCGCCAGTGACGGCAGGATGACCGCCCACGGCGTGTTCGTCAGGCCGGCATTGGCGAACAGCAGGTAGGTCGGGATGGTGAGCGCCGTCATCGGGATCATGATCGCGCCGAGGATGCCACTGAAGATCGCATTGCCACCGGGGAACCGGTACTTGGCGAACGCGTAGCCGGCCATCGTCGCCAGGAACGCCGAACCCACCGCGCTGACCACGGAGTAGACGAGCGAGTTCCGCAACCAGAGCAGGTACACGCCGTTGTCCGACGTGAACACCGTCTGGATGTTGACCCACAGCGAGTTCGTGCTCGAGAACCACAGCCCGAAGGTCGAGAACAGGTTCGCGTTGGACTTCGTCGACGCGACCAGGAGCCACCACAACGGGATCAGGAAGTACAGCAGGACGGCGAACATCACGACGGTGAGCACCTTGCTGCGGCGCGGCTTGTCGGCCGAGTAGGCGCGGCCCTTGCGGGTGCGCTGCCGGGGCGGGGTGCGATCGAGGAGGCTGTCGGTCAGGACTGACCCGTCGGCAGCGGAGTGGGTCGTCATCGTCCTGCACGCTCCTTGCGCTGGGTCGACAGCTGGACCGAGTACGACGCGACCATGATGACGATCCCGAGGATGAAGGCGATCGCCGCGGCGTAGTTGCTGTCCCTGTTGATGAACGCGAGGTTGTACGCGTACATGTTCGGCGTGTAGTCGATGCCGATGACGTTGGGGGCGATCGTCCGCAGGAGGTTGGGCTCGTTGAAGAGCTGGAACGAGCCGATCACCGAGAAGATCGCCGTGAGGATGATCGCCGGTCGGATGGCCGGGATCTTGATGCTCCAGGCCGTACGCACCCTGCCGGCCCCGTCCACGGCCGCCGCGTCAAAGAGCTCGCTCGGGATGGACCGCAGTGCTGCGTACAAGATGATCATGTTGTAGCCGATGAACTCCCACGACACGATGTTCATGATTGAGCCGAGCATCCAGTGCTGAGACAGGAACGGCGGCGCGGAGATGCCGAGGTTCTTGGCGATCTGCGCGGCGGGGCCGAAGTCGGGGCCGTACAGGTACCCCCACATCAGCGCGGCGATGACGCTCGGCACGGCATACGGGATGAAGATGCCCAGCCGGATGAATCTCTGCAGGTACAGCACGCCCGCGTCGAGCAGCAGCGCGAACGCCAGCGCCAGGCCGAGCATGATCGGCACCTGGACGACGAGGAACACTGCCATCCGTCCGACGCCGGTGAGGAACGAGGAGTCGGTCAGCGCCCGCGTGTAGTTGTCGAACGCGACGAACGTGGTGCCTCCCACGAGCTGGTCGCGGAACAAGCTGAGATAGCCGGAGAACACGAGCGGAACGACGATGAACAGTGCGAACACGACCACGAAGGGCGTGATCAGGATGTAGGCGGCCGCGTTCTCGCGGCGGCGCATCGGCGATGGCCCCCGGCGCCTGATCGGCGGGGTGGGCGTCGACGCCGGCCCCTGGGGCTGACGGACATCAGCTGCAGTCATGGTGGTCTCCTGGATCGAGCGGGGCGCGCCGCCCCGCGCCCGGCGAGGGGGCGGGGCGGCACCTCCCACTACTTGACGGTGAAGCCCTGCTGCTTGGCGTAGCTGACCAGGGCGTCCTGCCAGGTCTTCAGCGCCCCGACGACGTCGCCCTTGTCCGCGATCGCCTTGCCCACCGACTCCTGGCCGGCGGAGTACGCGTAGTCCATGAACGGCAGCCAGCTGAAGTCCTCCGGCACCGTCTTGGAGATGTCGGCGAACACCTGGTTGACCTTCTGGCCCCCGTAGAACGCGGGCGCGAGGTCGCTGAACTCGGAGTTCGTGAGCGTGGCATTCGTCGTCGGGAACAGGAACTGCTTGTTCGCCAGCATCAGCGTCGAGGCCGGGTCATGGTTGATCCAGAGTGCGAGCTGAGCCGCGGCGATCGGGTTCTGCGTGCTCTTCATCACCGCGTCGGACGAGCCGCCCCAGTTCGCGGAGACCGGCGAACCGGACGCGTCCCACTGCGGCATGTTCGCGGCGCGCCACAGCCCGGAGGTGTTGGCCGCCGTGCCCTGCAGGAACACTGGGGCCCAGGCCGCCGTCGGCGCCCAGTCGGCGTACTTGCCGTTGGCAAGCCCCTGGTACCAGGTGTCGGTGAAGTCCGGGTCGACCGAGACGTCGCCGGCCTTGATGAGGTCCTGCCAGTACTGGGCGACCTTCGTCGCCTCCTTGGAGGCGACGTTGATCGTGACCTCCTTGGCGCCGTTCCAGCCGAACGGGCGCGCGCCGGCCTGCCACAGCATGGCCGTGAACTGGCCCATGTCGTTACCCGGCATGTTGGTCAGGTACACGTTCGGGTCGGCGGCGTGCAGCGTCTTCGCAGCGGTGGCGAACTGGTCCCACGTCGTCGGAACCGCGATGTTGTGCGCCTTGAGGATGTCGTCGCGGTACAGCTGACCCATCGGGCCCGAGTCCTGCGGGATGCTCCAGATCTTCGAGCCGTCCGTCGACCGGACCTGCTTCCATACCCACGGCACGTAGTCCGCGCCGGTGGTCGCCGGGATGTACGGCGTCAGGTCGAGCAGGTTGTCGCCCAGCGCGAAAGACTGCACGTGCTGGAACTCGATCTGCGCGACGTCGGGCGCGCCCTTGCCGGCCTGCAGCGCGCTGCGCATCTTCTTGTAGTGGTCAGCGCCCTGGCCGACGTTGACGACGTCGACGGTGATCGCCGGGTAGGCGGCCTCGAAGAGCTTGACCTCGTTCTGGATGTCCGGCACCCACGTCCAGAACGTGAGCTTCGTCGGCGTCTTCATTGCCTTGTCGATGTCCGCCTGGCTGACGGCCGCTGCGGAGCCGGTTGCCTTGGCGCCCGAGCTCCCGCCGCTGCACGCCGTGAGCGCCAGTGCGGCGACGGCCATCCCTGCTGTGAGTCCCATGGCCTTGCGACGCCACGTGATCGTTGTTCTCGACATGCTCCACTCCCTTGTGTGCCTTGCAGGCGTGCTGGTGGGGTCCGTCATCGCCGGGGTGGCGGTGCGGCCGTTGTCTCCCGGATCACGAGCTCGACCGGGACGTTCTCGCGGCGGTCCTGCGGCCGCGGGTTCTCGATGGCGTCGATGAGCATGCCGACGCCGAAGGTGGCCAGGTAGGCGAGGTCCTGACGAACGGTGGTGAGGGCCCGCGACAGGTACGCGGCCTCGGGGACGTCGTCGAAGCCGACGACGCTGACGTCACCCGGCACGTCACGGCCGGCCTCCTCGAACGCGCGCAGGAGGCCGATCGCCATCTGGTCGTTGGCCGCGAAGACAGCCGTGACATCCGGGTCTGCGGCCAGGCGCGCACCCAGCTCGTAGCCGGACCGAGCGGTCCAGTCGCCGCGCTCGACGGCCGGCTCCGGTGCGCCGGCGGCCTGGAGCGAGCTGCGCCAGCTCTCAAGCCGCAGCCTGGCCGACCACCAGCTCAGCGGGCCAGCGATGTGGTGCACCGTGCGGTGCCCCAGCCCGAGCAGGTGCTCCGTCGCGCTCCGGGCACCCGACACCTGGTCCGCGTCCACGACGATCTCGCTGGTCGAGATGCCGTAGGAGCCTGACAGGCTCAGCACCGGCAGGTCACCGAGGACGCCTGCGTCCAGCGCGAATGCCCCGGCCGGCTCGTTGACCACGATCCCGTCGACGCCCTGGTCGACCAGCGCCCGCAGCGACCGGGTGATCGTCTCCAGCTCGTCCTCGAACGTGTTGATGACCGACATCGCGTACCGGGCGCTGCGGATCGCACTTTCGGCCGCCACCATCAGCGAAGACGGCCCGAAGTCCGTCGACCCGACGGACAGCACCCCGATGGTGTGGCTGCGACCGAGGACGAGGTTGCGAGCGGCGCGGTTGGGCCGGTAGCCCAGGGCCACGATCGCGCCGTTGACACGCTCGCGCACCTCGTTGCTCACATGCGGGTCACCGTTGATGACGCGGGAGACCGTCTTCTGCGAGACACCCGCGGCGCGTGCCACGTCCATGGCGACCACGGGGTGCGGCTTGCTGGCGACGAGCCCGTCGGTCACGATCCGGTCCCCCTTCGATGTCGAATGACTACGTAGTCAACTCCTGTCATGTCTACGTAGTCAAGTGATTCGGGTCACAGAAGCGCATCGATTCTGTGGGGCGCGCCGAGGGAGCGCGACTGCGTTCACCGCAGGGCTCGCCCACTTGGTCCGGCCATGACGAGCCGCACCGGTTGGTCATCATGCTGACGTCGTGAGCACGGGTGACGCGCAAGGTTCCTAGGCTGGGGTCATGGCCGACTCCTGCGTCGCGCGCGTCCCGGTCTTCGCTGGCCTGTCGGCGCACGACCGGCAGCGGGTCGAGGTGCTCGCGCGGCCGACGCACCTGCAGGCGGGTGAGATCGCCTACTCCGCCGCCGACAACGTGTCGCAGCTCCTGGTGCTCCACACGGGACGCCTCAAGATCGTCCGGGTCGCCGCCGACGGCTCCGAGCAGCTCGTCCGGGTGCTGGGGCCAGGGGACTTTACCGGAGAGACCTCCGTGTTCACCGGGCAGCGGCCCGACGACTACGCGACGGCGCTGGACGAGTGTCGGCTCTGCGTGTTCCGCCATGACGATCTCGAGGCCTTGATCCTGAAGTACCCCGGCATCGGCCTTCGGATGCTGGCCGCAGTGAGCGAGCGGCTCGCCGACACCGAGCACCGGCTCAGCTCACTGACCTCGCGCGACGTCGAGAGCCGCCTGGCCGACTACCTCCTGGGCCTGCCCAGCACCTGGCGGGATCGCATCGCCACGGTGCGCCTTCCGCTCGCCAAGAAGGACGTGGCCGCCCTGCTCGACACGACCCCGGAGAGCTTCAGCCGGGCCTTGAAGAGCCTCGCCGACCAGGGGCTGGTCGCGATCGGCGCAGGACGGTCGGTGTCGATCACGCAACCTGATCGGCTTCAGCAGCTGGCCGACCAGGAGTGAGCCCGCGGGGCGACGGCGCCCCCACAACCGGCCCGTCACCACCGTGTCGAGACTCTCGACCCGGACGAAGGGCTCGTCCCAGACGCGGGAGTCGTCCGAGACGGCCGCATTGTCGCCGGCCATGAAGTAGTTCGACGGAGGAACGCGCCAGGTCTGGGTGAAGGCGCCCCGCACCCGCGGGCGTCCGTCGACCGACTCGCCGTTCACGAACAGGCGTCCGGCCTCGAGCTCGACGAGGTCGTCCGGCATCCCGACCATGCGCTTGATCATCCGCACCCCGCCGTGGCTGAACACCATGACATCGCCGCGTCGGGCCCGCACCCCCGCCCGTCCGCCCTGCCGCGTGAGCAGCAGGTCGGACGAGCGGTAGGTGGGGGCCATGGATTCGCCGGCCACCTTGACGAGGCGGATCATGGCCGAGGCCTAGTGCTCGTGCCCTTGGGCATGACCCTCGTGCCCGTGGTGCTCGTGGTCCTCGCCTTCGGCGTACTTGAAGAAGCTCACGTAGGCGGCCAAGTAACGTCGCCCGGCCGCGACGTCGTCCACGTCGAAGTCCTGTACGGCCAGCGCGGCCCGGAAGCGCTCGTGGAGCTCGGCGCGACGCTCTGCCGGCACCATCGGCAGCAATGCTGCGTCCGAGCCCTCGGCGATGGCCGCGTCCGCCGCCGCGACCACCGGGTCGATCTGGGTGCCCGCGGGCTGGATACCGGTGAAGCCGACGCCCTCGCCCATCCGGTGGATGCGGACCATCGTCTCGAGGAACAGCCGATCGGCCAGCTCGGCGGCCTCGGCCCCGAGCGTGCGGACCTTCCGGGCCTTCTCGAAGACGTCGCGCAGCTCGGCCTCGCCGTCGGCGGGGATCCACGCGAGCGCGTGGTTGATGTTGCCCGTCTGAAGCGCCGTACGTCCGTCCTTGACGGCCGGGCCCTCGGCGGTGTCGCAGTGGGCCTGCACGGTGGCGGGCTTCAGCGCGGCCAGCAGAGTGACGATGCGGTTGATGCTGTTGATGACCATCGGGTTCTCCTTCGCTCGGGTTGTACCGACGCTACGAAGATCGTGGCCACCCGTCCTTGACGGGGATCAAGTCCCACCCGGCAGCTTCAGCGGTCCCCGTGGACGCGGTAGTCGTTCGCGCGGGCGACATACCGCGACGAGTTGCCGTGCAGGCCCTCGACCTCCTCGTCGGTGAGCTCGCGGCGCACCTTTCCGGGCACCCCCGCCACGAGCGAGCGCGGCGGGATCACGGTCCCCTCGAGGACGACCGCTCCAGCGGCCACGAGCGAGTCACGCCCGACGACAGCGCCGGTGAGCACCGTCGCGTTCATCCCGATCAGGCAGCCGTCCTCGATGGTGCAGCCGTGGACCACCGCACCGTGCCCGACGCTCACGCCGCGCCCGACGATCGCCGGGGACCCCTGCTCGGTGTGTACGACGACGTTGTCCTGCAGGTTCGACCCGGGTCCGATCTCGATCTCGTCGATGTCGCCGCGCAGCACCGTGCCGAACCACACGCTCGCATCGGCGTGCACGCGCACCTTGCCGATCAGGGCGGCGCTCTCGGCGATCCAGGCGGTCTCGTGCACCTCGGGCGTGCGTCCGGCGAACCGCAGCAAGATCATGCGGCCCAGGCTAGTTCGCCCGGCGTCGCCCGACGCGCACCGGACCGGGCGCCGCGCGCGGCCGCCGGCGCGCGGCCCGATGGTCCTGTGTGGTGTGCCCCGTCCCCGCCGTAGGCTCCTGGGAGAGCCAAGCGCCGACCAAGGGATCAAACATGGGCAGCACGGCGCCCGTCGACAACGAGACGGTGAGCCCGAGGCCCGCGATCGCGGTCCTCACCTCCGGCGGAGACGCCCAGGGCATGAACGCGGTGGTCCGGGCAGTGGTCCGGACAGCCATCGGTGCCGGGGCGGACGTGTACGCGGTCTACGAGGGCCTGCAGGGCCTGGTGGACGGCGGCGACCGGATCAAGAAATTCGACTGGGGCTCGGTGGGCTCGATCCTGCACCGTGGCGGCACCGTGATCGGGACCGCCCGCTCGGCCGACTTCCGCCAGCGCGAGGGGCGGCTCAAGGCCGCTTGCAACCTCGTGCAGCACGGCATCGACCGCATCGTCGTGATCGGTGGGGACGGCTCGCTGTCCGGGACGGACCTGTTCCGCACCGAGTGGCGCGGGCTGCTCGCCGAGCTCGTCGCAGCAGGCGAGATCACCGCGGAGCAGGCCGGGCGACACGGCAGCCTCATGACGGCCGGCGTCGTCGGCTCGATCGACAACGACATGGTCGGCACCGACATGACGGTCGGTGCCGACACGGCCCTGCACCGGATCATCGAGGCGATCGACGCACTCTCGAGCACCGCGGCGAGCCACCAGCGCTCGTTCGTGGTGGAGGTCATGGGCCGGCACTGCGGCTACCTCGCCCTGATGAGCGCGATCGCCGGCGGCGCCGACTACGTCCTGATCCCGGAGAACCCCCCGCCCGACGGCTGGGAGGACGAGATGTGCGCCCAGCTGCGTGCGGGGCGCGCTGCCGGACGCCGCGACAGCATCGTGGTCGTAGCCGAGGGCGCCCGGTCCCGGTCCGGAGAGCCCATCACGAGCCAGGGCGTCCGCGACCTGCTCGAGGAGCGGCTCGGTGAGGACACCCGCGTCACGATCCTCGGGCACGTGCAACGAGGCGGCACCCCCAGTGCGTACGACCGGTGGATGCCGACGCTCGTCGGCCACGCGGCGGCGATGGAGGTCCTGGGCGCCGGCCCGGACGACGAGCCACAGCTCATCGGCATGCGCAACAACCGGGTGCACCGGAGCCCCCTCATGGAGGCCGTCCAGCGCACCCGGGAGATCCCCGGGCTGATCGACGCCGGCGACTACGAGGGTGCGATGGCCGCACGCGGCTCGACCTTCAGCGAGATGGTGCAGGTCTTCCAGCGCATCGCCCAGGTCGCGCCGACGGACCTGCCGGCGGGTTCGCGGATCGCCATCATCCACGCGGGCGGGCTCGCGCCCGGCATGAACACCGCTGTGCGGGCGGCCGTGCGCTTCGGCCTGTCCCGCGGGCACACGATGCTGGGCGTCCGGGGCAGCTTCCAGGGCCTCATCGACGGCGACGTGAGCGAGCTGACGTGGGGGGACGTCGACGGCTGGGTGAGCATCGGTGGTGCGGAGCTCGGCACGAGCCGGGCGGCACCCGGGGTCGAGCAGTACTACGCGGTGAGCCGCGCGCTCGAGAACCACGACATCCAGGCGCTCCTGGTGATCGGCGGGCACCGCGCCTACGAGACGATCCACCGGATGCTCCAGGAGCGGGACCGCTATCCCGGGTTCCAGGTGCCCGTCATCTGCCTGCCGACGACCATCGACAACAACCTGCCGGGCTGGGACATGGCCATCGGTGCCGACACGGCGCTGTGCGCGATCGTCAGCTCCGTGGACCGGCTGAAGCAGTCGGCGATGGCGTCGCGCCGATGCTTCGTCGTCGAGGTCATGGGGCGCTACTGCGGCTACCTCGCGTTCATGGGCGCCTTGTCCGTCGGTGCCGAGCGCGTCTACCTCCACGAGCAGGGCGTGCACCTGGCCGACCTCACCCAAGACGTCGCGACGATGGTGGCTGGCTTCGCGGCCGGCCGGAGCTTCCACCTGGCGATCCGCAACGAGGCAGCGAGCGTCGGGTACACGACGGAGTTCCTGTGCCAGCTGTTCACGGAGGAGTCGGGCGGCCACTTCGACGTGCGCCCGATGGTCCTAGGCCACCTGCAGCAGGGCGGCAACCCCACGCCCTACGACCGCGTCCACGCGACCCGGCTCGCCGCGTACTGCGTGGACTGGCTCTCGGGTCAGATCGTGGCAGGCAAGCGGGAGTGGGGCTTCGTCGGGCTGACGGACGACGCCCTGACCACGGTGCCGATGAAGGCCATGACCGATCTCGTCGACACCCAGTTCCGCCGACCGATCGACCAGTGGTGGCTCGAGCTCCAGCCGATCATGGAGGCCCTCGCGACCGAGCCGCCTGAGTAGGTACCCCGTCGCACGCGAGCGGGACGACGCCCGTGCGCGTCGCCCCGCTCGTATTCTCGTCCGCCGCGGCGGGCGGGAGCCTCACACGAGGGCCGGCACCCGCTCCTGCGGGACCTCGACGACGGTGGGAGCGGCGGGCCGGGCCGTGATGAGCACGCTCGCGAGGACGGCCGCGGCGAGCAGGAACCCGACGGCCCACCAGATCGCGACGGAGAACCCGTGCACGACGCCGGTCGCCATGGCGAGCTGGCTCGTGCCGTGCGTGGCGAGGTAGCTCGCCGTGGCCGACGTGGCGACGGTGTTCAGCAGCGCGATCCCGATCGACCCGCCGACCTGCTGCGACGTGTTGACCATGGCGGAGGCGACCCCGGCGTCCCGCGGTGCGACACCGAAGGTCGCCGTGCTCATCGCGGGCATGAACGTCGCACCCATGCCGAGCCCGAGCAGGAGCAACGACGGCAGGACGTGGGTCGCGTAGCTCGAGTCCACCTGGATCCGGGTCAGCAGGACCAGCCCGGTCGCAGCGACCAGCAGCCCCGGCGTCATGATCAGGCGCGCCGGGACCCGCGGCAGCAGCCGGCTCGCGATCCCGACGGCGCCAGTCATCATCCCCGCCGTGAGCGGCAGGAACGCCAGGCCGGTGCGGACCGGCGAGTAGCCCAGGGTGACCTGCAGGTAGTAGGTCAGGAACAGGAACATGCCGAACATCCCGACCGTGACCAGCCCGACGCTGAGCAGCGCGCCGGCCCGGTTGCGGTCGCGCAGGACGCGCATCGGCAGCAACGGGTGCGCGACGTGTCCCTCGGCCACGACGAACAGCGCGAGCAGCACCAGTCCGCCTGCGAGCAGCGAGAGCACGAACGCGGAGGTCCAACCGCGCTGCTGGGCCTCGCTCAGGCCGTAGACGACTGAGAGCAGGCCGCCGCTGGCGAGCACGGCACCGACGACGTCGAGCCGGGTCTCGCTGTCGCGACGCCGGTCGTGCAGGAACGTGCTCGCACCGATCACAGCGATGATCGCGATCGGAGCGTTGACGAGCAGGCACCAGCGCCAGTTCAGGTACTCGGTGAGCAGGCCGCCGGAGATCAGTCCGATCGCACTGCCGCCACCAGCGATGGCCCCGTAGATGCCGAACGCCCGGGCGCGCTCGTGCGGTTCGGTGAACGTGACGCTCACCAGCGACAGGGCCGCGGGCGCGAGGAGCGCCGCGAAGACACCCTGCAGCCCCCGCGCGGCCAGGAGCATGCCGCCGGTTGTGGCGACCCCGCCGAGGGCCGAGGCACCGGCGAAGCCGATCAGGCCGATGATCAGAGCCCGTCGACGCCCGATGAGGTCGCCGACGCGGCCGCCGAGCAGGAGCAACCCGCCGAAGGCGAGCGTGTAAGCCGTCACGACCCACTGCCGGTTGGCGTCGCTGATGCCGAGGTCGGCCTGGGCGGACGGAAGGGCGATGTTCACGATGGTCATGTCGAGCACCACCATGAGCTGGGCGAGGGCGATGACAGCGAGGCCCCACCAGCGGCGGGGATCGGGCAGGGTGTCGCGCGGCGCGCGGTTCGCCGCGGTCGGGGGCATGGCAGAGTCCATCGGAGGACCTTCCTGGAAGGTGGGGAGCGGCGGCGCTCGAGGTGGGGGCCGGACAACTTTCGTCAGACGACGGGGTGTCGTGTGCCGGAGTCCTCATCTACTTGCCGGCCGGCAAGTTGTAGACTCGACCCTAGGACCCATACTTGCCGGTCGTCAAGTAAGTACGATGGGCAATCGCGGACAGGAGATGACGGCACATGACGGCGGACACTCGGAGGCGCAGCGACACGCGCAGCGAGATCCAGCGGATCGCGCTGTGCCGGTTCACCGAGGACGGCTACGACAAGACGTCCCTGCGCGAGATCGCCGAGGACCTCGGCGTCACGAAGGCCGCGCTCTACTACCACTTCCGGACCAAGGAGAACATCCTCGAGAGCCTGGTCACCGACATCGGGAAGTCCGTCGACGGCCTGGTTGCCTGGGTCGGCTCGGCGCCCTCCACGCGCGAGCGGCGCCAGGAGATGCTGCGCCGGTTGGCCGGGCTCGCCCAGAGCGGCGTCGGCGACCTGATGCGGTGCGTGCAGCAGAACGAGGCGTCACTCGCCTCGCTGCCGCAGGCCACCGACATCGTGCACCGCTACAAGGAAGAGCTGTGGCGCGCGAGCACTCCTCCGGGCGCAACGCTCGAGGACCGACTCCGCGCCAGGATCGCCATCATGACGATCCTGATGGCCAGCAAGGGCGCGAGCGAGCTCGGCGGGACCGCCCAGGAGCGCACGGACGCGGCGCTGCGGATCGCCTTCGAAATCATGCCCTGACCGGACACCGCGCCCGCGACCGAGCGCGCCAGGCCGAGATGGACTTCGGGATCGCGCCACCGATCACGCGGGCGCTGCATACGGCGGTCGAGTCCGGGTCGTTCGGCTACCCGCCGGCCGCACGCTCACGGCCGCGTCGGCCTCCAAGGCGTGGAACCTGCCGGGTCTGAAGTGCGCCGAGGTGATCCTGTCGAACGACCGGGACCGCGATCGGTGGTCCCAGGTCGGTCCGGCTGCCGAGCACGGCGCGGCGAACCTCGGCGTGATCGCGTACACCGCCGCGTTCACCGCGGGTAGGCCGTGGCTCGACGACGTCATCGCGTATCTCGAGCGCAACCGCCGCACGCTCGCCGAGCTGGTCCACGACCTCCTGCCGGGCGTGGCGTACACGCCGCCCGAGGGGACGCACCTCGCCTGGCTCGACGTCCGCGACCTCGGCCTGGGCGCGCAGCCCGCGGCGTTCGCATGAACGACATGGCCATGAGCCAGCCGCCCGCAACGAGGCCAGGCGGGCGGATCGACCGAGCTGCTGCGTCCGCCTGCCATGCCAGTGCTGATGTGTCGCCGCTGCGGCTCCGGTAAGCGCGGAGTGCTCGCGGAGCACCGCGGCCTCCACCTAGGTACGAAGTCCGGCAAACACGTCGAAGCGCAGCCCTACTGTGCAAGCAGGAGCCAGCGTCGGCACCAACGTGCTGGAAGCGAGCGGTAGCGGAAGGCGCGGAGAGCTGTTGCTGCGCCCGCGATCACACCAACGGAGGTCTGGCGTGCACGAACTGTCTGAGAGCGACCGCTTCACCGTCACGGTGAACAATCGTGAGATCGAGGTCGTCGAGGGGCTGACGATTCTCGACGCGCTCACGCTCGAGGGCATCGAGGTGCCGTCGCTCTGCCACGACATCCGGCTCGAGCGGTCCAACGGCAACTGCGGCCTGTGCGTCGTCGAGGTCGGGTCCGACGCGCCGCGTGACGTGAAGGCGTGCCTGACTCCGGTGCAGGCCGGTATGGTCATCACGACCCACTCCCCGCGGCTCGTCGAGTACCGCAAGGTGCGGCTCGAGCAGCTCCTGTGCGACCACAACGCCGACTGCGTCGCGCCCTGCGTCGAGACCTGCCCCGGCAACATCGACATCCAGACGTATCTGAGCCACGTGGCGGACGGGAACTTCCAGGCCGCCGTCCGCGTCATCAAGGACCGCAACCCGTTCCCCTCGGTGTGCGGTCGCGTGTGCCCTCACCCGTGCGAGTCCGAGTGTCGCCGCAGCCTCGTCGACGAGCCCGTCGCGATCAACTACGTCAAGCGGTTCGCCGCCGACTGGGACATGGCGCAGGACAAGCCCTGGCTCCCGCGGGTCGGGGCGCTGACCGGCAAGCGGATCGCCGTCGTCGGCGCCGGGCCCTCCGGCCTGTCCGCCGCGTACTACAGCGCGATCGCCGGCCACGCCGTCACCGTATTCGAGAAGCAGGACCACGCTGGCGGGATGATGCGCTACGGCATCCCGGAGTACCGGCTCCCGAAGAAGACGCTGGACCAGGAGATCGGCGTCATCCAGGCGCTGGGCGTCCAGATCGTCACCGGCAAGGCGCTGGGCACGCACCTGCACCTCGAGGACCTCAAGCGGGACTTCGACTCGGTGTACCTGGCGATCGGCTCGTGGCGTGCGACGCCGCTGGGCATCGACGGGGACCGTCTCGAGAACGTCGAGCTCGGCATCGACTACCTGCGACACATCACCAAGGGCTCGACCCGCTCGCGCGGCGACAACGTCGTCGTGATCGGCGGCGGCAACACCGCGATCGACTGCGTGCGGACCGCCCTGCGCATGGGTGCCAAGAACGTCAAGCTCGTCTACCGGCGTACCCGTGCCGAGATGCCCGCCGAGCCGTTCGAGGTGGAGGAGGCGCTGCACGAGGGCATCGAGATGGTCTTCCTCACCGCTCCCACCAAGATCACCGCGGCCGACGACGGCACCAAGCAGCTGCACTGCACCAGGATGGAGCTCGGTGAGCCGGACAGGTCCGGACGGCGCCGGCCGGTGATGATCGAGGGCAGCGACTTCATCATCGAGGCTGACACCATCATCGGTGCCATCGGCCAGAGCACCGACACCGGGTTCCTCTACAACGACCTGCCGGTGCGCCTCAACAAGTGGGGCGACATCGACGTCGACGGCTTCACGATGCAGTCGTCGGAGTCGAACGTCTTCGCGGGCGGTGACTGCGTGACCGGTCCGGCGACTGTCATCCAGGCCGTCGCATCGGGACGTCGCGCAGCGATGGCGATCGACGAGTTCGTCACCCGCGGCTACGTGCGCCCGAGCACGGAGGACTACACGTGCAGCCGCGGGACGCTCGAGGACCTGCCGCGGGCGGAGTTCGAGGCCATCCCCAAGCTGGAGCGCTCGACCATGCCGGGTCTGGCTCCCGCAGCTCGCACAGGCAGCTTCATCGAGGTCGAGACCGGGCTGACCGAGGCGCAGGCCCGTGCCGAGGCGGCCCGTTGCCTCAGGTGCGGCTGCGCCAAGCAGAACCACTGCGACCTGCGCCAAGAGGCGAGCAACCACGGCGTCGTATTCACGACCCCCTTGCACATCCGCCCGTACTCACCGATCGTGGCGGACCACCCGTTCATCATCCGCGACAACAACAAGTGCATCGGGTGCGGCCGGTGCGTTGCCGCGTGTGCCGAGATCGAGGGCCCGGGAGTGCTCGCGTTCCAGTTCCATGCCGGGCACATGACGGTAGGCACCACGACCAACCTGCCCCTCGGACTCACCGACTGCGTCTCGTGCGGCCAGTGCGTGCGGGCGTGCCCGTGCGGAGCCCTCGACTACGTGCGCGAGCGCTGCGACGTGTTCACGGCGATCAACGACCCGCAGAAGGTCGTGGTCGGGTTCGTCGCGCCCGCGGTCCGCAGCGTGATCGCGGCCGAGTACGGGATCCCCTTCGACGAGGCGTCGGCGTTCATCGCCGGCATGATGCGCAAGGTCGGCTTCGACAAGGTGTTCGACTTCTCGTTCGCCGCCGACCTCACGATCATGGAAGAGACGACCGAGTTCCTCAGCCGCGTGACGTCCGGCGGGGTGCTGCCGCACTTCACGTCGTGCTGCCCCGGTTGGGTGAACCTCGTCGAGCGCCGGTGGCCGGAGATGATCCCCCACCTGTCGAGCTGCAAGTCGCCCCAGCAGATGATGGGCACCACGGTGAAGAACCACTTCGCCCAGCAGGCGGGCATCAGTCTTGACGAGCTGTACGTCGTGTCGATCGTGCCGTGCCTCGCGAAGAAGTACGAGGCCGCCCGGCCGGAGTTCGCGCCCGAGGGGATCCGCGACGTCGATGCCGTCCTGACGACCACGGAGTTCATCGAGATGGTGGAGATGCTGCACCTGAAGGCTGACGACATCACGCCTGGCGAATTCGACGCGCCCTACTCCCGGGTCAGCGGCGCGGGCGTGCTGTTCGGCGCCTCGGGCGGCGTGGCAGAGGCCTCGCTGCGCATGGCCGTGGAGAAGCTCACCGGCGAACCCTTGGTCGACCAGCTCGACTTCAACGAGGTCCGCGGGTTCGAGGGCTTCAAGGAGGCGACCGTCACAGCGGGCAGCACGACCGTCCGGGTGGCCGTGATCTCGGGCCTCAACAACGTCGATCCACTCGTGCGGCGCATCGTCGCCGGCGAGGACGTGGGCTACGACCTGGTCGAGGTGATGGCCTGCCCGGGTGGCTGCATCAACGGCGCTGGACATCCCGTACCTGACCGCGTCGGCGAGATGGCGGCCCGCCAGAAGGTGCTCATCAACATCGACCACACCTCCCGGTACCGCAAGTCCCAGGAGAACCCCGACATCCTCCGGCTGTACGACGAGTTCTACGGCGAACCCAACTCGGAGACTGCCCACCACCTGCTCCACACCAGTTACGCCCCGTTCCGGGGCGAGCCGATCGTCTCGACCCGATGAAGGGCCCGACCTCCATGAAGCGACGCGTGTGTGTGGCAGCGGGCGTGATGCTGGCGCTGACCTTGGTGACCGGCTGTGGCAGCACCACTGCGTCCAGCTCGGGCTCGCCCAGCGCCGGTTCGTCCACCGCTGCGACGACGATCCGGATCGGGTCGCTGAAGGGCCCGACCACCATGGGCCTGGTCAAGCTCATGAGCGAAGCCGATGCCGGCCGCGGGAAGCAGGACTACCGGGTCACGATGTACGGCGCCCCGGAAGAGCTCCTGGATCGGGTCGTGAAGGGAGAGTTCGACGTCTCCATGCTGCCGTCCAACCTCCCCGCCGTCCTGTACAACAAGCTGAAGGGATCGGACGGTCAGGTCCAGGTGGCCGCGATCAACACCCTCGGCGTGCTGGAGCTCGTCCAGTCCGGTGATTCCATCAAGAGCATCGCCGATCTCAAGGGAAAGACGATCTACAGCGTCGGGAAGGGCGGCTCGCCCGAGTACACCCTGGACTACTTCCTGAAGAGCAGCGGCCTTGATCCGGCCACCGACGTGAACATCCAGTTCAAGAGCGAGGCCACCGAGGTCGCCGCGGTGCTGGCGGCCAAGCCGGACGCGATCGGCCTGTTGCCGCAGCCCTTCGCGACCGTCGTGAAGGTCAAGAACCCGACGATCCACACCGCGGTGAGCTTCACCGATGAGTGGGCCAAGCTGACCTCGGGCTCTCAGGCGGTCTCGGGCGTCGTCGTGGTCAACAAGCTGTGGGCCGAGAAGCACCGCGCCGCCTTCAACGACTTCCTGACTGACTATGAGGCGTCGACCAAGTTCACGGTCACGAATCCCGCCGAGTCCGCCGACCTGATCTTCAAGGCCGGCATCACGCCGTCGGCGGAGATCGCGCTGAAAGCGCTCCCCGCCTGCAACATCACCTACATCGAGGGGACCAAGCTCAAGAGCCTCTTGAACGGGTACCTCAAGGTGCTCTTCGACGCCGAGCCGGCCTCGGTCGGCGGAACCATGCCCGGCGATGACCTCTACTACCAGCGCTGACGCGACAACCCACCCCCTGCAGCGGAGACTAGGGCGCCTGCTGCTGGTCATCGCGTTCTGGCTGGCTGTGTGGCAGGGGGCTGCCCTCGCGGTGGGCCAGGAGCTCCTGCTCGTGACGCCCGGAGCCGTGCTCCTCCGGCTCGGGGAGCTGGCGAGGACCGCGAGCTTCTGGGGCACCATCGGGTACTCGTTCGTCCGCATCGTGGGCGGGTTCCTGCTGGCGGCCGTTGTCGGCGTGCTCGGGGCGGCGCTGGCCTCGGTCTCCCGGATCGTCGACGCGCTCACGACCCCGATGGTGTCGGCGGTGCGCAGCACGCCGGTGGTGAGCTTCATCATCCTGGTGCTGATCTGGGCCGACAGCAGCCGCCTGGCGCTCATCGTCAGCTTCCTCATGGTCGTGCCGATCATCTACTCGACAGTCCTGGAGGGCATCCGCAACCGCGACCGCTCTCTGCTCGAGGTCGCCGCCGTGTTCGGGGTGCCGCTTCGTCGCCGGCTCCCGGCCATCGACATCCCCGCGGTCCTGCCCTACTTTGTCGCGGGCTGCCGGATCGGCATCGGTCTGGCCTGGAAGAGCGGTGTCGCCGCCGAGGTGATCGGCCTGCCGCAGGGCAGCATCGGGGAGCGGATGTATCAGGCAAAGATCTTCCTGAGCACCGCCGACCTGTTCGCCTGGACCGTGGTCATCATTGCGATCAGCTACGGCCTGGAGCGGCTGGTCGCATGGTTGCTCGGAAGGGCGCAGCCCCGGCTGCTGCACGGGGCCCCGGCATGATCGCGATACGGGGGCTCACGAAGCGCTTCGGCGATCAGGTCGTGCTCGACGCGCTCGACCTCGACCTGGCCGAAGGTCGCGTCACAGCACTGATGGGACCCAACGGCTCCGGGAAGACCACGCTCGCGCGGCTGCTGCTGGGGCTGGCAGTACCCGACGCCGGGGAGATCCGGGGTCTCGACGACCGCCGGCTGGCGGCCGTCTTTCAGGAAGACCGGCTGTGCGAGCAGCTCACGGCTGCCCGCAACGTGCGTCTGGTGCTCGCGCGGACGACCGATCCGTCCGCGGTGGACGACGCGCTTCGCCTCGCGGGCCTGGACGGCGACACTCTCGTGAAGCCGGTGCGTGAGCTCTCCGGCGGGCAGCGTCGACGGGTCGCCATCGTCCGGGCCCTGATGGCCGACGCGGACCTCCTCGTCCTCGACGAGCCGTTCAAGGGGCTCGACTCCGAGGCGAAGACCCTGGTGATGTCCTACGTCCGGGAACGCTGCGCCGGCCGGACGACCCTCCTGATCACCCACGACCCAGCCGAGGCCGAGTGGTTCGGGGTCCGGCCGATCGAGCTCACCCGGCAGAAGTAGGCGTCGGGCGAGCCCACGCACCGGGCTCTCCGACTGCGCGCGACTCCCAGGGTGCGCATACCGGAGACGACGCTCAGCTGCCAGGTTCGTTGCACAAACCATGCAGGACGTCGGGATCGTCGAGCCACCCGCGTCCCGGGAACCCGGCGGTGCACTGACCGGTGCCGTCCCTCCGGCGCGGCGGCTCCCGTGGTGGCGACGGCACTGGCGGGGACTGGCGGCCGGAGCGGCGGTCCTCGTCCTGGTGCTGCCGTCGGTGGTGCAGTCCGCCCAGGAGCGGCGCCGGCTCGCCGGCCTGGCGGACGTGCCGGGGATCGTCGGTCCTCTCGGCGGTCCCCCGCACGAGCTCTGGTCCGACCTCAGCACCGGCTCGGCGACCACGCACGACGTGGGTGGAGTGCTCGTCGGCACGTGGCGCGGCGAGACTGAGGGCGCCGTCGCTCGCGGTGTCGATGCCCGTGCCGGGACCGCGGTGTGGTCCTTGCCCCTGGCGGGTCCGCACGCGTCGGGCGACCAGTGCGCGCTCGCCGACGGCGCCGTGGACGGTCCGCACCGAGCGATGCTGGCGTGTGTCGTCGTGGACCAAGCGCCCGCCCCGCCGGTGGACTATCCCGACACGTCGACCCACGCGACCAAGGTCCACCTTGCGGTCATCGACCCGCGCACCGGTCACGTGCTCGCGACGTATCCGGCGACTCCGACGGACACGATCAGCAGTCTCGGGACGGACATCGCGATCGGCTCGGTGGTCGACGGGCGAAGCGAGGTGACCCGGTTCGACCCACGCACGGGGCGGACCGTCTGGACCGCGCGGCCGGTAAGCACGTCAGCGCCCGACGTGGCCCTGACCGGGGCAAGCGTCTCATCGTCGGGCGACGGCCTCCTGGTCGACGCCGGCACGCAGGTGTGGGAGCTCTCCGCGGCGGGTGCCGTTGTCCACGAGTGGAGCGGCCTGCCGGTGGACGATGGGTGGTCGATCCGCGCGACGCCCGGTGGGCACGTCGTGCGGACGACCTACGCGCGCACCGGTCGGGGCACCACGACCACGGATCTCACTACCGGTGCCACAATCGTGACTCCCCCAGATCAGCAGGTCATGACCGGCCCGGACGACGGCTCGGCACCGATGCTGCTCCTGACCTCAGGCCCTGCGCTGACCGCGTGGGACCTGGCCACCGGTGATCTGCGGTGGACGACCAACGGCGCCGTGAGTGCCGTGGTCGTGCTGGACGGCACGGTCTACTCGATCGGTGCCGGGGCGCTGCGAGCGCAGGACGCTGCGACCGGCGCCGTGCGGTGGACGGTGCATGTCGACGCCGCCGCGGGCGTCTCGCTCGAGACCGACGGGAGGTCGCTGCTCGTGCTCGACGCCGCGGCGGCATCTGCCGGGTCGCTCCTGCGCGGGGTCGACCTGCAGGACGGATCGAGCCGCTGGACGAGCTCCCTGACAGGACCCCCGGGCCCGATGCTCGTCTTGGCGCATCACCTGTTCACGACCACCGACGACGGTCACATGGTGGCGCTCGGCTGACCGAGCCGTTCCTGGGACCGGTGGCGTGGCGGGGTCCCGAGCTAGGGTGGGCCAGGTGGGCGACCAATCGGCGAGCGGCGCGTACCGGGGTCGTCCACCTGCTCAGGGATCCGTGCGACCGACGCCGGACGGCTTCGCCCAGTGGTGTCGCGAGGCGTGTCTCGCGCTGCCTGGCTCGGCCGTCGACTGGCCCTGGGGACCGGACAGCCACGTGTTCCGGATCCACGGCAAGATGTTCGCCCTGCTCTGGCACAACGCTCGCGTGAGCGAGCACATGATCGTGAACCTCAAGGCCGAGCCGGACGAGGTGCCGTTGCTCATCGCGAACTACGAGGTCGTCGGTCCCGGGTTCCACATGAACAAGCGGCACTGGATCACGGTCGAGCTGTGCCCGGCCGCCGACCTGGACTTCGTCGAGGAGCTCATCGAGGACTCCTACGACAACGTGGTGGCGGGCCTGCCCGCGCGACTGCGCTCCTCGCTCCAGTCGCTGATGGTCCAGCCTTCGCCGGGCAGGTACCTGGCGGTGCCATCGGCCGGCGCGTAGGCGGTCGCGCCCTCGCGGACAGTGGCAGCGCGCCGGGCCCGCGGAGTCAGAGCGCTCGGGCCATGCTCCTACGCAACGTCCAGGTGCCCGCCACGAGCAGCACCGCTGCCATTGCGGCGAGCACCCCGAGCTGGGGCAGGATGTCCACCAGGCTGGCGCCGTGGCGCTGGATCTTCGCGAAGGCGTCGTACGCCCAGGCGTGCGGCGTGATGTGGGCGATGGTCCGCAAGGTCGCCGGGAAGAGCTCGAGCGGCAGCATGCACCCGCCCAGCGCCGCGAGCACAAGGCCGAGCCCCACACCGATGCCCGAGGCCGCGCCGTCGTTGTCGATGACCGAGCCGACCAGCATGGCGGCGCCCGCGGCGACCGCGCTGAACATCGCCAGCACGACCAGGGAGAGCCAGAGGTTGCCCCAGCTGACCCGGAACAGCACCGAGGTCGCCAGCATGATGTAGGCACCCTGGAACACGGCGATCGTGAGCCGTCCGAGCGCCTGCCCGACGATCGCCCGCTGCGCCGAGACCGGCGCCGCGAGCGTCCGCGCCATGACCCCGAGCCTGCGGGTCTGGATGAGCGTCGACGAGCCTGCCAGCGAGGCGAGGAAGACGAAGAGGAGCGTCTCGGCCGCCGCGCCGAGGTCGAACTTGCCCAGCCCGGAGAACTCCTGAGCAACGCGGTCGATGTCGACGATCGCCAGGCTCGGTCTCGTCACCGACGCCGAGACGTCAGCGAGTCCCGCGCTCGCCTGGGGTTCCCCGACCCCCGCGCCGACCAGCGCGGCGAGCTGACCCTGCCTGACGGCGAGTCCCCCGACGGCGGTCCGCACCCGCTGGAGCACCGCCTGCGCGCCCTGCTGCGAGCCCGTGATCGTCTCGACAGCGATGTCCTTCCCCGAGTCGAAGGCGGTGGCTGCGGTCGGCGCGATGTCGAGCCCGACGTCAGATCGCCCACGCGCGACCAGCTCGCGCATCGCGTCGGAGCCGGTCAGGGTGACCGTGACGCCGTCCGCCCTGAGCGCGGTCACGACTGCAGTGCGCAGTGCGCTGTCGCTGCCGGCGATCGCGACGCGGCCGTTCCCGCCGCCACCCCCGAACTGCGCGCCGAGGACCAGGACCAGGAGCAGCGGGAAGATGAAGACGAAGAAGATGTTCGACCTGTCGCGCAGGAACCGGCGCAGCTCGACCCCGGCGATCGCGAGCGCAGCGCTCACAGGTCCCTCCCCCGGTCCGGCACCAGCCGGGAGACCGCCAGGCCGAAGACGGCGAAGCCCAGCATGATCGCGACCGGGGCCCCGATGTCCGCGAGCCCGCCACCACCCGAGGTGATGCCCAGGCCGCGGGTGAACGCGGCGATCGGGTTGAGGTCGAGGACCCGGCCGGCCAGACCCGTGGCACCCAGCGGGAAGAAGGCCCCGCCGGCGACGCCGAGCACGAGGGCGAGGATCGACTGGGCGACATTGGCCTGCTCGGCCGTCCGGGCCACGCGCGCGATGATGAACATCAGGGACGTGGCGGCCGCGACCGCGCAGAGGACGAGCACTGCGACGGCGGCCGGCGAGCCGAACGAGACGTCGAAGAACCTCGACCCGACCGTGAGCAGGACGGTCGTGGCGACGACTCCCAGGATGTAGCTGACCAGTCCCTTGGCGGCCACGATCAGGCCAGGTCGCATCGGCATCGAGCGCAGGCGGGCCATGGTGCCCTGCTCGCGCTCGGCGACGAGCCCGAGAACTCCGAAGCCGACGGTGAAGAGCAGGAACAGTCCGGCCTGGCCGGCGACCAGGGCGCCGGACGGGCTGAGCTGCTCGCTCGAGGCCTTCCCCTCGGTCAGGTTGACGGTCGGCATGACAGTTGCCGCCTGCTCGGCGAGGGCGCCGAGACGGGCCTGCGCGACCCCCGACCGGACGCCCGCGTTGACGACGACCGCGCTCGCGGACAGGTGGTCGAGCACCCCCTGCATGACGGACAGCGCAATCTGCGTCTCGATCTTCGACCCGTTGCCCTCGGTCACGTCGACGACGGCCGGCCGGCCCTGCCTGACAGCCTCGCCGAACCCGTCGGGCACAACCACAGCGAGCTGGGCCTTCCCCGCTCGAACCCGCGCACCGGCCTCGTCGGCCGACACCTCGTCCACGGTGATGGGGAACGCATCCACCTGGCCCAGGGCGGCCACCAGCGTCGCGGCGAGCTGGTCGCCGGCGGGGACCGACACGCTGACGGTGATCGGCGTGAGGGCGACGTCGTTCGTGCTGCCGATCGTTAGGTTGAACACGAACATCAGCGCGAGCGGGACGACGAGGCCGAAGATGAAGACGGACCTGTCCCGGACACGTTGCCGCAGGTCCGACGCGGTCATGGTCCACAGCTGGCGCATGGTCAGTCCCGCAGGGCCTTCCCGGTCAGGTGCAGGAAGACGGACTCGAGGTCAGGGCGAACGATCTCGACCTCGCCGAGGGTCATCCCGGCGGCCGTCGCGGTGGTGACGACGCCGGCCACCGCGGCAGGTGCGTCACGCACGGTCAGGGTGAGCAGGCGACGATCGGCGACGACCTGCACGACGGCGTCGAGCCCGCGCAGCGCCGTCGCCGCAGCCTCGATCTGACCCTCCCCGGTCAGCCGGATGTAGTCCAGCCCCCCCGTGAGCGTGATGAGCTCGCCGCGGGTGCCCTCGGCCTGGATGCGCCCCGAGTCGATGATCGCGATGCGGTCGCAGAGGCGCTCGGCCTCCTCCATGTAGTGCGTCGTGTACAGGACGGCCATGCCCCCGCCCGAGAGGGCTTCGACGGACTCAAGGATCGCGTTGCGTGACTGCGGGTCCACGCCGACGGTGGGCTCGTCGAGGATCAGCAGGGTGGGCGCGTGGAGCAGGCCGATGCCGATGTTGAGCCGGCGCTTCATGCCGCCGGAGAACTCCTTGGTGGCGTCCTTGGCGCGGTCGGACAGCGCGATGAGGTCGAGGACCTCGTCGATGCGCCGCGTCAACGGCTTGCCCCGCATGCCCTGCAGCCGACCGAAGAACGCGAGGTTCTCGCGGGCGCTGAGCTCGGGATAGATGGCGAGGTCCTGCGGCACCAGGCCGATCGACCGCTTGGCGTCGACCTCGCGGGGTCCCATCGGCTGCCCTGCGACCGTGACCGTCCCGCTGTGGGCCGGGATGAGACCGGCGATGATGGAGATCGTCGTGGTCTTGCCGGCACCGTTGGGGCCAAGCAGTCCGTACGTCTCGCCTGGATCGATGTGGAAGGACACGCCGTCGACGGCGGTGAGGTCCCCGTAACGACGGACCAGGTCGCTCGCGACGAGCACGTGCTCGCGCGGAGGAGCTGACTGGGATGCGCTCTCGGCAACCGCCTGGGTGCTCACGTTCCGCCCGTTCGTCGTCGACTGCTGTCTGGGGGCGCGGCCAGTCTGGCACAGGCGCCGTGGTGTCGGGGGAGTAGCTGCCGCGGGTCAGACACGACGTCTGCGGCCCAGGACGCTGCTCAGCGAGAGCTTCTTGGAGTACTCGATCGACCCGTACCGGAACAGGTAGACCGCGAGCCGCAGCGCGACGAACCCGAGCCCGAACAGCTCGAGGATGACGATGCCGGACTCCGCCAGCGTGAGGGTCCCGAAACCGTTGCGGAGCATCGCGGTGACGGACGCCGTGTACGGGAAGTACGTGAAGACCTGGACGATCACCGCGTGCGGGTCGCTGACGATCACGCTCACGACGTAGAACGGGACGAAGATCATGATCATCAGCGGGGCGAAGTAGGTGCCCGCCTCCTTGACCGTCGGGACCATCGCGCCGATGGCGACCAGCGTGCCCGTGAACAGGACGAACCCGCCCACGAGGAGCAGGAACCCGACGACCATCGGCTGGGGCTCGAGGACCAGGTGCGACAGGTCGACGTCGGGCAGGTTGAGGTTCGACCGGAAGAAGACGTACCCGACCACCACGGGTACCGCGAAGGTCAGCATCTGGACCAGGCCGACCAGGAACAGCGAGATGACCTTACCGACGATGAGCGTCGTGGGGTTCATGGTCGTGAGGATCATCTCCGTGACCCGGTTCTCCTTCTCCTCGAGCGTGCTGTTGAGCATCTGGTTCCCGAGCATGACGATGCTGAGGTAGAAGACCACCAGGAACAGCAACGGCGGGATCACGGTGTCCAGACCGCCGGACACCTGGCCGTCCTTGTACGTCAGCGCCGTGACCTTGACGTCGCCCTGCGCCATCGTGGTGAGCTCGGGTGAGCCGATCTTCTGCTGGGCGCCCGTCACGAGGATCTGCCGCGCGACGGCGTCGTACTTGCCGTTCTCGAAGATCCCCCGGTCGACCCCGTACACCTGGACCGGCTGCGTCGCCGGGTCAGCGGGGTAGGCGAAGTACGCGTCCACCGTGCCGCTCTTGACGTCGGCGACGGCCTTGTCCCCGTCCGTCGCCTTCATCCCGCCGAACTGCGCGGCGACCGCCGCGGTGACGAGCCCCGAGCCGTCGGAGTAGGTGAATGTGAACTGCGCGCGCTTCTGGGCCTGCGAGGCGTTGTCGGTGCTCGAGCTGCTGATGAACACGAGCGAGAACACCGCCGCGAGGACGACCGGGATGGCGAGAGCGGCGACCCAGAACCGTCTCTTCGTCACGACCCGGAGGAACTCGAAGCCGACGACAGTGCCGAGGTTGTGCTGCTTCACGTCTCAGGCCCCCACTCGATCGTTCTGGCTGCCGTAGATCCGCAGGAAGATCTCCTCGAGAGAGGTCCGGACCGGAGTGAAGCTGCGCACCGTCACGCGGTTCGCGACGAGCTCGTGCAGGATCTGGGCCGCATCCGCACCTGCGCGCGGAGCAAGGACAGCGGAGCCGTCCTGCGTCGAGATCACGTCGAACAGGTCTGACGCGGGGAGCGCCCCGGTGCAGGACACCCGGATGACCGTCCCGCCGTACTGGTCCTGCACGTCCTCGACGGTCCCGTACGCCTCGGCGGCGCCGTCCTTGAGCAGGACGACCCGGTCGCAGAGCCGTTCCACCTCGTCCATCTGGTGGGTCACCATGATGACGGTGGCGCCTGCGCGCTTCTGCTCCTCGATGATGTCCATGAGCAGCCGGCGGTTCACCGGGTCGAAGCCCTGCGTCGGCTCGTCGAGGATCAGCAGCTCGGGGGCGTTCATGATGGTCACGCCGAGCTGGATCTTCTGCTGCTGGCCGCCCGAGAGCTTGTCCAGCCGGGTCGTGGCCTTGTCCGCCAGGGCGACCCGCTCCAGATAGGTCCGCGACCAGGCTGCCGCGGCGTCCCGGCTCAGGCCCTTGAGCCGGCCGAAGTACACCATGACGTCCAGGACGGACTCCTTCTTGTAGAGCCCGCGCTCCTCCGGCAGGTACCCGAGCCGGGCACCGTCGCGCGGCTCGAAGACCTTCCCCCCGATGTGCAGGACGCCCGCCGTGGGTTGGTAGATCCCGAGCAGCGCCCGGAGCGTCGTCGTCTTGCCCGAGCCGTTGCTCCCCAGGAATCCGAACGTCTCGCCTGCACCCACGTCGAAGGACAGGTCGCGGATCACCGTCTGGTTCCCGAAGTCCATCCGAAAGTTCCTGATGTGCACCAGCGGCTCAGCCACTGCGTTCCCCCTGATCACGTCGTCGGCCCGGCCAGCTTCACGAACCCCGATAGAGCGTAGCGACGAGAAACGGCCTGCGGGTCAGTTCGTCGGGGGCTCGTCCTGCCCGGACTCCTCAGCCGCATCGGCGTCCGCCTTCGTCGCGTGCACCGCTCCCTCGGCGTGCTCCGGCGGGGCGTAGACGGTGTAGAGGACGAGGGGGTTGACGCCCGTGTTGCGGACGTTGTGCAGCGCCCCGGCGGCGACAGCTACCAGGTCGCCTGGCGTCACCGGCTTGGTCTCGCCGGCCACGTCGGCCTCGCCGACCCCGCTGACGAACGTGAGGATCTGGTCGGTGTGGTCGTGGGTCTCCGCCCCGATCTCCCCGCCCGGCGGGATCGTCATGATGACGAGCTGGGAGTGCACGCCCGTCCACAGGACCTGCCTGAAGTCGGCGCTCTGCTCGGCGACGAGGTCGATGGAGAAGTGCGGCATGGCGACCATGGCTCGGTTCCCTTCGATGCTGTGCGGTGTGCGATGTGCGGTGTGCGGTGCGGTGCGGTGCGCGGTCCGCGGACGTGGACCGGCGGGGCGACGCTCAACATTCTGCTCCGGAAGCCTCGGCCAGGTGCCCGGAACGCCCCGCTCGTCCCGCCCTGCCTGCGCCCGCTCTGCGCAGCCCGGTCCTCAGCCGGCCGGCGTGTCCACGACGATGCGGACCACGTCACCGAGCCGCTGGAACACGCGGGCGCTCAGGTCCGCGTCGAGGCTCCCGCCGGCCGGAGCGACCTGCGCCCCGCCCGCCCGGTCCACCCGGACCTCGCTCCGGTCGCGGCGGCGGTAGACGACGGGCACCTGGCAGAACGTGAACGCGAGCGAGCCGGCATCGAGGTCGATCGACTGCGGCTTCCCCGCGACGTCGAGGTACCGGAACGTCTCGGGCTGCGTCGTCCACTCCTGCGGACGCAGGAGGACCGGCCGGAACACGATCCGGCCGTGCTCGACTCGCAGTCCGAGCTCGCCCAGCCGGGTCAGCATCTCCTCCTTGACCTGCCCGGTCATGCCCGGCTGGCGCGCGCCGCGGCCCGCCGGGGTGTGCGAGTAGGGGTCGACGGGGAACGCACCGTAGACCTCAGGAGTCTTGGAGTACCCGAGCCCGATGCGAACGTCCTCGTAGGCGTCGCGCAGACGGTCGACGACTGTGGGGTCGGCGCCCTGGGCGACCGCCCTCTCGACGTTCTCCTGGACCGCGAGCAGCAGCTTGGAGACCATGTGCCAGTAGATGCTTCCGAGGCCCTCGTACGCGAAGAACGACCCCGACCGGCCCGTGAACTCGGCGTGCTGGAAGACGTCCTCGAAGACCGCCAGCAGCCCCGCCCGGCCGCGCTCGACGACCTCGGGGACGACGACGTCGGCCGGGAGCGCCGCGAGCGCCGCAGTGACGTCTCCCGCGTTGTGGATGTCGCGGGCGAAGCGGAAGTCGCCCCCGACATCCTGCAGGACGATCGAGGTGTCCCCGGCCTGCACGAGCTCGCCGACCAGCGGGCAACCCGCGGCCCGTCCCGCGCTCAGCAGGTTGCGCTCGAGGAACCTCGGCAGGATCTGGTCCGGGTAGAGCATGTAGCTGTGCTGGTCAGGGCGGTACAGAGCGCTCGTGCGCAGTCCGTTCAGCAGGCCGAGACATTCGTGCGGGCCGAGCAGGCCGGACGACAGGATCGCGACCTGTCCCTCGAGCATCACCTGGAGCCGTCGGATGCCGGTGGCCCCCTCGCGCAGCTCGAGCAGGTTGTACGAGTGGAACAGCGCGTCGGCGCGACGGTTGGCCCGCAGCCCTGAGTCGACGTACGTCTTGGCGAGGTCGAGGAACGCCCGCACCGTCGCAGCGTCGACCGTCGCGCGGTTGCCGCCGAACCCGGCGTAGACCCGCGTGCGGTACGCCGTCCCGGCGGCGCCGAGCGCATCCATCACGGACCTGCGGGATGCGTCGTCGAACCCCGCGACGACGCCGTCGGCATGCACGGCGAGCGCCGCGTGCACGTCCGTGAGGAGGCAGCGCAGCTCGGTGGTCACCGACAGGTCCTCGGCCAGCAGCTCACGGACCACGCCCAGGTAGCGGCGCACGTAGGCCAGTGTCACGACCGAGAGCCCGCGCCCGACGAGCGCGTTGTTCGCGTCGTTCCACTCGGGGCGCTGGGTGTTCATCCAGATCCCGCCCTCGGGGACCAGGTTGACGAGCTTGGCCAGGACGAGGAGCAGCAGCTTCTCCCCGAGCGTGACCCGCACCAGCTCGCCGTCGGTCCTGTGCACGAGCTTGCCGTCGGCGCCCTCGACAGCGACGCGGCGCGCGATGGCCGCAGCCGCCTCCTCGTCGAACGTGATCGTCTCGCCCGGGTCGAGCAGCGTCCGGTCGTACGACGCGATCCGGTACGGCACGTCGCCGTGGGTGAGCACCGGCCGGTTGACGAGCCCGGCGAGCACGCCGGGGTGGAACCGTTCGGAGGTCTCGATCAGCTTGAGCAGGTAGACGATCTGGTGGTCGCTCCAGTAGCCGATGTTGGACCAGGGGTTGCCCGGCTCCGGGACCTCCCAGTCGATGCCGGCCCGGGAGATCCGGTACGGGTTGTAGCCGTCGGCGGTGCTCGCGTCGAGGAAGACCACGACCATCGACTCGACGTACTCGGGGAACGACCAGGCGAGCGCCTCCCAGTTCTGGAAGATGTCGCGCCAGTTGCCTTGGAAGTCGACCCGCATCTTGCCGCGCTCGTCGTGCAGCGCGATCCGGAAGACGTTCCACGGCCGGCTCGGGTCGCCGTGCCGGCGGCTGAACGTGAGCGGCAGGTACTCGCGGGCCAGGCGCCACAGGTCGGGGTCGCCGTCGTCCTCGGCGAGGGCGACGAGCGCGTCGATAGGGAGCCGCTCCGGCAGCCCGGCGAGCACGCTGGCGCAGCGCTGTGCGGTGCGGGGGCTGCGCTGCGTGACGAACAGACGGAAGTCCGCCGCGTCGACCGCGTAGCCGTCGGAAGGCACCCCGCCGCGCATCGAGTTGAACAGGACGTTGGCACTGTGGTGCGCGGCGGCGAGCTCGTCGCCGGTCAGCTGGGCGGCGTCCGACGTCGCGATGAGGGCCTCGAGGTCCGTCCGCGTGCGCTCGATGTCCGCGGCGAGCCGCGCGCCGACGCCCGCCGGGTCGGCCAGCTCGGTCTGCAGCGCGACGACCTGCGCCGCGTCCAGGTCCGCGTCGGCCACGACGCTCCACCCCCGCTGCTCGCCGGCGGCCAGAACGAGCTGCGAGCGCACGAGGTACGCACCCCGCTCCCCCCGCAGCTCGGTGTCCGGCGTGACCCGGTCGCCCGCCGCGAACGCGCGGATCTGACGGGCGGACAGCAGGTGGTCGACCCGCCCGAGCCCGACGTGCCAGGCGACGTTGGCGCGCAGCGACTCGCTCGGCTCGGCCTTGTCGGTGAGCGTGGAGCTCAGGTACAGGATGCCCAGGCCGGTGGCGTCGTCGACCTCGGTCCGCTTGTACGCGTCGAGCAACGCGCTCAGCTCGTTCTGAGCCTGCACGGTGGTGCCGGCCGGGAGCAGGTTGACGAACCCATCCAGGATCTCGACCGACCGGGGCCCGTCCGCGACCGACAGGAGCTCGCAGCTGCGCACGACGCCGTACCGCGCACTCGTCTGCCAGGACACCCGCAGCCGCAGGCCCAGGTCCGCGCGCGTCTCTTCGAAGACCAGGGTCGTGCCGAGGAAGTCCTTCGCCAGGTTCCGCTCGACGGCCGGATCGCCGGGCCGCGTCTCGGCGAACGGCTGCCAGCACACGACGCTCGCGTCGGGCAACCCGACCCGCAGCACCGTCAGGCCACCTGTACGCCCCGCGCCCTCAGCGACCTTGTCCTCTGTGTAGTAGGGGAACAGCGCTCGATCGGCGTGCTCGCGACCGGCCGTGACGCCGCCTGTGCTCGAGATGAACAACCACAGGTTGCTCGCACCGACGACCGTCATGAAGAACGGCGGGATCTGGTCGTACGCGCTGATCTGGTAGAACCTGCGCCCGTCCAGGTCGACGGGTTCTCCGCGTACCGCGCTGAGGTCGACGTTCTGCTCGGCGGTACGTGTCTGCGTTGACATCGGGGGGGTCCTCGGTTGCGGCGGCGGGTGGTTCAGTCGGTGTGCGGCCCCGGCCGGCATCGAGCCGAGGTGGGGGAGCGCTCTCACACCAGCATGCCATGCCGCGCCCGTCGCGTGCGCAGCACGTGGCCAACTCAGCTCGTCGTCGCGCCGCGCACCTCGAAGAGATCGCCGGGGGTGCAGTCGAGCGCATCACACAGCGCGGTGAGCGTGGTGAACCGGATCGCGCGCGCCCGCCCGTTCTTGAGCACCGAGAGGTTCACGACGGTGATGTCGGTCCGGGCCGCCAGCTCGACCAGGGTCATGCTTCGCTGGTCGAGGAGCCGGTCCAGGTGACACACCACGCGGTGGTCGTCGGCGGCCGGACTGTCCACGGGTCCACTGGGTAACGTCGTCACACGAGCCCGTCCACGTCACGCGACATCGCCTCGCCGGCACGGAACGCCGTCGCAACCGCGAGCACCAGGGCCGCAACGAGCAGTGGCTCGGGCGACACGGCGACAGTGCTCACAAACGCGCCTGTGCGAGCGAGACCGGTCCGTGCCAAGACCAGCTGTCCGGCGATCTGCGGAGCCAACGGCGCGGCGGCGCCGACAACCGCGACCGTAGCGGCAACCAGGGTGATCCGGCGGGCGTTGCCGGGCGCGAAGGGTCGCCCCGCGGCGATCGACAGCAGGACCGGCCGCAGAGCGACCGCCCCGACCAGCAGTCCGATGCCGCCGATCAGCCAGTCACCCCGGCCGAGCAGCTGCTCGACGCGCGTCGAGCCCCACGCGGCGACAGTGAGTCCTCCGTCGACCCCGGACGCCTGAAGACCGTCCGGACGAGCACCCGCGAGCCATCCCGCCGGCACATCGACCCCCGTCACCTGCACGCGGACGTTGCCCCAGCCGGCTGCCAACTCAGACACGGCGAGAGTGACCGGGGCCTTGACCGTCGCCGGAGCCTGCGTCATCCCGTTGATCGAGTACGCGGTACCCCACAGCGCCCCCAGCACACCGAGAGCCAGCAGGAGGCTCGCCAGCCTCGGTACCCAGAGGGAACTGCGCGCAGTGGCGGCTGATCGGGTCTCGGGTTCCATAGCGTCGAGCATGGGGTATCGAAAGTCGATACGTCAACGGCTGGACGACGACACGGCGCGCTCGGCGGTCGCGGACCTGCGCAGCGAGCCGTTCCGGCTCAGCGTGGCGTGCGGGCCGGGATCTCCACGGCGATCTCCGTGCCGAGCGTCGCTCCACCGGTCAGGCCGAGGTCGTCACCGCTCCAGAACCGGCCGGGGTCGAACCAGCTCGAGCGGTGCCCGCCGGGCAGCAGACCCATGGCCTCGAAGGTGATGGCGACGATCTCGGCGCAGTAGACGGTCTCCACGGTCTCGTCTCGGTGCGCCCACCGGGGCCTGGGTGTCCGGCCGCCCAGCCAGCGCAGCCCGAGCTGGACGGTCGAGGGGAACGGGGTGCCGTCGAGGCGGGCGATCGTGCGGAGGACGGCGTCCTCCATCTCACGGGTGACCGGCTGGTCGAGCTGGCGGAGCCACGCCTTCTGGTCGTACCTGTTGCCCCAGACGACGACCGCCTCACGCAGGTCGTGCAGCTGTGCGCCGCGCTGGTGCTCGCCCGTCCACTGGTCGACGAGCGATCGGCCGAGCTCGGCGTGCCACATCAGCGGCGGGAGGTCGTCGAGGACGACAGCCATGCCGACGTGGTTGACGGGACTGTTCGTCGTCATCTGGATCGCGCGGTCCGCGATCGTGTGGCCTCGGAACAGCCACAGGTCACCCGTCCGCGTGGCGGCCAGAGCCTCGTCCAGGTCGATCCGGTCCGTGACCACGTCTGTAGCCTAGGCGGATGAAGTGGTGGAAGGTCCTCGGGGTCGCCGCGTTCGCAGGGGTCGCCGCGGGCGGTGTGCTCATCGCGAAGGACGAGCGCAGGCGCCGCGGCTACACGCCCGACGAGATCCGCGACCGGCTGCACGCACGCCTGGCCACCGTCGGCGACACCGACCGCGACGGCGACGGCGACGACCGGAGTGCTCGGCCGCTGCCCTGACTGTCCGGAATCGCCCGCGGCGGTGCGCACGATCCGCCATGCTGGGCGACACCGCGGAGAGGGGCCGGGACGCCGCCGCGACCTGGACCTGGACCTGGTCGGAAGCCGCCCCTACCCGCAAGGATCCCTGCGGCTCAACACGACGCGACACCCGAGATCGCGACGAAGTGAGCCACGTCAGAAGCCCGGCGTCCGCGTCAACGTCGACCGCAGCCCCACGGTTCGCCTCAGTTGCGAACGTCAGGCAGTTCAATCGATCCTCAGACACGCGTCGGGCACCATGACGCGCGGGCGTACATCGAGGCCGTGCCGCGACGGGTCTGGGAAGGAGATGCCCGCGCCGGCGCAAGTCGAGGAGGAGAGTTTGACGCCCGCGTTGCGCTCTCACTCATCAAAGCGGTGACGACTCGGTCATCCTCGCGGTGGACGGCAGGCGAGTCGCCGCCAGGACGAGCAGGCCGACAGTCGTGATGCTCACCGCGATGGCCAGGACGTAGACGACGATCGTCGGATAGCCGGTCGCGGGGTCGAAGAACGGATAGGGGAACCAGCCGTCGGTCGCACCGCGCACCAGCACGACCGCGACCCACACGGCGGGGTAGACCAACATGATCCCGACGTTGCGCAGCGGCAGTCGGCGTCGGTCCGGTGCGAGCAGCCAGTCCGCGACGCCGAACAGAGGCGTCACGACGTGCAGCGCGAGGTTGGCCCAGGCCACCGGGACACCGCCCGCGGCCCCCAGCGGCGCGAGCAGCAGTGCGTAGACCACGCCGACGACGGCGATGTAGGTCACCGCACACGCCCGAGCGAGAACGAGGCGGTCGTCGGCCGGCTGAACCGGCCGCCCGGCCGAGCGCCCGCGCAGCACCGGGACCGCAACGGCGACGTAGACCACGGCCAGAATGATGTTCGACTGCACCGTGAAGTACCCGAACATGTTGAACGGGTTGATGGTCGTGCGGCTCGCCGCCTCGGCGACCGTGGCAACGACCGCGGCGACGACGAGCGCGACCATCGCGAGCCGGACGAGGGCGACCCGCTGGGCTCGGAGCATGGGGATGACTGTGCCATCGGCACGGGACCGTGTCCATGGTGCGTCCGATCCGGTGATCGATCGGCGCGACGTGCCTGCCCGGCGCTGCGAGCCTCAGGTCGCGAGCTGAAGGATGCCGCCGGGGCGGTCTCGTCGACCTTGCGAGCCCGCCTGCTGTGGTGACGAACCGGGGCGTGCGGGCTGCTTTCGCGCTGGCGACCACGTCGCGGGCGCGGTTCTCCTGGACAGTCAGGGTCATGTTGTCGCGCACGAGGCGCTTGCGCGAGAACGCCCAGACCGGCCGCCAGGAAGTTGGGTGCTGGTCGGGGTCCCAGACGAGTTCGGCCGGCCGCGCGGGGTCGTTGTCGGGGTTCCGCAACCTGATCCACTACATCGCCCGATCACTCCTGGAAGCAGGCGGGTTCAGACCCCGGCTACACCCTTGATCGCGATTGGCCAGGAACGCTCCCGGACTCGAGCGCGGCGTCGCTGCAGGTCGAGCTCGTGCGCGGCGACGGCTCGACGGCATGGGGCAACGAGTTCCCGATGCCGGACGCCTCCGCGCAGAGCGCGACGATCGACCTCCCGGCCCGGACCATCAGCGAGGTCGGCCCGTCCTGGACCGCGCGCCAGACCGTCGTGGTGGACGGCGTCGAGTCACCGGCGTGCGTCGCCTCGCTCACCAGGGGCTGACGGACGCCGTCGGATCAGCAGCACCTGCTCTGCGGGTTGCGGTCCTGCCGGTCGGTCACGTCGCGCCAGAACTCGCGCTCGGTCATGACGTGGCCGCCGTCCCCGCCGTCGTGCTGGGCCGCGATGTGCGCCAGGTACTTCTCGTAGGCGTCCTCACGGAGCATCCCCTTGACGAACCAGGACACCCCCCGCGCGCCCCGGCGCACCGCCGCGGCCACTCCCATCAGTGACCGCCCGACCGCACGCGCCCGGTGCCGGCCGAACGCACGGCCCACTCCTTCTCGAGCTCCTTCTCGGCCGGTGTCGCGACGAAGCCGGCCGGGGCGAAGATCCGGGACGGCACCGCCGTGTCCTCGGCGCTCGGGCCACCGCCCAGCCGGTAGGCCTTCCAGGTCTCCCAGAGCGCCGCGATGATCACGATGATCGAGAGCGTCACGAAGAGCACCGACAGGACGCCCTGGATCATCGTGTTGCGGAACACCGCCTGCATCGCCTCGAGGGTGGCGGCCGAGCCGAAGCTCGTCTTGCCGTCCGCGATGGCCTTGCCGAAGGCGGCGTGCTGCGCGAAGTACCCGACGGCGGGCACCGACGAGAAGATCTTCAGGAACGACGCCGAGATCGTCACCGCTGCGGCGAACACCAGCGGGATCGCGACGATCCACAGGTACCGGAACGCTCCTTGCTTGGCGACGATCGCCATGCAGACCGCGAGCGCGATCGCCGCGAGCAGCTGGTTGGCGATCCCGAACAGCGGGAAGAGGGTGTTGATGCCGCCGAGCGGGTCGGTGACCCCCATGAGCAGGACCGCGCCCCACGCCCCGACCATGACGGCCGTCGTGATCCACGCCCCGAGACGCCACGAGGTGTCCTTGAAGCGCGGGATGAAGTTGCCGAGGCTGTCCTGCAGCATGAACCGGGCCACGCGCGTTCCGGCGTCGACGGCGGTGAGGATGAACAGCGCCTCGAACATGATCGCAAAGTGGTACCAGAACGCCATCATCCCGGTGCCGCCGACGAGCTGCTGCATGATGTGCGCGAGCCCGACAGAGAGCGTCGGTGCACCGCCCGTGCGGGAGATGATCGACTTCTCGCCGACGTTCCTGGCGGTCTCGGTGAGCAGCTCAGGGGTGATGTGCACACCCGACAGCCCCAGTCCGTTGACCCATGCGGCGGCGGTCTCGGCCGTGCCGCCGGTCAGGGCAGCGGGGGCGTTCATCGCGAAGTAGATCCCCCGGTCGATCGAGAGCGCGGCGACGAGCGCCATGATCGCCACGAACGACTCCATGAGCATCCCGCCGTACCCGATGAAGCGCGTCTGGCGCTCCTTCTCGACGAGCTTGGGCGTGGTGCCCGACGCGATGAGCGCATGGAAGCCGGACAGCGCCCCGCACGCGATCGTCACGAAGAGGAACGGGAAGAGCGACCCGGCGACGACCGGTCCTGTGCCCTTCGCGGCGAACTCGCTCACGGCAGGGACATGGATGACCGGCCGGACCAGGACGATCGCGACGGCGAGCATCACGATCGTGCCGACCTTCATGAAGGTCGACAGGTAGTCGCGCGGCGCGAGCAGGAGCCAGACCGGCAGAATTGCCGCGACGAAGCCGTAGACGATGATCGCCCAGCCGAGCGCGATCTTGTTGACCGTGAAGAAGTCCGCGCCCCACGTCGTGTCGGCGATGAGGCCGCCGCCGATGATCACCGCGATGAGGAGCGTGAACCCGATGATCGAGACCTCGGACACCTTGCCCGGGCGGAAGAAGCGCAGGTAGCAGCCCATGAGCAGCGCGATCGGGATGGTCATGCCGACCGAGAAGACACCCCACGGGCTCGCGGCCAACGCGTTGACGACCACGAGCGCGAGGATCGCGACGATGATCACCATGATGGTCAGCGTCGCGACGAGGGCCGCTGTGCCGCCGATGACGCCGAGCTCCTCGCGCGCCATCTGGCCGAGCGAGCGCCCGCCGCGACGCATCGAGAAGAACAGCACCAGGTAGTCCTGGACCGCCCCGGCGGCGATGACGCCGGCAATGATCCAGATCGTGCCGGGCAGGTAGCCCATCTGTGCGGCGAGGACCGGGCCGACGAGCGGGCCGGCGCCGGCGATCGCGGCGAAGTGGTGGCCGAACAGGACGCGACGGTCGGTGGGCACGTAGTCCTTGCCGTCCGCGTCGTACTCGGCGGGCGTCGCGCGCCTGTCGTCGGGCATGAGCAGGTGCTTCTCGATGTACCGGGAGTAGAACCGGTACGCGATCAGGTAGGAGCACACGGCGGCGAACACGAACCACACCGCGTTGACCGTCTCGCCGCGGATGCCGGCGATGACGACCCAGCTCACGCCTCCCAGCAGCGAGATCCCGACCCACACGGCGATCTTCGCGGGCGTCCACCTGGTGTCCTGCGACTCGAGAGCCGCCTCGTCGAGTGCGACGGGTGGCAGTCCTGGATCCTGCTGCAAGAGGTCCGAATTGTCTGGTGACCCATACGGTGCGTCGACGCTGGCGCCCATTCTTACTCCCGGAATTGGCGAGACAAATGCTTGTGCCGGGCTGACGCTACCCCCCGCCGAGGAGGCGCATCGCACAGCCTCGGCACAGAATGTCCCCATTGCCCGCATCTCGGCGCCGGTCACGGCGTGACCCGGTTCCCGCGGGGCCTGGCGGAGAACCAACGCGAGTGCTGTCGATGTGTTATCACTTCTAGCCGAAGGAGCACACCGAGAGCACCGTCGCGTCACCGGAGAAGGCCGAGCCGGTCGCGCCGCAAGGCCCTCGGCTCGTCATCAGCCAGCGACCCGCACTGGCCGTCACCGGCTGGCTCGGCGTCCTGTCCTGGCCGGATGTGCGTGGTGGATCGTGGCCGGTCCGCAGAGCGCTGCCGGGTGGCTGTGGCTGCCCGCGGCCGTCGGCGTCCTGACCATCACGTCGCTCGCCGTCGGGAACGTCGAGCCGTAGGTGTGCAGGTCGGTGACGACCTGGTCCGACGGGTGCGCAGACAGCTGGCTCCCGGTGACGAGCGAGCGGTCCAGGGAACGTTCAGGTGACAGCGCGGAGCTGCACAGCTTCGAGCCACAGGGCGCGTCGGGGGCACGCGCGCACGGCCGACCGGGCTTCGCCGACGTCGTCGCCGCGCAGCGGGTCCGACGACACGATCGGGTACCCCCACCGGTCGAGCTCGACGACACCCGCTGCCAGGTGCGCGCACAGCCCGATGCCGTCGCAATCCACGGGGTCGACGCGCAGCCGCAGCTCGGTCGCGGGGCGAGCCGGTGCGGCCGGGCGACGCGTGTCGCGGGCCGTCATCGGGCACCTGCCGGGACGGGCAGCGTGATCTCGGCCGACCCCGCGCACGCCCGACCGTGCGCGTGCTGGTCGAGGTCGAGCTCGAACACCCTGAGCGCTGAGGTGATGAGCCGGGTCGCGCCGTCGGGGTGGTGGCAGGCACCTCGGCCCGCGACTGCGCGGAGGTCCGCGCTCACCTGCAGCCGGTCACGCCGGCTCGCGGTGCCCGCGGCCAGCAGGCGCACGCCCTCGGCCAGTGCGGGGAGCCCGAACAGGCACGGACCGCACTGCCGCGCACTCATCGAGGCCAGGTAGTCGGCGATCGCGGCCGTCTCCGCAAGACCGCACGCGCCCGCAGACAACGGTGCGACGACTCCTGCACCGACGCTGAGCCCGACCGCGCGCAGCCGCTCCTCGTCGAACGTCAGCCCCTCGGCGTCCTGCCACGAGACCCACACGCCGCCGAA
>JABBOW010000107.1 GCA_012927595.1 Cellulomonas sp.
GTCACGCGGGTGCTCGCAGCTCTCGCGGAGGCCAACCACGACGACCGCGGGCTCGCCTGGCCGGCCGGGGTCGCCCCGGCGCACGTCCACGTCGTGGCCACGGGCCGCGACGCCGGGGTGGTCGAGGCGGCCGAAGCCCTGGCGACGACATTGTCGGCCCGGGGCATCGAGGTGCTGTACGACGACCGTCCGAAGGTGTCGCCGGGCGTGAAGTTCGCTGATGCCGAGCTCCTGGGCGTGCCTCTCGTGGTCGTGGTCGGGCGCGGGCTGGCCGAGGGGCTCGTCGAGGTGCGTCCGCGTGTCCCGGCTGAGGACGGCAGCGGCGTGGAGCACGTTCCCGTCGCCGCCGCGGCTGACCGCGTCGCCGAGCTCGTCGACGGACTCCTCGCGCGCTGAAGGCCGCTCGGCAGGTCGCCCGCCGCGAGTCGTCAGCCGGCCCGCTCGGGAAGGCCGGGGAACGCCACGGCAGGCGCTCCCCAGGCTGCCGCATCGCTGCTGGCTGCCAGCAGCGATGCGATGAGCTCGGGCCTGCTGGCGCGCGCGCTGTCCGCGACGGCGGTCGCGTACGTCGTGGTAAGCCCCATCGCGAGGCTCTGAGCGAGCGCGAGAGCGGTCGCAGGGTCGTCGAGGCCCGCTGGGAGCGCGTACGTCGCGCGTCGAGGGTCGGATGTCGTGGCGTCGAGCGCCCACACCTGCGCCCAGGTCTCGGCTCGTGTCCGGTGCACGGCGGCGGCGGCCCGCGCGGCCTCGCGCCTGGGCTCGTCGAGCTTGGCGGCGAGGACCTCGTAGGCGTAGCCCGACTGGTCCTCGGCCGCGACGAGGCCGATGCGGTCGGTGGTCGGCACGTCGGCGGGTTGCGGCGTGGACGGGCTCGCCGAGTCTGCGGTCCGGCTGGGGCTGCCCGCCGTTGCTCCGTCGGCCGGTGCCGCGACTGGCGGCGACGCGGCCGGTGATCCTGCGCCCGTGGCGGGCACCCCGAGGGCAGGGGCGAGCTGGGCCACGAGGTCGGCACGCGAGGCGGCAATCGACGCCAAGAGGCGCGCGAGCGCACCGCCGGGAACGTCGGCTGCGTCGGCTGCGGCGGTCTGGTCCGCCGTCGTGAGCAGGGCGAGGACCTGCGTTGCATCGGGCACGGCGGTCGGCTCGGCCGCGGGCGTCAAGGTGCTCGGCATCGGCGTCGCCAGACCCGAGTCGTAGGTGCCGCCGAGCTCGACAGCGTGCTGGTCGGAGAAGTCGGCGACCCGGGCCAGGACCTGCTGGACCGCCGGGCTCGCGCCTGTGCTCGCGGCGCGCGCACGCGCCGCGAGCTCGAGCGCGTCATCGACCGAACGGCTGCGCACGATCTCGGTCAGGTCTGGCGCGGGCGCCGTCGGTGCGGGCGTCTCGAGGCGGATGCCGCACCCGGCGAGGGCGGTCGCGACAGCCAGGACGGCTACTGCGTACCGCAGGGCAGAGATCCGGCGGCGTGCGGCGCCGCCAGTGCGTGGTGTCGGTCGCAACGGGCTCATCGCCGGTGATACTGCCACGCCGCGGGGCCAGTCCGGCGGCCCGACGCGGAGTCGTTACTCTTGAGGTCACAACATCACAGGGTCGACGCCATGCAGGGTGACCCGCTGGAGCCGACAGGAGGCGATCATGCCAGCGCCAGCACGCACGCAACGGGTACGCGACGCCCTGCAGCCGCTCATCGCGGCGGCAGGCCTGTATCTCGAGGACGTCGAGGTCACCAGCGCCGGAGCGCGTTCGGTCGTCCGGATCGTCGTCGACCTGGAGGAGGACGCCGTCGGAGGGCTCGACCTCGAGCGTGTCGCAGCGATCTCACGCGAGATCTCGACGGCGATCGACACCACCGACGACTTCGCGGGGGAGCTCACAGTCGAGGTGTCGAGCCCCGGTGTCTCCCGTCCCCTGACCGAGCGGCGCCACTTCACACGGGCCCGCGGCAGGCTCGTGACGCTGCGTCTGCTCGACGGCTCGACCCTCACGGCGCGCCTCGTGGACGTGGACCGCTCTACCGACGACGCCGTCCTCGTCCTGGTGCCCGAGATGCCGGCAGGCAAGGGGCGTCGGCCGGTCGTCGGCGAACCCGCGCGCCTGCGACTCGCCGAGGTGCGCGACGGGCGCGTCGAGGTCGAGCTCACCCGCATGGCCGAGCTGCCCGACCACGCGTTCGCCGACGTGCTGGACGATGACGAGACCGACGAGCCCGCCCATGACCCGACCGGCCTGGAGGGCTGACATGGACATCGACATCCAGGCGCTGCGCATGCTGGAGCGCGAGCGCGACATCAGCTTCGAGGTCCTCGCCTCGGCCATCGAGCAGGCGCTGGTGTCCGCTTACCACCGCACGCCTGGCGCGCAGGCAGTCGCACGCGCTGAGCTCGACCGCAAGACCGGTCACGTGACCGTGTGGGCGCGCGAGCAGCTGCCGATCCCGGAGCCCGGTCCCGATGGCGAGCCGGCACCGCGCCCGCTGCCCGGGCCTGAGTTCGACGACACCCCCGACGGCTTCGGCCGGATCGCGACCGCGACCGCGCGGCAGGTCATCGTGCAGCGGCTGCGCGACGCCGAGGACGACCAGGTGCTCGGCAACTTCCGCGGCAAGGAGGGCGAGGTCATCGGTGGAGTGATCCAGCAGGGCCGCGACAGCCGCGTCGTCCTGGTCGACGTCGGTGGGACCGAGGCGGTGCTCCCGGCGCACGAGCAGGTTCCCACGGAGCGGTACGTCCACGGCGAGCGACTGCGTGCCCTCGTGCTCGAGGTCGCGCGCGGGATGAAAGGTCCCCAGGTCACGTTGTCCCGGACGCACCCCAACCTGGTGCGACGGCTGTTCGCGCTCGAGGTCCCCGAGGTTGCCGACGGCACGGTCGAGATCATGTCGATCGCCCGCGAGGCGGGGCACCGCACCAAGCTCTCGGTCCGGGCAAACGTTCCGGGGCTCAACGCGAAGGGTGCGTGCATCGGGCCGATGGGCGCGCGCGTGCGGGCCGTCATGGCTGAGCTGCACGGCGAGAAGATCGACATCGTCGACTACTCCGACGACCCTGCCGAGATGGTGGCGCACGCGCTGTCGCCGGCGCGCGTCCTGTCGGTCACGATCGTCGACCCGGTCGCCCGCGCCGCCCGCGTCGTCGTCCCCGACTACCAGCTGTCCCTCGCGATCGGCAAGGAGGGCCAGAACGCCCGCCTCGCAGCGAAGCTCACGGGCTGGCGCATCGACATCCGCTCCGACATGGCCGAGGACGTCGCCGAGCCGCCGGCCGACCGTGCCCCTGCGGGCCCGGCCAGGGTCGACTCCCGCGGCGACGTGCGCGATCTGCGCGGCGACCCGCACAGCGGGGGCGGTCAGGGGGCCGCGCCCGGTTACAGCCGGTGACGCGGCGCGCTAGACTTGTCAAAGCTGGGTCGGACACCCGGCCCTCCTCGCCGAGCAGGCGGACCCCAGACGACCTCGCTGTCGTCCCCATGGGCCCGGTGCGCACGTGCTTGGGGTGCCGGTCGACCGATCAAAGGTCGGTACTGCTGAGGATCGTCGTCATGACGGACGGTGCGGGTCTCCCCGCGCTGGTCGTGGACGTAGGCCGCTGCATGCCGGGCAGGGGTGCGTGGCTGCACCCCGACCCTCGCTGTTTCGAGCTTGCCGAACGCCGCCGTGCTTTCCCGCGGGCCCTGCGTCATGCAGGGACGCTGGACGCCGCAGCGGTCGAGGCGTACCTCGCAGCACCGTGAGGAGCACCACCGTTGCCGGGTCCGTACCCGGCAACGTCGAACCGTCGACATGGGAAGCGGGTTTGACAAGCCGATGGCTGCCCGATGAGCACGCGCCGATGAGTACCCAGCGATGAGTACCCAGAACTAACGACGGTCCGACCCTCTCCTGGGCGGACCGAGACAGGAGAGATGTGGCCAAGGTCCGCGTCTACGAGCTCGCAAAAGAGCTCGGCATTGAGAGCAAGACCATGATGACCAAGCTCGGAGAGCTCGGAGAGTTCGTCCGTTCGGCATCATCGACCATCGAGCCGCCCGTCGTGCGCAAGCTGCGCGACCTCTACCCGGCAGGTGCCGCCCCGGCGCCCGCACCCGCCCCGCGTCCTGCCCCGGCACCCGCCTCGGCGACGGCTGCTCCGGCGCCCGTGGCGTCCGCTCCCGTGGTGTCGACCCCTACGGTCGCCGCACGTGC
>JABBOW010000008.1 GCA_012927595.1 Cellulomonas sp.
GGGCGGCGCCATCGTGCGGGCTCAGGCCACCGCGATGGTCGCGGCCATCGCATGGATCTTCATCGTCGAGACCGCGATCGCCGGGCTCGTCGTCTCGCTCGGCCGGTGGCTGCCCGCGACGGCGGCGCGCGCTCTCGGGAACGCGCCCGACGCCGGTCTCCTCCCGCAGGTCGGGGCCGCCGCGGTGCTCCTGGGGTGGGCCGTGGTGCTCTCCGCGGGCGCGATCGGTGCCACGGCGCGGCGCGACCTCGCCTGACCGGTCTGGTTGGATGCCAGGCATGAGTCCTCGCCGTGCACGAGTCCTGCGCGACCAGGGTGCGTCCGACTCGCCGGGGGCCCTGCGGCGGCACCTGATCGACGTGACGCAGCGTCTGCTCGCGGCGCACGGCGCCGCGGGACTGACGACCCGCGAGATCGCCCGCGAGGCCCATGTCGCCGACGGCCTGCTCTACAACCACTTCGCGGGCAAGGACGACCTCGTCGTCACGGCGCTCGTCGAGCGGGCAGCCGAGCTCGTCGAGGGATTCCTCGCAGCGCTGCCCGAGCCCGGCGCGGCAACGCTCGAGGAGAATCTCCACGTGCTCGCGCAGGCCGTGCTGGAGCTCACCGCGCAGGCTGTGCCGCTCGTCACGGGTCTGCTCGGCCAGGCCGCGCTACTCGGTCGGTTGTTCGACGACATCCACGACACCCAGGCCGGGCAGGTCGGTCCGCAGGCCGCCTTTGGGGCGGCTGTCGGGTACGTGCGTGCCGAGCAGGGCCTCGGTCGGGCCGCCGCCGACGTCGAAGCAGCCGCCGTCGTGGAGCTGCTGTTCGGCGCGTGCCTGTCGCGGGCCTTTGTCGGCCAGCTCGGTGAACGCGAGGTGGCGGTGCCGGCCGTCACGACCGAGGCGCTCGTCGGGGTGCTGCTGCGTGCCCTGCAGGGGCCGGGCTCGGCGGCCCCATCGTCGCCTCGCGTCGGAGACCGCCCGGACCGCCGGTAACGTAGGGCCGTCTGCCGACGGACGCCCGGACGGCTCTCGACCTGGCCGGGCCACCACCTGAGGGAACTGATGACCAGCGCGCCCCAGCATGTCCCGCACACGTCCGACACCGTCGACAACGCCGCGGCGACCCCCGACCTCGCCCAGCCGTTCGCTGCGCTCGGCCTCAAGCCCGACGAGTACCAGCGCATCCGCGACATCCTCGGGCGCCGCCCCACGGCCGCCGAGCTCGCGATGTACTCCGTCATGTGGTCGGAGCACTGCTCGTACAAGTCGAGCAAGATCCACCTGAGCCAGTTCGGCGACAAGACGACCGACGAGATGAAGAAGCATCTCCTCGTCGGCATCGGCGAGAACGCAGGAGTCGTCGACATCGGCGACGGCTGGGCGGTCACGTTCAAGGTCGAGTCGCACAACCACCCGAGCTACGTCGAGCCGTACCAGGGCGCGGCGACGGGCGTCGGCGGGATCGTTCGCGACATCATCTCGATGGGTGCCCGCCCGGTCGCGGTCATGGACCAGCTGCGGTTCGGCGCGATCGACCACCCCGACACCGCGCGCGTCGTGCACGGCGTGGTCGCGGGCGTCGGCGGCTACGGCAACTCCCTCGGGCTGCCGAACATCGGCGGCGAGCTCGTGTTCGACGCGTCGTACCAGGGCAACCCGCTGGTCAACGCGCTGTGCGTGGGCGTCCTGCGCCACGAGGACATCCACCTCGCGAACGCGTCGGGCATCGGCAACAAGATCGTCCTGTTCGGGGCCCGGACAGGCGGCGACGGCATCGGCGGCGCCTCCATCCTCGCGAGCGAGACGTTCGACGACACGAAGCCCTCCAAGCGCCCGAGCGTCCAGGTCGGCGACCCGTTCATGGAGAAGGTCCTCATCGAGTGCTGCCTCGATCTGTTCGAGGCACGCGTCGTGGAGGGCATCCAGGACCTGGGCGCAGCGGGCATCTCGTGTGCGACGAGCGAGCTCGCGTCCAACGGTGACGGCGGGATGGAGGTCGACCTCGAGACAGTCCTGCTCCGCGACCCGACGCTGACGGCCGGCGAGATCCTCATGTCGGAGTCGCAGGAACGCATGATGGCGGTCGTCACTCCCGACAAGCTCGACGCATTCCTCGCGATCACCACGAAGTGGGACGTCGAGTCGGCGGTCATCGGTGAGGTCACGGGCACGGGCCGCCTCGTCATCCACCACCACGGCGAGAAGATCGTGGACGTCGACCCCAAGACGGTCGCGCACGAGGGCCCGGTCTACGACCGTCCGTACGCGCGACCGGCCTGGCAGGACGGCCTCAACGCGGACACCATCTCGGGGGCCGGCGGCGCCGCTCGGGCCACCCGTCCTGGGACGGCCGACGAGCTCCGCGCGACGGTCCTGCGCCTGCTGGCGTCGCCGAACCTCTCGTCGAAGTCGTGGGTGACCGACCAGTACGACCGGTACGTGCAGGGCAACACCGCCCTCGCGCAGCCCGACGACGGGGGCGTCGTGCGCGTCGACGAGACCACGGGTCTCGGTGTCGCGCTGGCGACCGACGCGAACGGCCGCTACGCCAAGCTCGACCCGTACACGGGAGCGCAGCTCGCGCTCGCGGAGGCCTACCGGAACGTCGCGACGGTCGGCGCACGGCCACTCGCGGTCACGGACTGCCTCAACTTCGGCAGCCCCGAGCACCCCGACTCGATGTGGCAGCTCGTCGAGGCCATCCGCGGACTGGCCGACGCGTGCCAGGTCCTCGGCGTGCCCGTGACCGGCGGCAACGTCTCTCTCTACAACGGCACGGGCGAGCCGGGCCGCATCGACTCCGCGATCCACCCGACGCCAGTCGTCGGTGTGCTCGGCGTCATCGACGACGTCGCCGACGCGACCCCGTCGGGCTGGACGACAGCGGGCCAGAGCGTGTACCTCCTCGGAACGACGCGCGGCGAGCTCGACGGGTCCGCGTGGGCCGACGTCGTGCACGGACACCTCGGGGGTCTGCCCCCCCGCGTGGACCTCGCCGCCGAGCGACGCCTCGCCGAGGTGCTCGTGCGGGCGAGCCGCGACGAGCTGGTCGACGCGGCGCACGACCTCTCGGAGGGTGGCCTCGCGCAGGCGCTGGTCGAGTCGAGCCTGCGGTACGGCGTCGGCGTGAGCGTCGACCTCGAGCCGTTGCTCGTGCGCGACGAGGTGACCCCGTTCGAGGCCCTGTTCTCGGAGTCGACCGCGCGCGGGGGCGGGGGCGGGGCCCGCAGCGAGGAGGTCCGGTTCGCCGACCTGGCCACCTCGCGCGGTGTCCCCGTCGTGCGGATCGGCGTGACGACCGACTCGTGCGTCCCGGGCGCGGGTGCGGGCCTCGGCTCGGCAGCTGCCCACGATGGCGACCACTCGCACGAGCCCGCGGTCGAGGTGCAGGGCCTGTTCACCCTGCCGCTCGGCGAGGCCCGCGAGGCGTTCACGCGGACGCTGCCGGCGTACTTCGGGTAGCACGAGGATGGGTGTCGGCGGTCCGCTGCGGTGGCAGCGGATCACGGTCGAGCACGACGGTCAGCAGCGCAGCTCCAGACCCTGATCAGACGCCGGGAACCACAGCTGCGGCATGATCGGCGCATGCCGCCCCGTCGTCGCACCGCGCCTGCCGACGGCCGCGCCGCGCTCGCTGTCTGGCGCGCCGACCCGTCGGGCGTCCCTGCACCAGCCCGCCGCATCGCGGTGCGCTTCACGCTCGAGGAGCTGGCTGACGTCGCCCCCGGGCACACGGTCGAGGTGCGTGTCCCGCCCGACGGCGCGGTGCAGGCTGTCGGGGGCCCGCGACACACGCGCGGCACCCCGCCCAACGTCGTCGAGACCGACCCGCAGACCTGGCTCGCGCTCGCGACCGGGACCACGACATGGGCCGAGGCCGTCGCCTCAGGTCACGTCCGTGCCTCCGGCGAACGCGCTGACCTTGCGGCACACCTGCCGCTGCAGGCCGCCCGACCGCGCTGAACCGGCGCCGAGCAGCCCGCGCGGTGGTGGCTACCATCGAGGCGTGACCTCGCCCGACGCCCCGACCGACGGCCCCGCCC
>JABBOW010000034.1 GCA_012927595.1 Cellulomonas sp.
CGGAGGTGAGCTCTCCCGTCCCCCACGAGCCCGTCGAGCCGCGCCCCGTCCGGCGCCGCGACCGACGTGGACGCGGTCCGCGCGGACCGCTGATGCCCGCGACGGTGCCCGCCTACCGGTCGCGTGCGCGGCGCTTCGACGAGCTCGTCCTCGGTGCGGTCGACGGGCTCGAGAAGCAGTGGTCGCGCCAGCTCGAGGGCACCGAGTTCGCGGTCGAGGACGTCCCGCCGTCCAACCCTGCGCCGTGGGAGCGCGGTGGCGTACCGCTCGGGCGGTACTTCCCCGCCGACGCCGGGCTGCCCGCACGCATCGTCGTCTATCGCCGCCCGCTCGAGACCCGCGCGCTCGACCAGGACGACCTTGCCGATCTCGTGCATGACGTCGTCGTCGAGCAGGTCGCGCACCTGCTCGGCCGCTCGCCCGACGACGTGGACCCGGGGTACTCGGACGGGCACTAACCTTGACGACGATGAGCATCGCCGGACCGACCCATCCCCGCGCAGTGCGAGTCATCTGCGTCGTCTACCACCCCGGCCCTGAGCTCGAGGACTTCGCCGCCTCACTCGGCCAGGCCACGACGGCGCCGCTCGAGCTGGTCCTCGTCGACAACGGCACCGATGACAGCGAGTCCCGACGGGTGGCCCAGGCGCACGGCGCCCGAGTGGTGACGCCCGGCGCCAATCTCGGGTACGGCGTCGCGGCCAACCTGGGCGCTCACGGGGCCGAGCAGCCGTGGATCGTCGTGGCGAACCCCGACATCGTCTGGCACCCCGGCTCTCTCGATGTGCTCCTCGACGCCGCCGCCCGGCTCCCCCGCGCCGGCGCGCTCGGACCGGCGCTGCTCAATGAAGACGGCAGCGTATACCCATCGGCCCGCGAGCTGCCCTCGCTCACACAGGGGGCCGGTCACGCCCTGTTCGGCCGCATCTGGCCGAGCAACCCCTGGACGCGCGCCTACCAGCGCCGCCAGCAGCAGGCTGGAGTCGAGCGTGCCGCCGGATGGCTGTCCGGGGCATGCCTGCTGCTGCGCCGGGAGGCGTTCGAAGCGGTCGGGGGGTTCGACCCGTCGTACTTCATGTTCTTCGAGGACCTGGACCTCGGTGAGCGGCTCGGGCGCGCCGGGTGGAGCAACGTGTACGTCCCGTCCGCGCAGGTCACGCACGTCGGCGGTACCTCATGGCGGGAGCGACCCGCAACCATGATCTCGGCTCACCACGCGAGCGCCACGCGCTACCTGACCGGCCGTTACGACCGATGGTTCGAGTGGCCCGTGCGGGTCGCGCTGCGGATCGGGCTCAAGGCCCGCGAGCTCGTGGAGCTGCGCGCCGCGCGATGACGCTCGGCGATGCCCGACAGCTAGGCAGTCGGCCCCGCGCGCCTCGTCGTGGACGTCGCCCACCGCTGGTGACGGCGCGCGCACATCCGGTCAGCCGAGGCCGAGCCGTGTCCCGGCGCGCACCGGGACCTGCGTGACGTCCTGACCGTCGGGGGTCGGGAGGAGAACCGACAGCAGCATCCCGTCCGGCCGCGTCACGGTGACGAGCAGTGACCATGCGACCCTCACGCCCGCAGGGTTGTCGCGTGCGGGCTCGATCTCGATCCCGGTGACGTCGAGACCGAGGCTCGCGACGTCGATCAGGGTCGTGCTTCCGGCGGCGACGTCGACCGAGCGCTCCGCGAGGACGCCGCCGTGCGAGCCGAGCACGCGCAGGGTGGCCGTGACCGTGCCGCCCGCGGAGGGGTCGGCGCCGTCGGCGACGGCTGCCAGAACAAGGCTTGCTACCGTCCCGCGCGGCACGGCGACGAGGCTCCCGGCACCGGGGTAACCGGACGCAGCCCACGCGCGTTCGAGGGTCGGGGTGTCGTCGAGCTGGCCGGGCAGCCCGGGTCGGGTGATCATCGCGGCGGCCACGAGCGGCACCGGCGCGTCGACCACTGCTGTGTACGCACCGGCGGGCAGCCCCCCGAGCGGCACGTCGGTCACGTCACCGGGTGCCAGGTCGATCGAGTCCGCGCCGGGCAGTGCGACGACACCGCCCGCGCCGAGCATCGTGATGTGCGCTGCGGCTGCCACGGCTCCCGGCACGAGGAGTCGCAGGACCGCCGGGTCGGCGCCGTCGACAGTCGAGGCGACCACGACGATTCCAGACACGACCTGGCGCGTCGCCGGAGCCGCGCCAGGGACCACGAGGTCCGTGCCGGCGGGTGTGAACCCGCGCAGCAACGAGTCCTGCACGTGGGCTGCGATGTTCCCCCCGGCTGCGGTGAGGTGCACGACGAGTCGACGCTGCTCGGCAGCGATCCCGGGAAGCCCGACGACCTGCTCGCCGCCCGGTGCCACGAGGACGTGCGCGCCGCCGGCGAGCTCGACCCGGCCGGACGGGCCCCACACCTCGACGGTCACGTCGGTCGAGGTGCTCCCGGCGTTGTCGATGACGAGGTCCGCCGAGCTCGAGATCTCGGTGCTCCCACCCACGAGCCACAAGTCCGTGGCTGGACGCTGACAGCTGGATGCGGCGAGCCCGCGCAGGTCGCCCGCGGTCACGAGCGCTGAGGTGACGCCGGCTGCGCGTGCCGGGTCCGAGCCTGCCGGGTCGGCCCGCACGACGACGGCCGCCGACGGTCCGTCGAGCGCTGCTGAGGCGTGTCCGGTCGACGGGTCCAGCGGTGCGATCGCCGTCGCGGCGCCGAGCAGCGTGAGTGAGCCCGTCGCAGCCGATGGCGCGGATGCACTGGCTCCCGGCCCCGTCACAGCGTCCACGCGCGTCACGGGCGCGACAGGCACCGGGTTGAAGGCCGAGTCGGCCTTCCCGGCAGCGGGCAGGATCAGCGGACCCGCGCACACGAGAGTCGTCCTGGGTGGCGCGACGGCGATCAGGGTGGCGTCCGACGCACCGGCCCGGTCCGCACGCGCAGGGCGCGGGCTCGCGACGACGGCTGCGGTGAGAGCCAGCACCGCCAGGGCGGTCACCGACCGCACGATCCGCCCCCGCCAGACACGCGGCGGCGCGCCATCCATCGTCTCGTCGCTCATCGACGTCCCGCCTTCCGCCGTCGCACCGGGAGCGCCAGCAGGACCGTGAGCAGCCCCACCACGCCCTGCGCGACGAGCCATGGCACACGGTTCGGCGACCGCAGCTCGATGACGAGCCGTCCGCCATCGGCGCCGACCTCGAACGTCTGGCGCCATCCGCCCGAGACCGAGCGGAGCGGGCGCCCGTCGAGCGTCGCATGCCACCCGGAGTCGGCGCGCTCGGCCAGCACGATCAGGCGCCCCGCGGTGCCTGCCGGGATCCGCGTGTGGACCGAGCGGCCGTCGGACGCGATCGCGAGGTCCGTGGGCGCGCTGGCGGCTGCCTTGCCCGACGCACCGGCAGCACCCGCGATCGTCGCGGTCACGAGTCGCGCCCACGAGCTCACGACCGTGGCAGGGACAGCGCCGGCGCCGGCGGACGGCTGGACGCGCCAGATCACACCTGACGAGTTCGCCGTGATCCGCTCGAGCCCGGCCGTCGAGTCGAGCCTCCCGACGAGCTGCGTGCGCGCCGCGTCGTCAGCGTCGCCGGTCGCGGGCGGCACGAGCACGTCGGCCACGCCGAGCGCCGCCCGGTCTGACGACACGTCACCGCGCGACGATCGTGGCCGCCTCGCGCGGGCCGCTCAGCTCGCGGGCGCGAACGGCTGCGGACTCGTCGACGAGCTGCGGACCGTCACCCCGCAGGAGCTGCCACGTGAGCACGCCCTCCGCGCCCCCCGTGAGGGCCAAGACGCGCGACGCGGTCGGCGAGGACTGCGCCTGCTGCCCGACGGCGGGCCCGACGCGCCGGTCGAGCGCGGCCAACCCGGTCGCGTCGCCGGCCCGCGCCTGCCACGACCATGCGCCGAGCGTGGCCACCGGGGCGGCCACGACGACGACCGCGAGCAGCACTGCGCCCGGCTGACGCCAGCCGAACGAGGACCGCGCGAGGCGCGCGCTCAGGCCGTCGATGCCCAT
>JABBOW010000059.1 GCA_012927595.1 Cellulomonas sp.
GCTCGCCGCGTCCTCGAACGCGGCGAGCGCAGGGTTGCGCAGGAGCACGAACTGCACGAGCCCGATCGCGTGGCCGGCGTGCGCTGCGTCCCACGTGCGCGTCGCCGCGACGGCGATCCGCGCGACGTCGTGCACGTCCCACCCGTAGACCCCCGCGCTCACTGCGGGGAATGCGACGCTCGCCGCGCCGATCTGGGCGGCGACGTCGAGCGAGCGCGTGAAGCAGCGCACGAGCAGCGCTGGGTCCGTCTGCCCTGAGTGCCAGTTCGGCCCGACGGTGTGGATCACCCAGCGGCAGGGCAGCCGGCCCGCCCCTGTCGCGACAGCGTCCCCGACGGGCAGACCCGCGGGCAGGACCGTGCGGCGCAGCTCGCGGCACTCGGCGAGCAGCGCTGGCCCGGCTGCCGCATGGATCGCGCCGTCGACCCCGCCACCGCCGAGCAACGAGCTGTTCGCCGCATTGACGATCACGTCCACCTGCGCGCGGGTGATGTCCCCGAGGATCGTCTGGATCTCCACCCGGCCCATCCTGCCGCTGCACGCCCGCCCCCCGCCCCCCCCGTCTCGCCGGGGGGGGCCCGACGTCGTGGCCGTCAGTCGCGAGGTGTCGCGCCCACGCGATCTGTGAGGTGCCCGACGGCCAGGGCGATCGTGCTCGCGTCCGTGAGGATGCGCTGGTGACCGAGCCCGTCCGTGCTGACGAGCGTCGCGTTCGGCCAGGCTGCCGCGAGGTCGGCGCCCACCTGGTGGGGGGTCTCCTTGTCGCGGCGGTCGTGCACGACGAGGGTCGGCGGCATGGACCCGTCGGCCCCGAGCGGCGCGAGGTCGAAGTCGCGGATCGGCCGCCCGCAGAAGTCCTCCATGTCCTGCTGGAGCCGCGACCTCGTCCGCTCGGTGAAGCTGAGGAGCTCGGCGAAGTCCTCGGTGATGCCGACGAAGTCGTGGTTCGGCGCGACGAGCACGAGCCGCTGCGCCGACAGCGAGCTGCGGACCACCATCGACGCTGTCGTGCAGCCCATCGAGTGCGCGATCACGCCCTCGGCCGGCCCGAACTCGGCCGCGACCGCCTCGAGAGCCGCCATGAACTCCATGACGTTGCCGCGGCCGACCCCCAGCACGCCCGGGTCCGAGTCGCCGTGGCCCGGCGCGTCGAAGCCGACGACCCGGTAGCCCGCGGCGACGAGCGGGGCGACGAACGCGCCGAGCTGGCCGCGCCAGCCACCCCACCCGTGCACGAGGTAGACGACCGGTCCCGCGCCCCACGACTCGACCGCGATCTCGCCGCCGACCGCCAGCCGAACGCGTCCGACCTCGCCCGAGACTGGCCGGAAGTCCTTGCGGCGTCCCGCGTTGGCCGGCAGCGTGCACCACAGGTCCAGCGCCCTGGCTGCCCCGACCGACGGTGCCACGACGTCGAGCACCATGAACGTCGCCCGCAGCGCGGTGAGGCGCGCGGCAGCCAGCAGGCGGTCGCGGCGGCGTCGGGCCAGGACGGGCTGGGTGAAAGTCATCGGTCGTCTCCTGCGGATGGGTCGAGTCGTGCGGTGTCGAGCAGCGCGGCGACGGCGACCCGCGCGCGCGCCTCGGCCCTGGGGTCGGCGAGCAGCCGGTGCGCGTGGTAGTAGACGAGCATGACGCCGTAGAGGTCGGTCGCGAACTGGTACGGGTCGGCGTCGGTGCGGAACTGCCCCTCGGTGATCCCGCCGGCGAAGACCCTCGCGATGGTCCGGACGAGCTCGCGGTGCCGCTCGGCCAACCGGTCGCGGACCGGCCCGGGCTGCTCATCCAGCTCGGTGCTGGCCTTGACGAACAGGCAACCGCCGGGGAGCCGCAGGCGGCCGCAGGCGAGCCAGCCCTCGAGGAGCGCGAGCACGCGTGCCTCCCCGCGGGGTGCACGCAGGGCTGGGAGCACGACGACGTCGCCGAACTCCTGGGCGGCGGCGTCGAGCACCGCGACCTGCAGTGCTTCCTTCGAGCCGAAGTGCGCGTAGAGGCCGCTCTTGGACAGGTTGGTCCCGGCGGCGAGGTCGCCGATCGTCAGACCACCCAGGCCGACCCTGCAGGCCACGTCGACGCCGCGAGCGAGGATGGCCTCACGCGTGCGATCTCCCTTGCCCACCGTCCCGATCGAGGTCATCGGGGAAAAATAGCACGGTCGTTCACTTCGAGCCGAACGACGACGTCACTCGTGCGGTCGGCTCTCCAGCAGGATCGTCACCGGGCCGTCGTTGACGAGGTCGACGGCCATGTCCGCACCGAAGACCCCGGTGGCGACCTCGAGCCCTCGCGACCGCAGAGCGTCGGCCACCGCCTCGACGAGGGGTTCGGCGATCGATCCGGGCGCGGCGGCGTTCCAGGTCGGACGCCGGCCCTTGCGGGTGTCGGCGTAGAGCGTGAACTGGCTCACGACGAGCACGGGCGCACCGACGTCCGACACCGACTGCTCGTCGCGCAGGATGCGCAGCTCCGCGATCTTGCGCGCGATCAGCTCGACCTGCGCCGGTCCGTCCCCCGGCGTCACCCCGACGAGGGCCACGAGTCCCGGTCGGTCGATAGCGCCGACGACCAGCCCGTCGACCGTCACCGACGCGCGCGTGACGCGCTGGACGACGGCCCTCATCGCCGCCGGCCCCGCGCCGTCGTCGTCACCAGCCGCCGCGCGACGCTCCGCCGGGTCCGCGCGGACCGCGCCGACGCGAGTACGGCGCGACCGCGGGCCGGACGTCAGTGAGGTAGACGATCGCGGCGACAGCGCTGAGCAGTGCGAGGAAGGACAGGTACCCGAAGCCGATCGGGTAGGGGATCGCCATGAACGCGACAGCGACCCCAACCCCGAGGACGGCCGCCCACCAGCTCTTCGTGCGCTTGCCCGCGGACGTGAAGGCAGCAGGCGGCCGGCGGACGAGGTCGACGAGCGCCCACACGGACAGAGCGAAGATCGCGACGTAGAAGGCGAGGTAGAGCAGGGTCTGCGCGGTACCGATCACGCGCCGAGCCTACGGGGTGAGCGCCCGTCAGGGCACGACGCGCAGGTGCTCCGCGCGGGCCGCCGCGACGACGTGCTCGTCCCACACCGCGACGACCAGGTCGGGCGACCGCAGCGTCAGGGCAGCCGCGAGGTGCAGGGCGTCGCCGCCGCGCAGCGGATGGCGCCCGATCAGGCGCGCGGCCCGGTCGGCCAGCTCCGCGGTCACCTCGACGACGTGCAGCGCGGGCCACAGCCGCTCCCACGCGTCAAGAGCACGGCGGGCAGCGGCGGGGTCGAGCCGGCCCGAGCGCCGACCCGAGGCGAGCGTCGCCCGGACCTCGGCGTCGGCTATCCGGGAGGTCGCGACGACGTCGGCGCCGTCCCAGAGCGCGGCTGCGAGCGCGGACCCGGGTTCGTCGACGCACAGCTTCACGAGCGCGCTCGTGTCGAGGTAGACGAGGGCCATCGGGTGCCGCGTCAGCGCCGCAGCCGGCGGACGAGGTCCGAGACGGCGCTCGCGGGGCGGCCCGCACCGTGCGCCTCGACCTCGGCAGGCGGGCGTTGGGTCGTCGGAGGTGTGAGCAGGCCGTCGCGTACCAGCCGTGCGAGCAGGTCCGCCGACGCGACCCCCGACAGCCGTGCCACGGGGATGCCGCGTTCGGTGATGACGACGTCCTCGCCGGACCGTGCGGCGTCGATCCATTGCCGCAGGTCGGCGCGCAGAGCACTGACTGCTACCTCCATGCACCGACCGTACACACCCAGCCATCGGTCGCGTACAGATATGACGCGCGGGACAGCACTCAGAACTCGGGCAGCGCCGCTCGGGCCTCCTCCGGGGACACCCCCGCAGCCTCGAGCAGGTCCACGGCCAACGAGCGCAGCAGCAGGACCAGGCTCTGGACCTGCCAGTCGTCGGGCGCGAGGACGAACGGGTCGAGGCTGCGGGCGACCGCCCAGAGCTCGCTGCGCGCCTGCGTCGGCGTCGCGCCCGTCATCAGCGCGGTCCCCAGGGCGTCGGTCCCG
>JABBOW010000042.1 GCA_012927595.1 Cellulomonas sp.
CGCTGGCGCGCGTGCGCTCGTGCTCCCGTCGATCGACGAGGGGTTCGGGCTCCCCGTTCTCGAGGCGCTCGCAGCCGGCCGCCCGGTGGTGGTGTCGGACATCGCTGTGCTGCGCGAGGTCGCCGGACCACACGCGATCACGGCCCCGCATGACGACCCGGACGCGCTCGCGGACGCGCTACGACGGGCATGGACGACACCCGACGACGACGACGCCCGAGACGCACGCCGCGCGTGGGCCCGGCGGTTCACGTGGTCCGCGTGCGCCGATCGCACGCTCGACGTGTACCTCGCGGCATGAGCCCTGACCGCGTTCCTGACGTCACGGTGGTCACTGTGACCTACAACGGCGCCCACCTGGTGGGCCCCTGCCTCGACGGCCTTGCTCGCCAGGAGCTCGACGGGCTCAGCATGGACGTCGTCGTCGTCGACAACGCGTCGACCGACGGCACCGCCGAGCTCGTCGCCCGATCGCACCCCGGTGTCCGGCTCATCCGCTCGCCAACGAACCGCGGGTTCGCCGGCGGCAACAACCTCGTCCTCGACCATGTCACGAGTCCTTACGTCATCCTGCTCAACAACGACGCGGTCCCCGAGCCCGGCTGCGTCGCGGCTCTCGTCCGCGATCTCACCGCCGAGTCCCCCCACGTCGCGGCGCTGACTGGGAAGGTGCTGCTCACCGACCGGTTCCGGCCAGCGCGCGACGACGATCCACCGCAGTCGATCGTCGTGGCGCCCGGCGGAAGCTACGTTCGCGACGGCACCGGTCCGATCACCCTCGTCAACTCGACCGGCAACCAGGTCAGGCGGGATGGCTTCGGTGTCGACCGCGGCTGGCTCGAGGACGCCGAGACGCACCACCCGGATCGCGACGTCTTCGGGTTCTGCGGGGCTGCCACCATCTTGCGGACGAGCGCGCTGAGGGACGTCGGCACGTTCGACGAGGACTTCTTCCTCTACTACGAGGACACCGACCTCTCGTGGCGGTTGCGGTTGGCGGGGTACACGATCCAGCACTGCCCCGGTGCCGTCGTGCGCCACCGCCACGCGGCCTCGACGAGCGAGGGCAGCGAGCTCTTCCGGTTCCACGACGGCCGGAACCGCCTGCTGATGCTCGTCAAGAACGCCACACCGACGTTCGCAGCCCGCGCCGTCGCGCAGTTCGTGCTGACCACCGCGTCGATCGCTGTCCGCCGCAGCCAGCCGTGGCCGCACGTGCGCACGCGTATCCGCGTGCTGGGCTCGTTCGTGCGCCTGCTTCCGGTCGCGCTGCGCGAGCGGGCCGCGATCAGGCGGGGGGCCCGCGTCTCGAGGCACGAGGTCGAGCTTCTGCTCATCCCGGTCCCCGCACGATCAGCAGGCGGGTACCGGACGTGACCGCCCCACGGCCCAGACCGACGGACCGAGGTGCCAGCGATCAGTAGACTCACCGCAACGATTCCCCCTGGAGGCCCCTCGTGCGTCTGCTCGTCACCGGAGGAGCCGGCTTCATCGGCTCCAACTTCGTCCACCAGACCGTCCGGGAGCACCCCGAGGTCGAGGTGACCGTGCTCGACGCGCTGACCTACGCGGGCGACGAGAAGAGCCTCGCGCCGGTCGCAGGGAACATCACCTTCGCGAAGGGCGACATCACCGACGCCAACCTCGTCGGCGAGCTCGTCAAGGACGCCGACGTCGTCGTCCACTTTGCCGCCGAGTCGCACAACGACAACTCGCTGAGCAACCCGTGGCCGTTCGTCCAGACGAACGTCATCGGCACGTTCACGCTGCTCGAGGCGGTCCGCCGGCACGGCACGCGCTACCACCACATCTCGACCGACGAGGTGTACGGCGACCTCGAGCTCGACGACCCGGCGAAGTTCACGCCCGAGACGCCGTACAACCCGTCCAGCCCGTACTCGTCGACCAAGGCCGCGAGCGACCTCCTGGTACGCGCGTGGGCCCGGTCGTTCGGGGTTCAGGCCACGATCTCGAACTGCTCGAACAACTACGGTCCGTACCAGCACGTCGAGAAGTTCATCCCGCGCCAGATCACGAACGTGATCGACGGCATCCGGCCCAAGCTGTACGGCACGGGCGAGAACGTCCGTGACTGGATCCACGTCGAGGACCACAACTCGGCCGTCTGGGCCATCATCGAGCGCGGCCGGATCGGGGAGACGTACCTGATCGGCGCGAACGGCGAGCAGAACAACAAGGATGTCGTCGAGCTCATCCTCGAGCTCACCGGGCAGCCCCGGGACGCCTACGACCTCGTGAGCGACCGACCAGGCCACGACATGCGCTACGCGATCGACTCGACCAAGCTGCGCGAGGAGCTCGGGTGGGCGCCGCGGTACGAGAACTTCCGCGATGGGCTGGCCGCGACGGTCGACTGGTACACGGCGAACGAGGCCTGGTGGCGCCCGCAGAAGGACGCCACCGAAGCGAAGTACGCGCAGCTCGGGCGCTGACACCCCTGATCTGCACAGACTCTCCACGACGTCCGACGCGCCGCTCCGCGATGTGCACAGGCGTTGCTCCTAGGCTCCTGACGTGACCACCCACCATGCCGCCGCGCCGGGCCCTCGCACGGCCCGCCACTCCCGCAGCGTCCGCACCCATCACGCCCTGCGCGGGGTCGCGCTGGTGGTCACGGCCGTTCTGGCGTTCGGCATCGCCGGCGTCGCGTCCGCGTACACGCGCTTGCAGGGGAACATCGAGTCAGCCGACGTGACGAGTCTGCTGGGCGATCGCCCGACAAAGGCGCCGCCCGCGAACCCGAATGACCCGAACGCCGGCAAGGCCGTCAACATCCTGCTCATCGGTTCAGACGTCCGGACCGGCGACAACGGCACCATCGGCGGGGTGGTGTCGGGGATGCGCTCGGACACCGCGATCGTGCTCCACATCTCGGCCGACCGCAGCCGCATCGAGGCGGTGTCGATCCCCCGCGACTCGCTCGTGAAGATCCCGGCGTGCCAGCGATCGGACGGGTCCACGTCCAAGGCCCAGACAGGGATGTTCAACGCGGCGTTCTCGTTCGGGTCGGAGAGCGGCAAGGTCTCCGATGCGGCGGCGTGCACCATGAAGACCGTCGAACAGACGACCGGGGTGTTCATCGACCACTACGTCGTGATCGACTTCGCCGGCTTCATCACCATGGTCAACGCGCTGGGCGGCGTGCCGATCTGCGTCCCGAATGCCTTGGACTCTCCCGACGCCGGGCTGCACGTCTCCGCAGGGTTCCAGACCCTCGACGGCCCGACCGCACTCGCCTTCGCACGGGCCCGCAAGGGCGCGGGGCTCGGTGACGGGTCGGACACGGGGCGGATTGTGAGACAGCAGAAGCTGCTGGCCGCGACGGTCAAGACTGCGCGGTCCAAGAACCTCCTGACCGACATCCCCGAGCTCGTCCGGTTCCTCAATGCGGCGACGAGCTCCATCACGACCGACCCCGACCTGGCGTCGATCCCGAGCATGTCGGGTCTGGCCTTCAGCGTGAAGAACACGCGGGACATCCAGTTCATGACCATCCCGTTCGGCCCGGCCCCCAGCGACCCGAATCGGGTCGTGTGGACCAAGGCTGCGGATCCCATCTGGGCGAACATCGCCAAGGACGTCCCCATGCTGGGAACCGTGACCCCGGCCGCGACCGCGGGGACGACGACGACGCCCAGCGCCGCGACTGCCCCGAGCACGACGAGCTCGACCACGCCGACCACTACCAAGACGGTGCCGGCTCCCACCACCAAGACGGTGCCGGCTCCCGCCGCGACGACGCAGACCGCCGGCACCATCACGCCCGACGACGCCACACCCGCGTGCGCCTGAGAGCGACGGTGAGCTGACGATGACGTCCGACGACGAGAAGCGCGCTGCCGCGTCGCGCGCCCGAGCGGGCGGTTCCGCGCGTCCGGTCAATCCGACCGGGCGACCCGCAGCACCGGGCCAGCCGCGAGCTGGTGC
>JABBOW010000205.1 GCA_012927595.1 Cellulomonas sp.
CTCGCCGCCGTCGACCTCGAGCTGCGCCGCGAGGGCGACGTCCTCGGTGCCGCGCAGTCGGGCGGGGCGAGCTCGCTGCGCCTGCTACGGGTGGCTCGGGACGGCGCGGTCATCGAGCGGGCCAGGGCCGACGCGCGCACGGTCGTCGGGGCGGATCCGGACCTCGGCGAGCACCCGGTGCTGCGCGCTGCGATCGACCGGTTGCTCGTCGGTGAGCGTGAGGAGTTCCTCGACCGCGCGTGACGCGGGCCCAGCGGGGATGCGTACGCTGTCGGGCGTGTCGAAGACCCCCGCCATCCGGGCCAAAGATCTCCTCGTCGGATACGGCGGCGAGCCAGTGTGCGCGCCCGTGTCGTTCACGCTCGCGCCCGGGCGGGTGATCGCACTCGTGGGCGCCAACGGCTCGGGCAAGTCCACCGTGCTGCGCGCCGTGCTCGGTCTGCTCGACCCCGCCGGCGGCTCGGTCGAGGTGTTCGGGGCGGCCGTCGACGAGCGCGAGGTCGGCTTCCGCACCGCGGTCGCAAGCGTGCTCGATGACGACGCGTACTTCCCGGCGCTCACCGTTGCCGAGCACCTGTACCTGACTGCGCGCGGTCACGGCGTGCGCGATGCCCAGACCGTCGTCGACGAGGTCCTCAAGGAGTTCGGCCTCACCGAGCACGGCACGTCGCTGCCGGTCGCCCTGTCGTCCGGTCAGCGCCGCCGGCTGCTGCTGGCCGCCGGATTCGTCCGCCCGCGGGCCCTTCTCGTGCTCGACGAGCCCGAGCAGCGCCTCGACCTGCGCATGCGCCTGCGCCTAGCGGAACGGCTCCTCGCCGAGAAGGCGTCCGGCGGGGCTGTGCTGCTCGCGACCCACGACCCGGCTCTGCTTCGGGCGGTCGCCGACCGCGCCGTGCTGGTCGCCGACGACGTGTCGCGCCTCCTGAGCGCCGAGGAGGCCGCCGTGGCGATCGAGCAGGGGCCGCGATGAGCGAGGATGCCGGGCTCGCGGACGAGATCGGAGTGTCGAGCGCCGACACCGTGCTCGTCGGCCCCGCGGCGACCGGGTCGTTCCCGACGGGCCGCTCGATCCGTCGCTACACCGCCGCCGCGACGAACCTGCGCAGCGGCGCGAGCGTCGGGGAGCTGCTCGGCGACGTGTACTACGTCGTCATCACGACGGCGATCGGCATCGGGATGGCACTCGGCATCGCGGGCCAGCTGCGCGCCTCGTTGCCCGCCGGGGAGCAGACCACCGCCGGCACGAGCAGCCTGAGCCTCCCCGGGCTCGTCGTGGTGCTCGTGGTCGGGCTCGCGGGGGTGCTGCTCTCCCTAGCGGGTCGGCTCGGTCCCGTCGGCTCGGCGGCCGCCGAGGCGACGTGGTGGCTCGGCCTCCCGGTCGACCGACGCGGGCTGCTGCGGCCGTCCGCGCGTCGACTGCCGCTGCTGGCGGCGGCCGTCGGTGCGGTCGTCGTCGGCGTCCTCGACGGCGGCCTGCTCGGCGACCACCACGGCGGGCAGGTCGTCGTGTCGGCGATGGTTGCCGCGCTCGGGTCCGCCGCGCTCGTCCTCGCGGCGGGCCTTGCACAGACCTTCGACGTGCGGCGAGGCGCGACATCGCTCGTGGGTGACCTCGTGCTGGCTGCCGCGCCGGTCCTCGCTGTCGTCGGTGTGGTGCTCGGCTGGCACCCCGGGGGGCTTCCCGCCGTCCCGATCTGGTCGGTCGCCGTCCTTGCCCTCGTGGTCGCCGGCCTCGCAGTCGTCGTCGAACGTCGGCTCGACGACATCCCGTCGCGGTCGTTGCGCGTGAGCGGGTCCGTCGCGAGCCAGGCCGCGGGTGCGGTCGTGTCGATGGACTCGCGCGAGCTCGGTCGCGCGCTCACCGACAGCGCGGCGGCGCCGCGGCGGCGCCGGTCGGCTCGGTTCGGGCTCGTGCGGGGTCCGGTATCGGCGCTGGTCTCCGCCGATGCGACGGTGCTGCTCCGCTCCGTGCGGCACCTCGTCCAGATCGTGGTCGCAGCGCTCATGCCAGTTCTCGTCGGGGTCGTCCCCCAGCTCGCCGGTCGCCTCGGCTTCGCGATCACCCTGGTCGTCGCGGGATCGGTGGCCATGACGGCGACGGGGGAGGGCGCACGGCGAGCCGAGATGGCGCCCGTGCTCGACCGGTTGCTGCCGCTTGCGGCCCGTGACGTGCGCCGGTTGCGCATGGTCGTGCCCGGCGTCGTCATGCTCGTGTGGTCACTCGTCGCATTCGGCGCAGTGGGGTCCTGGGCGGGCGATCTGACGTCGTGGCTCATGCTCGGTGCGGTCTCCACGCCCGTCTGGGCCGGTGCTGCCGTGCGGGCCGCCTACCGCCCTGCCCCTGACTGGGGTGGTGCCCTCGTCTCGACGCCGATGGGCGCCCTGCCCGCGGGCGTCACGCTGGTGCTCGCGCGCGGACCGGACGTCGTGGTCCTCGGTCTTGTCCCTGTCCTCATCGCGGTTGCGCTCGGCCACGTGCCGTCCGCGGTCGTCATCGCTCAGCTCGTGGTCAGCGCGATCGCCTTCGCCGTCTGTTCGAGCACGAGCACGAAGTCGATGATGGAGCGCATGACCGACGCGTCCGGGACGCAGGCGCCGGGTGCGGCCGCCGCTGCGACCGGACCCAAGAGCCGGCGATGACCCGGATCGTCGCCGGCTCCGCTGGCGGTCGCACGCTCCAGGTTCCCCGGAAGGGCACCCGACCCACGAGCGACCGCGTCCGCGAGGCGCTGTTCTCGCGGCTCGAGCACCTCGGCGCCCTCTCACGCGCGCGAGTTCTCGACCTGTACGCGGGGTCGGGTGCGCTGGGTCTCGAGGCTGCAAGTCGCGGTGCGGCATTCGTCACGCTCGTCGAGTCGACCCGGGTCGCGGCCGACGTGTGCCGACTCAACGTGACCACGCTCGGGTTCGGGGACACCGTGACGGTCGCCGTCGAACGCGTCGAGCGCTTCGTCACGCGCCCGGTCGTCGCACCCTGGGACCTCGTGCTGGTCGATCCGCCCTACGACGTCCCGGAAGACGAGCTCGCGGCGATGCTGGGCCAGGTGGCGGATGCGCTCGCGGCCGACGCGGTGCTCGTCGTCGAGCGCTCGACGCGAAGCCCCGAGCCCACCTGGCCCGCGGGCCTCGAACGCTTCGACGACCGGACCTACGGTGAGACGCGCGTCTGGTTCGCGCAGCCCGGGCACGCCCTCGCGTAGGTTGGTTGCGTGAGCACAGCCGTCTGCCCGGGGTCCTTCGACCCGATCACGCTCGGCCACATCGACATCGTGCGGCGTGCCGCGTCGCTGTTCGACGAGGTCGTCGTCGGCGTCGCCAGGAACTCGTCCAAGGCAGCCCTGCTGGGTGTTGACGTCCGCGTCGAGCTCGCGCGTGCGGCGCTCGCGGACATCCCCGGCGTCCGTGTCGAGCAGGTGACAGGTCTGCTTGCCGAATTCGTCCGCTCGGTCGGCGCGGTGGCGATCGTCAAAGGGCTGCGCGGTGGAGCCGACTTCGATGCCGAGCTGCCGATGGCACTCATGAACCGCCGCCTGACGGGCGTGGAGACGATATTCCTCGCCGGTGACCAGGCGCTCGCGCACATCGCATCGTCCCTGGTCAAGGACGTGGCGAGGTTCGGGGGCGACATCGATGACCTCGTCCCGCCCGGAGTCGGGCGGGTCGTGCGTGACGCGCTGGGCAGCCGCCCGGCCGGGGGAGGGAGCAGGGCATGAGCAAGGACAGCTACAGCGACAGAACGGACGACGACATCGAACGGACGCGTCCGGAGGGACTCACCGGCATCCTGGACGCCCTCTCGACCGCGATCTCGACGGCCCGCGCGATGCCGATGTCGTCCTCGGTGCTGGTCAATCGTGCGGAGATGCTCGACCTCGTCGACCAGGCGCGCGACGCCCTGCCGACCCAGCTGGGCCGCGCCGACGAGCTGCTCGCGGACGCCGACTCGGC
>JABBOW010000116.1 GCA_012927595.1 Cellulomonas sp.
GGCCCAGTGTCCAGCGGACATCGAGCAGCACCGGCGCGGCCCCGCCCGCGAGCAGGTCCGCGAGCTCGTCGGACTCGAGGAGAACCGACGACCGTGCCACATCGCTGGTGCTCATGAGCTCATCCACTCGTCGTCGGTTCCCGGGGCGTCCAGTGCCAGGCTCATCGTCCAGGCGTCGACGTCCTCCGGCTGGTAGTACCCTCGCCGACGCCCCATCCGCACGAAGCCTGCCCGCTCGTACAGGCGCAGCGCCGGGTCGTTGTCGACCCGGACCTCGAGGTAGACGTGCGCCGCACCTACCTCGCGCGCCCGTCCCAGCAGCGCCGCGAGCAGCGCGCCGCCGACGCCGCGCCGCTGGTGCCCGGCCGTCGTGCCGATCGTCATCACCTGGGCATCGATTTCGTCGAACCACAGGCCCGCGTAACCGATCAGCTCGCCGGTCGCCGCGTCCTGGCCGCCGACGTACCAACGTCCCGGTCCCGCGAGCTCCTCCGCGAGGGAGGCACGTGACCACGCACCCGCACCGAAGAGCTCGCGTTCAAAGCGGTCGAGGACCGGCAGGTCCGCGTGCGTGAGCGGGCGCACGACGACGCCCGGGTCGAGCTCGGTCACCCGAGGACGCGCTTGCGCGCTGTCGGCGGCACGACATCGGGCCGGCGCAGGTACAACGGCTCGGTCGGCAGGGCGGCGCACGGGTCGGACGCGAGCCGTTCCAGGGCGAGGCGAGCGAGCTCGGTCGGGTCCGGGTCCAGCGGGGCTCCCGCGGTCAAGGGAAGCTCGGCCGGGTAGAGGGTCGCGCCACGGCCCACGACGACCCCGGCGACCCCGTCCGCCGCGACAGCCGCGGGGTGGTCGACCGCCGGTCCGGCCACCAGCACGATCGCCCGCACCGGGTCTGATGCCTCACCCGTCACGCAGTACCGGGCCCAGTACACCTCGCGGCGGCGCGCGTCGGTCACCACGAGCACCTCGGTCCCGACGGCGAGCGCCAGGTCACGCACAGCCTGGGCCGCGATCGCGTCAAGGCTGCACACGCCGTGCACCGGCACACCCAGCGCGAGCGCGAGCGCGCGCGCGGTCACGAGTCCCACCCGCAACCCCGTGAACGGCGCGGGACCGGTGCCGGCGACGACGGCCGTGACCGCCGTCCGGTCCACGCCGGCCTCCGCGAGGACCTCACTGATCAGTGGAGCGAGCAGCTCAGCATGACGCCGTTGCTCCTGCACGGAGCGGGCTGCGAGCGTTCGACCTGCGCCGTCGGTGAGGGCGACCGCGACCGCAGCGGAGGTGTCGAGTGCGAGAACAGCCACGAGCCCAGCATCCCACTGTCAGGACGGCAGACGGACCCCTGCCCAGCGTGCGCCGACCGGGCGCACCGTGACCGTGCGCGTGCCACCCGCGAGGTCCTCCTCGGGCGCGTCCGCGCCGCCGGCCTCGACCAACGCGCCGCCGCGGGGCCGGTGGATCGAGATCTCGAGTCGGTCCTCGGCGAGCGACTCGACCAGCCCCTCACCCCACTCGACGACGGTGACGGAGTCCTCGAGGCTCGTGTCGAGGTCAAGCGCCTCGACCTCGTCCAGCGAGCCGAGCCGGTACGCGTCGACGTGCACGAGGGCCGGGCCTTGCCGCCCGTCGGAGGTGCTCGCCGCCCCCGCCGGACCAGGAGAGCTCGCATCCTGCGGCAGCGGCGGGTGGACGCGCGCGATGACAAATGTCGGCGACGCGACCTGCCCGCGCACGCCGAGCCCCGCACCGATGCCCTGCGTGAGGGTTGTCTTGCCTGCGCCGAGATCACCCGTGAGCACGACGAGGTCGCCTGCCCGGAGCACCGCCGCGAGCGCACGGCCGTACCCGCGCGTCGCGTCGGCGTCGGCGAGCTTGACGGTGATGGTCGAGGGGTGCTCGGCGGACAGCTCCTGGCCCCGCTCGGCCGGCGCGGTCATCGGCCGACCGCCCGGATCGCGGCAGTCGGCGTCGCGACGTCGTCGTCCGTGTGCGGCCTCTCGCTGTCCACGTGCACGCGCGGCACCTGCGAGCCGAGCCGCGTGACGATCTCGTAGCTGATGGTCCCGGCGGCCCGGGCCCAGTCCTCGGCGGTCGGCCCGCTGTCAGCCCCCGTCCCGAACAGCTCGACGCGGTCGCCCGCGACCTCGCGCGCCCCGGGCCCGAGGTCGAGCACGAACTGGTCCATGCACACGCGCCCCGCAACCTCGAGCCGTCTCTCGCCGACGCGCACGGGTGCCCCCAGCCGACCGGTCGATCCCGACGCGTGCCGCGGGATCCCGTCGGCATACCCGAGCGGGACGACGCCGAGCGTGGTGGGGCCGGGCGTCACGTAGGCATGCCCGTAGGACACGCCCTGGCCGCCGCCCACGGTCTTGACCGTCGCGAGCTCCGCCTCGAGCGTCATCGCGGGCACCAGACCGAAGTCCGCCGGGCCGCCGAGCTGCGGGACGGGCGACAGTCCGTACACGGCGATGCCGGGTCGCACGAGGTCGTAGTGGACCGCGGGGTTGGTGAGCGTCGCCGCCGAGTTGGCGATGTGCCGGACCTCGAGGTGCGCACCGAGGGACTCCGCGAGCGCGATGGCGCCTGCGAAGACCTCGGCCTGGGCGAGCACGGTGGGGTGGGTCGGCTCGTCCGCGAACGCGAAGTGGGACCAGATCCCGACCATGTCGAGGACCCCTTCGGCCTGCAGGCGCAGCGCGGCGTCGAGCAGCGCTTCGAGCCGGTCGGGTGTGACGCCGTTGCGACCCAGGCCGGTGTCGACCTTGACGTGGACGCGGGCCGTGCGCCCGGCGCGGCGGGCACCGTCCGCGACCTCGCCGAGCGCCCACGGCGCGGCGACGGACACGTCGACGTCGGCCGCGACCACCTGCTCGAGGGGAGCGCCCGGCGCGTACAGCCAGGTGAGCACACGGGCGTCGAGCCCGGCGGCCCGCAACGTGAGCGCTTCGCCGATCTGCGCCGTGCCGAGCCAGGTCGCGCCACCCTCGAGGGCAGCGCGCGCCGCCGGGACGAGGCCGTGCCCGTACGCATCGGCCTTGACGACGGCCATCACCTGGGCGTTCCCTGCGTGTGCCGCGAGGGCCCGGACGTTGCCGCGGATCGCAGCCAGGTCGACGACTGCACGTGCGGGGAAGATGCTCACGGGTCCAGTCTCGCACCGGTGCCGCACCGGTCCGCTGACCGTTCCGTGCACGCGACCGGACCGCGTCGCGGCACGCCCGTGCGACACCTCATGGCATCGCGACGACGACGTCGGCCCTCGGGCGCGTCGCCGCGACGAGCTCGGCGTTGCGCTGGTCGGGACCGTTGGCCCAGTCGCGCGCCGCACCCGGCGCCTTGCCGGACCGCTCGTGCCGGGCGACCAGCCGCGCGAGGCGGACGTCGCGGGCCTGCTCGGCGAACCACACCTCGTCGAGCAGGCCGCCGACCGGCCCGAACCCGTGCGAACCGAGCAGCAGGTAGTTGCCTTCGGTGAGGACGAGCGGCAGATCGGCCGGCACCGAGATCGCCCCCGCGATGGCGTTGTGCAGCTCACGGTGGTACTCGGGCGCGTACACGGTCTCCGCCGCGACCGGCGCTCGCAGGCGTCGGAGCAGGGCGACGTAGCCCGCGGCGTCGAACGTGTCGGGGGCACCCTTGCGGTCCGCGCGGCCGAGCCGCTCGAGCTCGCTCTGGGCCAGGTGGAACCCGTCCATCGGCACCACGACGCACCGCCCGGGGAAGGCCGCAGCGACCGCGGCGGCGAGCGTCGACTTGCCCGCGCCGGGAGCCCCGACGATCCCCAGGATCCGGCGCGGGCCGGCGTCCAACAGCGCGGCGACGCGCACAGCCAACGAGTCCTCGAGCAGCACGCGCCCAGTCTGCCCGGTGTGAGCCCGCACGCGGGGCGTGCCGTCAGACCTGGTCGCCACGCAGGACGGCCGCGATCGTGGCTGGA
>JABBOW010000131.1 GCA_012927595.1 Cellulomonas sp.
ATGCTGCGCAGGAGCGGTGAGTCCTCCCAGCCCGACCGTCCCGCCAGCCGCTGCAGTGACCCGGGGCGCGGCGGTTGCGAGCCGTGCGACAGCACGGCGGCGAGCTCCGGATCCCAGGCCACGGTGGCGACCACAGGGAGGGACAGCACCCGGGACACCTCGCGAGCACCGAACGGCTCACCCTCGCCCACGAGCAGCACACCGAGCGAACTGCCCGCCCCGGCCCTATCGAACCGCTCGCGCAGCGTCTCCGCCCACGACCTCGCCGCCGACAGGGCGACGAGGTCGGTCCGGATGACCAGGAGCGCGAGGTCGGCAGCCTCGATCAGCGGCTCCGGGCTACCGAACAGCCCCAGTCGGCCGGCATCGACCACCACGTCCTGCCCGGTGTCGTCGAGCGAGCGCAGCGCCGCCGCGAGCGGCTCCCACAGGCCGACGAGACTGCGCGCCTGCTCGTGCGACCGGGTGCCCGGGACGTACCGCATCCCCGATCCCGGCAGCTCGAGGGTGACCTGGGCGAGGGTGTCGAGCAGGGGCCGGCCGTCCTGCTGCGCCAGGGCCAGCTCGATCATCGCCTCGGGCGGCACGATCGACCCGCGCAGGTACCCAGCGGCGACGGCGGAACCGCCAGTCGGGTCGGCCTCGACGAGCAGGCACGGCCGGTGCCACGTCAGGGCCAACCCGAGGGCCGTGGTCGTTACGCCGGGCGACCCGCTCGCGGAGCTCAGGACGATGAGGCTCATGGGCTCACCGCTCCCGGGAGTCCAGGACGAGGACGACGTTCCCGGTCGCAGCCATCGCGGCCAGGGCCGCAGCGTCGGCGGTGGGCACCTGGACCGTGACGATCGTCTGCGCGCCCGCTCCCGTGGCGTCGGTGCCTGGTCGCGTCCCCACGACGACGGCGCCCACCGAGACGGGCGTCGCGTCGGTGTGGGTCCCGGTGGCCGGCTGCGGCGTTGCAACCACCCGGACCTGGTCACCCGCCACCAGGGCGACGCCGGGCATCCGCGCCTGCGCGACGCCGATCCCGACCAGCGAGTACCCGTCCGGGGGGATCGTCGTCTCGGTGACCGACTCGGCCGTGATCAGCGAGCCGACCGCGACGTCGAGAGCGGCCCGTTGACCGACGAGGCGGGCCAGGTCGCCGCCGGGGACGGTGTGCAGGGACGGGTCCAGCTCGATGCGGACGGTCATCAGCTCCTCGCGAGTGATCACTGAGCCGCGCTCGATCGTCGTGCGCGCCGCGACGACCTCCCGTGCCGTCGTCGTCGAGGCCAGCAGCCAGACATTGCCCAGCGCGCCCAACGCGACGACGAGCACCATCGCGGCGAACAGCCCCCAGCGCCGACGGGCGCGCGGCGGGGCGGGCACGGCCATAGAGCCACTCGTGGTGCGAGCTTCGTCAGCCGCACCGCGTGCCGTCCGGGCCGGAGAAGTGACCGAACTCGTCGTCAACATCTGGTTCCTTCCACCGCGGCTCATTGGGTGAGCACCTGAGCTTCGCCGATCGTCACGTCCGTCGCCTGGGCCAGGTCGAGCGAGATCGTCCCGGCCTGGCCGATGCCCGACCAGGTGACGACCCAGTGCGACGTGGCCCGCACCGGGTAGTCGCCCTGCCGGGTGTAGGTGTGCCCACAGTCGGGCGACGACGCTGCTCCGTACGACGCCTCGTAGGGAGTCCCCGGACCGGCGCACGTCACGACCCGCCCATCGCCCATGTCCCAGGACACCGAGGCAACCTTCGCCGTGGCGGAGACGGTCCAGCCGCCCGCCGAGGCTGTCCGTGTGATGGGCCCGAACGTCTGCGCGTCCGGCGTCGACACCCACATCCAGTTCGGCATCCCGACCAGACCGACCGACCCGGCCCGCGCCTCCGGCACGATCCCGACCCGTACCGCCTGGAGCTGCATGGACGCGACGGCCTGCTGGGCGAGGGTCCCCGGATCCGGCTGCGCCGCCGGCGCCGTCAGGGACCAGTACGGGATCAGGTAGCCGACGACGAACATGCCGCCGCGACCCGCTGCGACCCCGCAGAGGTAGATCGCGCCGTCGGTGTGACCCTCCCAGACCGCCTCGGTCTGGGGCGGCTGCGGGTCGGCGAGGCCGACGGGCAAGCAGTCCTGCCCGTCGATCTGGACGATCGGGAAGCTGCCCGAGCCGCCTCCCGAACCCGAACCCGACCCGCTGCCTTGACCGGGGGACGCGGGAGCCTGCGTCCACAGGATGCAGACGCCGAACAGGTTGTAAGACAGGCAGGTCGCGCCCTCGGCGAACGCCGGCGGTGCGCCGACTCCGACGAACACCCCCGCGATGGCGCTGGCCACCAGCAGGCGTCGCGTCAGCCACCGCACGCCAAGTCCTCAGCCGGAACGACGTAGCCGACTCGCCACTGTGTCTGGTGCGGGTACTCGTAGTTGTAGACGGAGACCTTGAGAGGGCTCGTCGCCGCGCGGTCGTGGGGCACGATCGACTGACCGGCATTGTCCACGACGTTGTAGCCGCCCACATCGGCGCAGACATCGAACACCACGGTCGGCACGACCGGTGGGGACGCCGCAGCGTCGCTCGTCAGGTCGACGCCCTGCAGCTCGATCGAGGCGACGGCGATCTCACCGACCACGCGGGTCTCCATCGCCTGGGCGCTGGTCAGGGCGTTCTTGAGGCTGACGAGCTCAGTCCCGATCGCGACCGGGTCGAAGCAGGTGATCTCAGTGGTGGGCGGGTCCGTCAGGCAGTTCGTCTGTGCGCGGAGGTAGGCGCGGACCACCTCCTCCGCCCGCAGCGCCGCCTCGCCCTCGGGCGTGGGCGTGGGCGTCGGTGACGTCGTAGCCGGGGTGGACGTCGCGCTCGTCGTGACCGGGGACGGCTGAGCGGTGCCGCCGGTGCAAGTTGCGGCGAGCAACACGACGAGCGCGGCGAGCAGAACGCTCAGCGTCTGTCGAACGGGTCTAGTCATCTGCGCTCCTCACGCTCTCGTCGCCCTCAGGCGGCGGAGGAAGCCGGCGTGCTCACCCTAAACTCAAGTCGATCCTTTAACGCTAGTGCCTATGGTGCGAATTGACTACCCTCGGCATGCGAGGAGCCGTGCCGCCGAGCGGAGGTCGCAGCCATCGCGCTCGGATTATCAGGTGCTTCCACCTCGATTACGGAGAAGTCGACCATGCTAGCGATGCCAGCGCGCTGAGTCACCCCCTGGAGTCACGCTGTGGACACAGCCTCTGACTGCAGGCCCAGCGCGCTCTCGACCTCGGTCGACGCGACGCCCAACGCTGCCGCCATCGCGTTGAGTGTCGCCGCGGAGGGCATCCGCCGACACCCCCGCGCCTCCCACCGCTTGAGCGAGGCGACGGACACCTGGGCGGCGCGGGCAACCTCGTCGACGCTGAGGCCGGCGGCGAACCGCAGCCAACGCAGGCTGGCAGCCCCCTCGGGCAGCAAGAGCAGCGCTGTGGTGCGAACCTGAACCGCTCGAGCGACCGCATGCAGCAGGTGAGGGCTCCGTGGGCGCGCCTCGCCGCGCTCCCACATCGAGATGCGTTCCCCGCCGACGACCCCGACCTCGTGCGCCAGTTGGTGCTGGGTCAGCCCAGCTCGTTCACGCGCGGCGCGCAGGGCCGCGCCGTCGATCGCGGGTGCGGTCTCCATAGCAGTCACAACCTACGCGGTGGAGCCCTTCAAGCGCGGGATCGAGACGTCCGTCGTTCGGATAGGCGGCGAAACCACGCCCGGAGGTTCGCATCCAGGCTGTCGTCGGCGCATCGATCCGTCGTCCTGTCGACGCCGAGTGAACACTGACCCCCTGGTGCCGAGCGAACGTTGACCCCCCTCGGTCCAGAGTGAGGGAGTGATCAAAGTGGAGGATTGGGCAGAGATCCGCCGGTTGAACCGGTCGG
>JABBOW010000101.1 GCA_012927595.1 Cellulomonas sp.
CGTGGATGGTGGGCGCGGCCGAGGTTGACGTGTCGGCGCGGGCGCCATGCGGCGGCGCGGCGGTGAGGGCATCGGGAGCTGTCGCAGGCGATGCGGGAGCATCGGGCACCCGGGCTGCCGAGCGCAGTGCCGCGGACGGGACGGCGGTGGCTCCCGGCGGCACCGGCGGCACGGGCGCGCCCGGCGCAGGTGAACCAGCGACAACAGTCGGCGCGGCTGAACCAGCGACAACAGTCGGCGCGGCTGAACCAGCGACAACAGTCGGCGCGGCTGAACCAGCGACAACAGTCGGCGCAGGTGAACCGGCGACAACGGTCGGCGCAGCCGCCGCCTGGCCGGCAGGCATCGCGACCGTGGCCGGAGGGATGACGACCGCGGTCGACTGGAGGTTGGCCGCGGGAGCGAGGTCGGCTGCGGCCGCGGTTCCGGCGACGGGACGGCCCTGCGCGACGGGCGTCGCGATCGCAGCGGGAGCCGCCGTGGCTGCGAGCGCCGACCTGAGCTGGTCGACCGGGGTCTGCCCGGGGGTGTCGGTCGCCGTGGCCGCGGGCGGTGCCGCCTTCGGGCCGACGGCGCTGTTCGCGTCGACAGGCGCCTGCGCGTCGCGATCCCCCGGCTGGTCCGGGCGATCCGGGCGATCGGCGTGGTCTGGGCGAACCGGGCGATCGGCGTGGTCCGGGCTGGCCGGGCGGTCGGCGTGGTCGGCCCGCGCGCTGCGGCTGTCGCGGCCGCGCAGCTCGCCCTGCAGGACGCTGTCGAAGTCCTGCCCGGTCGCGGTACGCGCCGCGGCCGTGCCCCGCGACGCAGACGCGGTCGGCGCCTGTCCCACGGTCAGCGTGGTCATGAGGCCACCTGCGTCAGCAGGTCGAGCGCGGTGCGCTGCGCGGTCGCCGACGCGAGTGCGGCGGCGAGCTCGGTGCTCGCGGTGCTCGTCCCGGTCGTGGTCCCGGTCGTGGTCCCGGTCGTCGTCGAAGCCTGCGGGAGGACCCGGCGGATCGCAGTCGGCTCGGCGAAGACGGCGCGGATCGCGACAGACTTGCCGGGCTTGGGTGCATCGATCATCTTGCCGTCCCCTCGATAGATCGCGATGTGTGCGCCGCCTTCGAACACGAGGAGGTCGCCGGGAAGTGCCTGGGCGAGCGACGGAACGGCTGTGCCGATCCTCATCTGGTCGGAGGCGACCCGGGGGATGCCGGTCACACCGACGTCGGCCATGGAGCGCAGCACGAGTCCCGAGCAGTCGAGGCCGCCTTCGCTGAGCGTCTCGCCGCCCCACACGTACGGCACCCCGATGTACTTCTCAGCGGCCGCAACGAGCCCCTGCCCGGTCGCGGTGCTCGCCGCGGACTCGACCGAGCCGGTCGCGCCCGACGGGCCCGACGCTCCGGTCAGGGAGGTGAGCGCCGAGGCGTCGATCCCCATAGCGGCAAGCGCCGACGCGAACGACGAGGCACCCGCGGTGCTGCTCGCCCCGGCGCCAGCTGCGGTGGATCCCGACACGGTCGAGGTCGAGGTCGCCGCGACGACCGTCGCCGGGGCGACGAGCGCACGCAGCTCGGTGATCCGCGCCTGCACGCCGGCGATCCCGGCGGTCATGGCAGCACCCCGTCGGTGGCATCGACGGCCGACTCGCTGGGCGCCGTCGCGGCCGCGATCTGGGCCGTGCGCATCCGCGAACCGACCTCGTCGAGCACCATCTGCTCAGCGCGCTCGTCCTCGGCCCGCACCTGCGCGACGTGACGCTCCTCGAGCCGCTCGAGCGCCTTGGTCCGCACCCGCGCGGCGTTCCAGGCCGCGTTGGCGACGACGACCTCTTCGTCGGCGGTCCGGACCTCGGACCGACGCTCCGTCAGGAGGCCGGCGAGGGCGGCCCGGCTCGCAGCGACCGCATGGAAGTGGAGTGCGTCCGACGTCTCAGGCATGCTCGCGGAGCTGAGCATGACCTCGGTCGCGTGCCGCCGTGCCTCGGCGGCGGACAGGAGCCGGGCTGCCTCAGCGAGTTCGACGGCGGCGCGGTCCTCGGCCATGGAGCGCAGGTGCAGCAGGCTCGCGAGGCGGAACGTGCGGCTCATCGCAGGTCCCCCATCGCGTGCACGAGGGTCGCGAGCCGCGCCCACGAGTCCTCGGCCGGTGCACGCTCGTCCATCTGCTGCTGCAGGAACGCGTCGATCGCGCGCGAGTGCGTGACGGCCGCGTCGACGAGCGGGTTGCTGCCCACGACGTACGCGCCGACGTCGAGCAGATCCTGCGCCTGCCGGCGGGCCGCCATGACGCGGCGCAGCTGGATGGTGAGGTCGCGCTGCTCGCGGCTGATGATGCGGGTCGCGACCCGCGAGATCGAACCGAGCGCGTCGACGCTCGGGAAGTGTCCGCTGACGGCGAGCTTGCGGTCGAGGACTACGTGCCCGTCGAGGATCGAGCGCGCGGCGTCAGCGATCGGCTCGTTCTGGTCGTCGCCGTCGACGAGCACGGTGTAGATACCGGTGACGGACCCCCGTGCCCCCGTGCCCGCGCGCTCAAGCAGCTGCGCGAGCAGCGCGAACGTGCTCGGCGGGTAGCCGCGGGTCGCGGGCGGCTCGCCCACCGACAGCCCGATCTCCCGTTGCGCCATCGCGACGCGAGTGAGCGAGTCCATCATCAGCACGACGTGGGAGCCGCCGTCGCGCAGGTACTCCGCGATGCGCGTCGCGACGAACGCCGACCGCAACCGCACGAGCGGGGGCTCGTCGGACGTGGCGACGACGACGACGCTGCGCGCGAGCCCTTCAGGTCCGAGGTCATCCTCGAGGAAGTCGCGCACCTCGCGCCCGCGTTCCCCGACGAGGGCGATGACCGACACCTCAGCGTCGGTGCCGCGCGCGACCATCGACAGCAGGCTCGACTTGCCGACGCCGGACCCGGCGAACAGCCCGATGCGCTGACCCCGGCCGACGCTCACGAGCGTGTCGAGCACCCGCACCCCGAGCTCGAGCGGCAGGTCGACGCGCATGCGCTCGAGCGGGTGCGGCGAGTGGCCGGTGATGGGGACGTGCACGACGTCCCGCAGCGGACCCTTGCCGTCGATCGGTCGGCCGAGGCCGTCCAGCACGCGGCCGAGCAGGCCGGGGCCGACCGGCGCGGTCAACGGGGTGCCGAGCGCGCGCACGGCCATGCCGCTGCGCAGCCCGTGCGTCGGACCGAGCGGCATGCAGCGCGCGGAGCTGCGGTCGGCCGCGACGACCTCTGCGAGGACGGAGGGCGTGCCAGGCACGGCGCTGCTGATCTCGACGAGATCCCCGACGGCCGACGGCGTCCCGGCGACCTCGATGGTCAGTCCGACGATCCCACGCACGGTGCCGACGGGCTCGGGGTGTGCGGCGTCGAGCGCACGGCCCCATCGGGTCGAGCGGTCGAGCGTCGCGGCGCTCATGCGAGCGGCCCGCGCTGGTGCGGCATGGTCGACGGGGCAGCGTCGGTCCCCAGCAGCGCGGCGCGGGCTCGGGCCAGCGCCGTCGTGATGCGAGCATCGAGGGAGCCGTCGGGGTGCCGGCCGATCGCGTCGCCCGGCGCGAGGGTCGGGTCGGCGACGAGCTCGAGCCCGGCGATGTCTGGGACGCCGCCGGCTGCGCGCAGCGCGTCGAGGTCACGCGGGCTCAGCCGGACGGTGTGCACACCGGAGACCTGGGGGTCGTCGAGCACGCGGGCGAGCGCGGTGCGGGCCGACCGCTCGCCGTCCGCGAGCTCGCAACCGAGCACCACTGTCGCGAGCTCGAGCGCGGCCGCGTGCAGTGCGCGCTCGGCGTCGGCGAGCACGGGGGCGGT
>JABBOW010000207.1 GCA_012927595.1 Cellulomonas sp.
GTGACGAGGTGACCGCCGAGCAGATGCGCAACCTGGTCGGCGCCGGCAAGCACCCGTTGGCCGAGCAGCTGCGCGCCGCCGCCGCCGGGGCCGGGCTCAGCGAGCGCGCGCAGGAGACCGCCACGTGGCTGGGCAGCCCGTTCCGGGTCTACGCCCACGACACCTCCGCGTTCCGGATCCGGGTGGCGAAGGAGGTCGCCGCCCTCAATGCCAGCCGCGGACGGCGCTCCGCCGACCCGGTGCCGCTGGACGATCGGGCACGCATCCGCACCCAGGTCGCGGCCCAACTGTTCCGCGAGGAGCACGGCCGCGCGCCCTCCGACGCCCGTGAGCTCGCGGCAACGATCGCCAAGCACTCCCGCCCGCGCACCAATGCCGTCGCGGGGTACGACCTGACGTTCTCCCCCGTGAAGAGCGTCAGCACACTGTGGGCGATCGCCGACCGACCGACCGCGGCCGCGATCGAACGGGCTCACGAGGCGGCGGTTAGGGACGCGCTGACGTTCCTGGAGAGCACGGCCCTGTTCACCCGCGAGGGCGCCGACGGCGTCCGGCAGGTCGAGACCCGTGGCCTGGTCGCCGCCGCGTTCACCCACCGCGACAGCCGCGCCGGTGACCCGAACCTGCACACCCACGTCGTGCTGGCCAACAAGGTCCAGGGCCCGGACGGACTGTGGCGGTCCCTGGACGGCAAGACCGTCTACGCCGCCGCGGTGACGGTCTCCGAGCTGTACGACACCCTGCTGGCCGACGAGGTCGCCCGGCGCCTGCCCGTCGCCTTCTCGAGGCGGGATCGTGGTTCGCGGCGCAATCCGGCGTTCGAGCTGGACGGCATCGGTGATGACGTCCTGGCGTTGTTCTCGGCTCGCGCCGAGCAGATCCACTGCGCCGAGCTCGAGTGGGCCGCGACCTTCGAGGCGACCCACGGGCGGGCGCCGAGCCGGATCGAGACGACCCGCGCACGCCAACACCTCACCCGCACCACCCGCCCACCCAAAGTGATCCGCCCGCTGCGGGAGCTGTGCGCCGAGTGGGCCAACCGCGCCCGCGCGCTGACGGGCGTCGAGCCAGTCGACCTCGCCGCCCGCGCCCTGGCCGGGACCTACGGGCGAGGACTGCACGCCCACGACGTCGGCCCCGAGGTCCGCGCCGCGACGGTCGCGCAGATCGTGGCGGAGGTCTCCACGAAGCGGGCGGTCTGGACGACGTGGAACCTGGGCGCCGCCGCACTACGGGCGTCCAAGCCGCTGCGGATGGCCACCCCCGAGGACCGCGTGCGGCTGCTCAACGACCTGACGGGGCAGGCCGCCGCGGGGTGTGTGCATCTGGACGACACCCGCGACCCCGACCGGCGCCGCGTCGGGGAGTCCCTGTTCACCTCCACCGACCTGCTCGCCGCCGAGAAGACCCTCATCGGCGCCGCCACCACCGACGCCCACCTCCCCCGGCGCTTCGGTGACATGCGCGGCGCCTCGGTGCGGGTGCGCGTGGCCCTGGACACCCTCACCGACGACCAACGCACCGCCGCCGAAGCGATCCTGACCTCACCACACCTGCTCGGCGCCCTCGTCGGACCGGCCGGGTCGGGCAAGACGACGACCCTGGCAGCGGTGGCCGTGACGTGGCGCAGCGCCTGCGGGCCGGTCCTGGGACTGGCGCCGTCGGCGCCCGCCGCGCACACGCTGCAGCGGTCGCTGGGGGTGGGGTGCGAGACGACCGCGAAGTGGCTGCACGAGTCCGTCGGCCCCGGCGCCCGCGCCCGCGCCGCCACCTACGCCCGAGCCGTAGAGACCGAAGCGACGTCGTCGGACGTGTTCGAGATCCAGAAGGCGCGAGCGGTCCAGGCGCGGGTCCGCACCGAACAGGACCGGTGGCGCCTGGCCCCGGGGCAGCTCGTCATCATCGACGAGGCGTCCCTCGCGGACACCCGGACCCTGGCGGAGATCGTCGCCCAGGCCCGCGCCGCCGACGCCCGCGTGCTCCTGGTCGGGGATCACCTGCAGCGCGGGTCGGTCGACGCCGGCGGCGGGTTCGCGATGCTCGCCCGCCGCGGACCCACCGCAGAACTCACCTCCCTGTGGCGGTTCCGTCACCCGTGGGAGGCGCGCGCGAGCCTCGATCTGCGCCGAGCCCACCCCGCCGTCCTGGACACCTACGACGCCCACGGCGCCATCACCGGCGGCGGCCGTTCCGAGATGCACGCGGCGGCGCTCGCCGCGTGGACCGACGCCCGCGCACACGGGCACACCGCCGTGCTCGCCGCCGCCGACAACCGCACCGTGCGCGAACTGAACAACGCCGCCCGCACCCCCGGCATCCTCGCCGGGACCGTCAGTCGCGACGTCGTCGAGCTGCACGACGGCCTGGTCGCCGGGGTCGGGGACCGGATCGTCACCCGCCACAACCACCGCCACCTGCGCACCCCCGACGGGTTCGTCCGCAACGGTGCCCTGTGGGACGTGGTCGCCATCGGACCCGACGGGTCACTGAGCATCCGGCCCGCCGAGACGGACGCGGAGCCCGACGGCGCCGACGGCGGCCTTGTCCGGTTGCCCGCCGAGTACGTCACCGAGCACGTCGAGCTCGGCTACGCGACCACCACGACCCGCGCCCAGGGCATCACCGTCGACCAGACCCACACCATCGCCGCGCCCGGCATGGCCCGCGAGGACCTCTACGTCGGGATGTCCCGCGGCCGCGACCTCAACCACACCTACGTCATCACCGAACCCGACACCGACGACTGCCTCCCCGGTCAGACAGGTCCCGCGCTATCGGCCCTCGAAGTCCTGCGCGAGATCCTCGCCACCTCCCACACCGAACTGAGCGCCACCGAAACCTGGGACACCTACCACCCGAGCGTGCCGCCACCCATCCCGCCCATGCGCCCGCGCGAGAGCCTCGGCATGAGCGCGCTCCACGCCGCGCCGCCCTCGCTCGCCGCGCCGCCCTCGCTCGCCGCACCGCCCCGGTACGACGCGCCGGTCATCGAACGGAGCTGGCCGTGACGGCGCCCGCGCCGGCCACCGGCGACCCGCGCACCCCGCCGAGCCCGACCCGGGCTCCCTACCCGGGCTGATCCGACAACGAGAGGACTCCACCGATGAGCGATCCACTCCCCGAACGGACCTTCAGCCCCGAGGAGGTCGCCAAGACCCTCGGCACCTCAGCGTGGTGGGTCCGCGAACAGGCCCGCGCCGGCCGCGCGGAGCACCTGCGCGTCGGCAAGGGCCGCATCCGGTTCACCGCCGCTCAGGTCGCCACGCTCGTCGAGCGCGCGACGGTCCGCGAGGACACTTCCCGAGCCGAGCGTCAGCCCGTGCCGGTCGATGCATCGGTCCTCGGCGCGACGGTCCGCTCGCTCGGCGCCCATCGGTCCCCCCGCTCCCCCGCCGCATCCTCCGGGGAGGCGCGCTGAGGTCCGCAAACCGCGTCCCCGATGGGGACACGACCGACCCAACCGTCGCAAGACGTCCCGAGGGGTCCCCACATCAGCGCAGATCAACGACCTGCGCGGTCAACTCGTGGACAGAAATCTCAGCATTTGGAGAGTTCGAATCCCACTCGGGGCACCATCTCGCCGCTCTGACCTGCGGGTTTGCCTCCGCTGATGCGCTAACCAGCGTCTGAAACTTGACCCGGTCACCCCCCCCGTGCGGTCCTTGCCGCCCGCGCCGTCGATGGCCGCCTTGATGACGTCCATGTCACCGATGCGCCGCAGCACGTGGATCGCCGGGAGATCGATCCCGGGCAGCTGAGGGCGGACGGGCTCGGCGCCCG
>JABBOW010000199.1 GCA_012927595.1 Cellulomonas sp.
GACCTCGTGGCGGACGGTGACATCGCGACGGCCGTCGGCGCCGCCGCGGCGCCGGTGCTCTCCGGGCTCGCGACCGTGGCCTCGGCGCGCGTCGAGGCTCCCCGCACGGGTCACCTGCAGTACGTGCGGTCGGAGCGGTGGACCTTCGTCTCGGTGCAGGGCGGTGACGAGAGCGGCGCCGCTGTGGTTCCGAGCGCGATCCTGACCTGGGTCGCGCCGGACGGCTCGTTTCGCCGGTCGACGCGGTCGGGCGCGCCGCTCCTGCTCGACGGGACGTTCACCCTTCCCCCGCAGGGGCAGTCGGCCGACGGGACACTGGGGGTCGGGATCGAACAGTTCGGTTCCGGCTCGAGTGGCGCTCCCGGTGTCGCGGCGCTGGCGACCGTCGGGTCCGACGCGCTGCGCGCGACCCTCCTCGAGCGGGCGGGATGCGTCGCACCGGACCAGCCGGCCGCTCCGTGCCTGCTCGACGGGGTCGCCCGGATCCATGACGACGCGGTGGTCGACGGTCAGGTCGACGCGGTGGTGTGGTCGCTGCTCGCCGCGGATCCGACGATCGTCACCCTCGGTCGCGTCACCGACCGGGCCGGGCGCAACGACGTCGCCGTGACGACCGCCGTGGATGTCAGGGCGCCGGTGCGCACCATCCTGCTGATCGATCCGGTCACGGGCGCACTAGCCGGCGTCGAGCAGGTGCTGCTCTCCCAGGACGCCGGCTACGGCGTGGCCGCGCCGGCAGTCATCGGGTTCGTTGCGTTCCTCGAGGAGGCCTGGGTCGTCGACCCCGTCGGACTCTCGCGGGACACCTGAGCGTCCGGCCCCGGCTCGGGTCGCATGAGGGCGCCGCGAACGAGTGCGAGGGCCGCCTCGTCGGACAGGCCAGCAGCCCGTGCCGTGTCGACGTACACCCGAGCGGCATGCTGGCCTGCCGCATCGGCCGACGCGACGCCGGAGGCCACAGTCGTCCCGGCCCGGCGCCGGGTCGTGACGATGCCCGCGGTCTCGAGCACGCGGTAGGCGCGCGCGCCGGTCCCCGTGGCGACCCCGAGATCGGTGGCGAGCGCGCGGATCGTGGGCAGATGATCACCGGGTGTCAGCCGTCCGGCCGCGACGTGCGCGACCACCTGCAGGCGGACCTGCTCGAAAACGGGGATGCTCGACGCGACGTCGACCTCGAGCAGGAGGTTCATGAGCCGACCGGATCGCTCGCCGCAGGCAGCGCGCGGCCCACGGGTGCGGCACCCCGTGCCGACGCCGCGACCCCGGTGAACAGGATCGTCACCGGGCCGGCGAGCGCGAGCGCGAGGCCGAGGGCAAGCAGGGTCGTGCCGCCGCCGACAAGGCCGACGCTCGTGCGGACGGCCCCGTCGACCTCGATGGTCCCGACGTTGCGCAGGGCGCTCCCGGCGACGAGCAGGACGCCCGCCAGGGTCCAGGCGAGCACGAGCTGGGTGCCCCGGAGGACTCGCAGGGACGACAGGGTGCGCAGGGCGAGGTCGTCGGCGGGCGTCGTGTCGACGACGGCCGGGCGTCGTGCGACGAGCCGGAGGACGATCTCGGTCGCCGCCACGACGATGGCGGTCGCGGCGAGGAGCGGGCCGCCGTAGAACCAGCCCGGGAACGGACCGGCGGCGCCCGATGACGATGCGTCCCACACGCGCTCGATGTCGCGACCGGTGCCGGAGGCCATCCCGCAGGCGACGAGCACGAGGGCGAGACCGCCGGCCCACACCCAGGTGAGGCGGCGCAGCCCGACGGGCGCGATCGTGCGCACGGTTCGCGGCGTGAGCGGCGCGCGCCGCACCGGCCCGCTCGGCCGCGGCCACGTGAGCTCGCCGAAGGCCTGCACGGCCAGGAAGGTCGCCCCCGCGAGAGCCGGAGTCAGGCCGATGAGCACGCCGGTGCCGAGCCCGCTGGTGAGGGAGGGCGAAGACACCTGGATCACGACGAGGGCCGCCACGAGGCCGACCCAGGCCAGCGCGTCGATGCCCCCGGCGTGACGCCCCGCGGCCACGAGGGCGGAGCTGGGGAAGGCGGTCCGCTCGCGCCGGCTCAGCCGGTGCGCCAGGGCGATCGCGACGACGGCGGCGACCGCGAGGGCGAGCAGCAGCATGACGAGGAGGGCGACGTAGGGCACCGACATGGCGGGCTCCGATCAATGTCTCAATGAGTTAGTACATTAATACAATCATCTCGGCGTCTCTGAGTCAAGCGGGTGCGGGCCTCGCAGCCACGGCGCGCAGCGTCAGACAGGCGCGGCCAGCCACGCGTCGACGCCTGCGAGCAGGCGGGCCCTCGCCCCGTCCGAGGCGCGGCTCGCCCGGATGGACCCGCGCGCCAGCTCGGCGAGCTCGCCGTCGTCGAACCCGTGCACCTCGCGAGCGGTCTCGTACTGCGCGACGAGCCGCGAGCCGAACAGCAACGGGTCGTCGGCGCCGAGCGCGACCGTCGCGCCGGACTCGACGAGCGTGCGGAGCGGAACGTCTGCCGCGTGCCGATACACGCCCAGCGACACGTTGGAGGCGGGGCAGACCTCGAGCGCGACACCGCGGTCGACGATGCGCGCGAGGACCGCAGGGTCTTCCGCTGCGCGAACTCCGTGACCGAGGCGGTCCGGGTCGAGATGATCGAGCACGGCATCGATGTGGGCCGGCCCGAGCAGCTCGCCGCCGTGCGGCACGAGCGCCAGCCCCGCACGCCGGGCGACCGCGAACGCCGCCGCGAACTCGGACGTCTCGCCACGGCGTTCGTCGTTGCTCAGGCCGAAGCCGACGACCTGGCCCGGACCGTCGCCCGCATGCGCCGCCGCGAGCCGGGCGAGGGTCCGCGCCTCGAGCGGGTGTCGCATCCGGGAAGCCGCGACGATGACGCCGACCTCGATCGCGCTGGACACGCTCGCCGCGCGCGCTGCGTCGAGCACGATCTCGAGCGCTGGTGTGATGCCGCCGACGTACGGTGCGTAGGACGTCGGGTCGACCTGGATCTCGAGGCGCCCGGACCCCTCGGCGGCGTCGTCGGCCGCGGCCTCGGCGACGATGCGGCGCAGGTCGTCCTCGCTTCGGACGCACGCGCGTGCTGCGTCGTAGAGCCGCTGGAACCGGAACCAGCCACGCTCGTCAGCCGGAACGCGCAGCGGGTCGCCGTCGAGCAGCGCGGGCGGGAGCCGCACCCCACGTGCCGCCGCGAGAGCAGCGAGGGTCGCCACGCGCATCGACCCGGTGAAGTGCAGGTGAAGGTGCGCCTTGGGGAGGAGAGCCACGTCACGCACGTCGTCAGTGTGCCAGGCGACGTGCGTACGCCAAGACGACGCCGGGACGTGTTCCGGCGACGGCGTTCAGCTACCCGGCGTCGCCGACTGCGCCGTGGCGTCGACGCGTCGTCGGTGAGCCGTCCGATGTCGGTCGGCGCGAGGCGGACGAAGTCCGGCCGTTCGGCCGTGGCCGGCATGACGAGATCATCGACGAGCCGGTGCATGCGGTCGAGCTCGTCGAGTGCGAGCGCCTGCGTGGTCCGGACGTCTTCGGGGTCGTCGGGGTCGAGCAGCTCGAGATGACCGCGGACAATCGTCAACGGGGTGCACAGCTCGTGGCCGACGTTGTCGAGGAACGCGATCACGCCTTCGTTCTCGGTGAGCCCACAGCGCTGTCCGGCGTCGTCCAGCAGGTCCTCGGCCGTCGTGAACTCTGCCTGGGTCTTCTCCGGCTGCAGACCGGACGTCGCGACGGTGCGCAGGACGCCGACCCCGCGACGCAGCGCGTAATCGATCCCAGCGTC
>JABBOW010000058.1 GCA_012927595.1 Cellulomonas sp.
CCGGCGGCCGATTCCCCACCAAGAAACCCGCCGACCGCCCCGCCAGACGACCCAGAACGAAGGTCACCTTCTGGTCCCTACTCCCGCCCGCGTAAGTTAACGCCATTGAGACAGCCCCGACCCGGTGACGTGACTCGAAGGCCACGCTGGCCCGCACCGGGCGCCGCATCCCGCTCCACCTCGCCAGCAGAGGACCCTGGGTTCACCTCGCCCGACCAGCCATCACCCGGCTTCGCGCCCTTGCTGGCCCGGGCAGAGCCCCGCGCCACCCGTCCCGGCCAAAACCGGCACGACGTCCGGTCCATGGAGCCGGCGCCGTCACAACCGGCAATCGGCCCGTGAATAGTCCGTGCTACTTTTCTTCCTAGGCTGGTCGCATCGCCGCGACCGACGAGCTGGGGAGTAGCCATGACCCGATCTTTGCGTCGTTTAGCCTTGGGTTGGGGAACGCTGGTGCTTGTAGGCGCCGTCGGCCTGCCGTCCACAGCGTGGGCCGGCACCGACCCTGCAGCTCCCGCCACCGCCGTGCCCACGCGGCCGGCGCCAGCGGCCCCCGCCAGCGGACCTGCGTTGCAGGCCAACGAGTTCGTGACCAAGAGCGGCAACCAGCTGATGCTCGGCGGCACCCGGTTCCGCTTCGGCGGCGGCAACGAGTACTGGCTGGGACTTGATGAGAACGTCGGTGGAGTCAACCCCGCTGACCCGCCCACAGTCGACCTCCCCACGTACTTCCGCATCCGCGACGGCCTGACCACCGCGCGGGTGATGGGTTCGCGCGTGGTGCGTGCGCACACGCTTGGCGTCGACCTGGGAAGCCCGAACAGCCTCGAGCCGGTGCTCGGCCAGTTCAACAACGACGCGTTCGCGTCGATCGACTACGCGGTCGCCGAGTCGGGCCGCCTCGGCCTGAAGCTCCTCGTGCCCCTCACGGACAACTGGGACTACTACCACGGCGGCAAGTACACGTTCCTGCGCTGGCTCGGCGTGAGCACGACCGACAACGGGGCAGCGTTCTTCACCGACCCCACGGTGCGCGTCGCGTTCAAGCAGTACATCTCGGCGGTCCTCACGCACGTCAACCCGTACACCGGTAAGCGGTACGTCGATGATCCGACGGTGATGGCCTGGGAGCTCGGCAACGAGTTGAACGGCATGACGCCCGAGTGGGTCAACGACATCTCGTCGTACATCTCACAGCTCGCTCCGAAGCAGCTCGTCGCCGCGGGCGGCCAGTCAGGCACGGGCACGAGTGTGCTCCAATCGCCGGACGTCGACATCGTCGACGTCCACTACTACCCGCCGACGGCGGCCAAGATCGCAACGGACGCTGCAGCGGCGAAGGCGGCTGGCAAGGTCTACATCGCCGGCGAGTACAGCAGCGCGGCGGCGAGCCACACGCTGCTGGACGCGGTGGCCGCCAACCAGGACGTTGACGGCGCCCTCTTCTGGTCGCTGTTCCCACACGGGGATCACTACGGTTTCGCACAGCACTCCGATGGGTTCACGGTTCACTACCCGGGCGACACGCCGGCGATGCGCACGGCTGTTTCCGCGATCACCCGATTCGCCGGTCTCATGGGCACGTGCACCGGCTGCGTGAAAGCAGTGGGCGACGCCCCGCTTCTCACGAGCGTCGTGAAAACCGAGGGCGTCAACTTGCTGACCTGGCGCGGTACCGCAGGCGCCTGGTCGTATCGGGTCGAACGCGCGACCGGCCGTTCTTGGTCGGTCATCGGCACTGGAATCGCCGACAGTGACACGCCGTGGCTCGACTCGAACACGCCCACGAGCGCCGCGCAGTACAGAGTGGTCGCACTGAACGCCTCCGGGGCGGCGCTTGCCGTCTCTGCGCCATTGGGCGTCGGGTCGACCGAGGACGCCGTCACCGATCCCCTTGAAGACTGGTTCGTGGCCTCCCAGCACAGCGCGAACCTGCAGCGGATCCCGACTGACCAGGGTGTGCAGGTGAGTCCCAACGAAGGCAAGCAGGCTACGCTGACGTATGTACGGGCTGGGATCACCTCGGTGGCGGTCACGGTCGCGTCCCCGCGCGGCCGGGCCGACATCCGTCTCCAGGTCTCGGCCGACGGCGCCACGAAGTGGAAGACCGTCAAGCCGCGCACCATCGACGCCGGCCGCGACGCCGTCACTCTGAGCCTGTCGGAGATGTCTGACGTCGGCGGGGTTCGGGTGGAATGGCCATCCGGAAGCCGCGCGGCGGTGACCCGTGTGTCGAACACGTCAGCCGCCGGCTCGCTGGCGAGCGCCATCCCGGGTCCCTTCGCCGTGACGGCTCCTCCAGCAGCGGCGACCGGCGTCAGCACCGCGACGTCCATCTCTTGGTCTGCCTCCGCTCACGCGGCGTACTACTCGGTCCTCGTGTCGAAGAACGCCGACCTCAGCTCGCCGGTGGTCCAGGCCGCCAGCCTGCGCACCACGTCGTACCGCCCGTCCGTCCCCCTCGACGCTTCGACGACGTACTACGTGCAGGTTCAGGCGGTCAACGCTGACGGAACCACCACCGCTACGGGTCCGCCGGCGTCATTCACTACCCGGTCGCCGGTCGCCGGCGTCCTGGTCGACGACTTCGACGGCTACGCCTCCGATGCGGCGCTGCAGACGGCATATGTCCGCAACGTGGGCGGCGACCCGATCGCGTCGACGCTCAGCGGTGTGGCAGATGGGTTCGGCTCGAGCATGTTGCTGACCTATGCGCTGGGCTCGAACGGCTACGCCGGGGTCACCCACGCCATCGCTCAGAACTGGAGCTCGTCCGGAGGTCTGCGGATGTGGCTGCAGCCCGACGGCACCGCACGCAACGTCACCGTGCAGTTCGTGACGAGCACCGGTTACTGGGAGAAGAGCATCAGCCCGACGGGTACCGATGCACAGTTCATCACCATTCCGTTCAACCAGTTCAAGCCACCGTCCTGGGCGTCGCAGGGCGCAACGCTCGACCTGACGTCGGTTTCGCAGATCTCCTTCTACCTCGGTGGCAGCACGGGGAGCGGGACTCTGCAGGTCGACTCGATCACGGCATACCCGGCGCCGTAGCGAGCGCGATGATGCGGGACCGTCGGAGCTGAGGAGCACGGCCATGTGGGGGTCGGCGTGGTCGCGGAGCCAGACGGATGATCCGGTTGCGGGGTCCAGGCGTACGTGTTCCCAGGCGCGCCACAGGGCTTCGAGGCGGTAGGTGCCTTCGGCGTCTTTCCACCATTGCGGGCACCATGCCGTGCTCGAGCGCGCGTACATGGGGCCAGGAAGTCGGCCACGAACACGGCGACGTTCGGGTAGAACGGCGCTGGCCGGTCGTCGGTATCGGCGTTGGACGCGTCGGGCGCCTCCTGGTTTTTGTCCCACTACCCCAGGTCTGTCACGCCGCGCCGGGGGCTGTGAGCAGCTCGACGCGGTCGGCCCCGCGTTCGTCGTCGTCGATGGTGTGCTTCCCGTCGGGGTCGTGTCGACGGATGGAGGCCTTGACCGCGCGGGGATCTGGGTGATCGCCGTGGGTCACGGCGGGGTCGATGCGGGCGGTGATGCCAGAACCGGGCCCCACCGGTGCGCGCCGCGGCGATCACGTCGTGGTTGTAGTACGCACTATCGGCACGCACGGTGATGTGTCCGCTCGCCCCCGCCTTGCGGGCGGTGACCAGGGCGTCGGCGAGAAGGCGCGCGGCGCCCTTGGCGCAGTTCGTCGGTCGGCGGCGCAGCCGGGTCGCG
>JABBOW010000132.1 GCA_012927595.1 Cellulomonas sp.
CCCCCCCCCACACGGGTTGATCGGCGAGTCGTCCGGGGTCGGGATCGCATGTCAATCGCTGTGGGCTTCGCTCGTCTCGTAGAGCGCGTCGATCTCGGCGGCGAAGTCCTTGATGACTTCGGTGCGCCGGATGCTGAGCTTCGGCGTCAGGTACCCGTTGGCGATCGTGAGGTCGCGGGGGAGGATGCGGAACTTGCGGATCGACTCGGCGCGCGAGACTGCGCGGTTCGCGCGCTCGACCGCTTTCTCGATCGACTCGAGCACGGCCGGGCTCGTTCTGGCCTCCTCGAGTGTCAGGTGCGCGTGACCGTGCGTCGCGAGCCAGCCGGGCAGGCCCTCGGGGTCGAGGGTCACGAGCGCGCCGATGAACGGCCGCGCGTCACCGACGACGACGACCTGGCTGATGAGCGGGTGGCTGCGCAGCCGGTCCTCGAGCACTGCAGGCGCCACGTTCTTGCCGGCCGCGGTGACGATGATCTCCTTCTTGCGGCCCGTGATGCGCAGGAAGCCCTGCTCGTCGAGCGACCCGAGGTCGCCGGTGCGGAACCAGCCGTCGTGGAACGCCTCCGCGGTGGCGACCTGGTTGCGGTGGTACCCGCGGAACACGTTCGGTCCCTTGAGCTCGATCTCGCCGTCCCCGGCGATGCGGACGGCGTGGCCCGGCAGGGGCGGCCCGACGGTGCCGATCTTCGTCGTTGCTGGCAGGTTGACCGTCGCCGGTGCCGTCGTCTCGGTGAGCCCGTAGCCCTCGAGCACGTGCAGGCCCAGCCCGCGGTAGAAGTGCCCGAGCCGCTCCCCGAGCGGCGCACCGCCCGAGATCGCCCACTCCGCGTGACCTCCGAGCGCCGCACGCAGCTTGCCGTAGACGAGTCGGTCGGCAAGGCGGTGCTGGAGTCGGAGCCACGTCGGCGGGCCGCCGGCGGCGTCGAGGGCGCGCGAGTACGTGATCGCCGTGGCGGCAGCCCACCGGAAGATCTTCAGCTTGGCGGGGCTCGAGGCTGCCTTCTGCTCGGCGGAGTTGTAGACCTTCTCGAACACGCGCGGCACCGACAGGATGAACGTCGGCTTGAACGACCCGAGGTCGGCGACCAGGTTCTTCGTGTCGGAGGTGTGGCCGAGGACCGCACCGCCCGGGATGCACAGCACTTCGACGAACCGCGCGAAGACGTGCGCGAGCGGCATGAACAGGAGCGTGCGCGCACCGGGGGAGTTGACGACCTCGCCGAGTCGACCGACGGCGTTGCGGGTCAGCACCGAGAAGTTGCCGTGCGTGAGCTCGGCTCCCTTGGGGCGACCAGTGGTCCCCGAGGTGTAGATGATGGTCGCGAGATCGTCGAGCCGGGCCAGGCCGCGGCGCCGTGCGATCTCGGCGTCGGGGACGCCCCGACCGGCCTCGACCAGCACCGCGATCGCGCCGTCGTCGATGACGAGCACCTCGCGGACGCTGGGCGCGTCGACTCGCACCTCCGCGGCGGTGGCCGCGTGCGCGGCGGACTCCGCCACGAGCAGCGACACCTCGGAGTTCGTGAGGATCCACAGGACCTGCTCGGCCGACGACGTCTCGTAGAGCGGGACGGGCACGGCGCCGGCCGCCCAGCAGGCCCAGTCGAGCAGCGTCCACTCATACCGCGTCCGCGAGAAGATCCCGACGCGGTCGCCCGGCTCGACGCCGCGGGCCACCAGGCCCTTGGCCAGGGCGACCACCTCGGCGTCGAACGCGCGCGCGGTCAGCGGTAGCCACGGGCCGTCGGGCGCGAGCCGGCGTTCCACCACCGTGCGATCCGGTGTCGCGGCGACGCGTGCCGCGAGCAGGTCGTTGAGGTTCTCGGTGGGGTCCGGCTCGATGAGCGCGGGGGTACGAAACTCGTCCATGCTGGCTCCAGTGACAGTGGCCGAAGAGTTGTAAGGAACACCTTACCGGGACTTTCGTACTAACCAGTACGTTCTGAGGGTGAGTATTCTTCGCCGGCGGTCCGTTGGCCTGCTCTGCGGCAGCACCACGCCGCGGGGCGCTAGCGTGGACGCGCATCCATGGCAGGGCCGGGTCGCCGGGTCGTGAAACGACCCCGACCAGCCGCACGACGAGCACGTAGGGACGGACATGCACGCCATCGGAGTGGACATCGGCGGGACCAAGATCGCGGCCGGCGTCGTCGACGAAGACGGGAACATCCTGGCGCAGACGTTGCGCAGGACGTCCGCCGAGGACTCGGACAGCGTGGACCGCGAGGTCATCGCGGCGTGTCGCGAGCTTGCCGAGGAGCACGAGATCGGCGCCATCGGGCTCGCGGCGCCTGGGTTCGTCAGCTCGGACCAGGCCACGGTGCTGTTCACCCCCAACCTGCCCTGGCGTGATCACCCGCTCCGTGACCGCGTCGCTGCCCAGTTCGGCACCGACGTGCGCATCGTCGTCGAGAACGACGCGAACGCTGCGGGCTGGGCGGAGTTCCGCTTCGGCGTCGGCAAGGACGTCGACGACATGCTGCTGCTCACGGTCGGCACGGGTCTGGGCGGCGCCGTGATCGTCGGCGGCAAGCTCGTCCGAGGCGCCTGGGGCGTCGCTGCGGAGGTCGGCCACATGCGAGTCGTCCCGGGCGGACACTTCTGCGGCTGCGGCCACGAGGGCTGCTGGGAGCAGTACGCCTCGGGCAGTGCGCTCGTGCGCAACGCGAAGGCGGCGCTCGTGTCGAGGCCGGACAGGGGCGCTCGCCTGCTCGAGCTCGCCGGTGGCGACGCCGAAGGCCTCGCCGGCCCTCACATCACGATTGCAGCACAGGGCGGAGACCCGCTGGCCATCGAGCTGCTCGCCGACCTCGGCCGGTGGATCGGCGAGGGCTCGGCGTCGGTCGCTGCGCTGCTCGACCCGGCGCTCATCGTCATCGGCGGCGGCGTCGGAGCCGCAGGCGATCTGCTGCTCGGCCCGGCGCGGCGAGGGTTCACCGACCAGCTCCCGGCGCTGGGCTACCGGCCCGAGGCCCGCATCGAGCTTGCGGCGATGGGCAACGACGCCGGGATCGTCGGCGCAGCCGACCTCGCCCGGCTCTGAGCCTCCGGTAGGACACCGCAGGTCGACGTCAGGTCAGACGACCGCTCCATGGTCGTCGTCGGAGTCGTCCCGCCGGTGGTTCGGCATGCGCCAGATGAGCACAGCGACACCGAGCCCGAACACGACCCCGGCAGCTTCGACGAGCACTGTCGGGGCATCCCGCCAGGCGACGAGCAGGATGAAGAAGAAGATGGGCATGCCGGCGGCGGCGAACCACGCCATCGTCAGCAGCGGGTCGCCCCCGAGGACGGGCCCGGGATCCGGCGGCTCGAAGTGCTCCTCGGCGTCGACGGAGGCCTCGGCGTCGTCGATCTGGTTCGTGCCTTCCCAGTCCCGCCCGGTCAGCTCCGGTGGGGTGATGTCGCGGCCCCTCGCGGGGCGGATCGTGCGAGGGTCGGACACCCAGGGCGCGACGGGGTACGACACGGCGCGAGTGTCGCCGTCGTGTGTGGTCGGGACGTCGGGCACCTGTCGGTCGAGGTCGGAGAGCTGGGTCACGATCGCATCCCAGCGTTCGGCCTCGGTGGGCTCGGGGACGTCGTCAGCGGGTACACCCACGCCCGGCGCGCGCGCGGGTGGGACGTCCCCGCCCGCGTCGGGACCGTTGTCGGCCGCAGGCTCGTCGGCGTCGCCGCGGGGCTCGTCCGCGCGTGGTGGCATGGCAGCACTCT
>JABBOW010000210.1 GCA_012927595.1 Cellulomonas sp.
GGCGGGCGCTGGCCGCCGCCGCCGCAGTTGCTGTGGTAGTTGCCTGGAGTGCCGTGCTCGTGAGTTTTGCAGCCGCCGATGTGCGAAGCCCGCTCGCTGGGCTGCTCGCCGCGGGGATCGGTCTCGTCCTGGTGACGCCGGCGGCGCTGTCACCCGACGCCCGCTGGCGACGCCTTGAGCGGTGCACGACGCTCGCAACGATCAGCGTGCTCGCCGCCTCCGGTTGGGTTGCCGGATTCGCGGCATCGGGTCGCGCCGGTCAGCCGCCGGCGTTGGGGGCCTTCCTCGTGCTTGTCGGGGCGCTCGCTTCAGTCGCGGTCATCGGCGTGCTCGTCGGTGGCGTGGAACTCCTCGGGGACCGCACGCGCCGCGTCGCGGGCACTCTCTTCGCCCCGGTCTGCGCGGGCGGGGTTGTGAGCCTGCACCTCGGGCTGGGCGCCCACAACGGCACAGGCCTGGCAGCCGGCATCGCCGCCGTCGGCGCCTCCAGCGTGCTCTTGGCTCTCCCCCTGGCCACCGCAGGCGCGGCGCCTCACCGCGCTCCGGACGACGTGCTCCGGCTCCTGCTCGAGGTCACCGGTTGGCTGACGTCATGCGTCGCCCTCGTCGTCGCCATACCGAGCGGGCCGGGTGGTCTCGCGCTGGTGCTGCTCGTCGGCGCGATCACGGCGGGCGCGTGGTCGCTCCGACCTGACCGCCGCGCCGCGCGGTGGGGCCTGCTCGTTCTGGGAGCCGCGGCATCCTGGGTCCTGCTGCACGCAAGCGATGTCGGTGCACCCGACGCCGACCTCGCCCCCCCGGGGGGCGTCCCCGGCACGGCGCGCCCGCCGACGTGCCGCTGCTCGCCGCGGGCCTGGCTCTCGCCCTGGTCCCGACGGCTCTGCTCGACGGCTTCCTTGCGGGCCGTGTCCCGCGCGTCGGCCTGACGCTCGCCGCCGGTGCGCTGGTCGTCGCGATCGGCATCCGCCTGCGCTCCCCGGCGCCGCCGGACGACCGCGCAGTGCCCCGACCGACCCCGATCGACGCGACGCACGTCCTGCTCCTGATCGGGCTGATCGTGGTTGTGCTCGGTCCCGCGCGGCACGCCCTGAGCGCCGCGATCGCCACGATCGACGGGTCCGCACCGCACCCCGCCGCGTTCGGGGTCGTGCGAGTCGAAGCGTGGTCGGGCGCTGCGGCACTCGTCGTCGCGACCGCGACGATCCGCCTCACCCGACTGTGGACCTGGGCAAGGTACTCGCCCTGGGCCTGGGGATGGTGGCTCGTTGCCGCCGTTGCCGCCACACCATCGCTGGTCGCGGTCGACGGCACGCCGGCCGGGTTTGTTCGCTGGACGGTCCCGCTGGCGATCGGTGCCGCACTCGCGGTCCGGGGTGCCCGCACGCAGGAGCGGCCGAGCCTCGCACCCGGACAACGCCCTGGCGGTCGAGCTGAACGGACGACGCTCGCCACACTCGGCCTCACACTCGCCACCGCATCAGCTCTCGTCGCCGCGGTACGCAGCCCCCTTCCCCCCGACGTCCCGGTCGCGATCCTTGGCGCCGTCGTGACCACGGCAGGTGTGGCCCGGTGGCGCCGGCTGGCGGTCGCCGCTCCCTGGCTGACGGCTCCGTGGCTAACGGCTCCGTGGCCGCTCGCTGGACCGCTGCTGCTCCTTCCCGCGGCAATCAACCAGGAGGGTGTCTGGCGGACGCCGATCGTCCTCGCCGGGGCGCTCGTGCTCGTCGCCGTCAGTCTGCGTCTGGCGCCGCCCATCCCCGATACAGCCGATGACGGCCGCGACGTCGCTGCGCGGGGCGGTATGGACCGTGCCCGACAGCTGCTCCTCGTGGGTGGAGCGATGCTGGCCGCGGCCGGCCCGGGCGTCCGGGCGACGATCTCCGCCGTCCGCGGCCCCGACCCTGCCTGCCTGCTCGCGGTGGAGGCGTGGTCACTCCCGGCGGCCGCGGTGATCGGCGTCACGGTGCTCGCCCTCGTACGCGCGCTGCCCGATGTCGCCCATGCCCGGATGGCCGATCCGCGCCGCTGGGGGCTTGCTGTGGTGCTGACCGCGGTGGCGACCCCGACACTGCTCGCCGTCGATGGGTCCATGACGGGCCTGATCCGGGTCCTCGCCGTGATGGCCGCAGGCGCAGGGCTCGCGATCGGCGGAACGGCCACCGCCGGAGGCGCTCGCCGCGACCTCGGGCTCTGCCTCGCGGGCGCGGCGGCTGTCGCGTGGACCCTGCGTGACGGACCGGAGCCCGCCGACCTATCGATCGTGGTCGCCGGCTGCCTGCTGCTCGTCGTGGGCTCGCTCGAGATGGCCGCGGTGCGGCAGAGGTCGAGCTGGCGCGGACTCGGGTCGGGGCTAGCCCTCATGCTCGTCGTCCCGCTCTGGACCGGATGGGTCGATCCGACGGCGTGGCGGCTGCTGCTCGTCCTCTTGGGCGCCGTGACCGCAGTCCTCGTGGGAGCCGTCCGCCGGTGGCAGGCTCCGTTCGCGATCGGCGGTGTGGTGCTGATCCTGCTCGCCCTGGTCCAGCTGTCCCCCGCCGCTGCCGCGGCGCTGCGCGTGGTGGAGTGGTGGATGCTGCTCGCGATCGGCGGGGCGATCCTGCTGGGACTCGGCCTGACGTACGAGCGCAGACTGCGCGAGGCCAAGGAAGCCGTGCGGTTCGTCGTCACCATGCGCTGACGGTCGCAACCTTGAGGCGCCCAGCGCTGACTCACGGGCGCCCAGCGCTGGCCGTCAGACGCCGAGTGCCGCGAGGAGGCTGGCCGCGTCAGGGCTGCGGTCGAGCAGCGCACCGACGTGCTCGCGCGTACCACGCAGGGGGTCCCGCATCGGCACCCGCTGCAGCGTCGGGGCGCCCGGGATGTCGAAGATCACCGAGTCCCAGCTCGCCGCCGAGACCTGGCCGCCGTAGCGTGCGATGGCTTCGCCACGGAAGTACGCGCGTGTGTCGTCCGGTGGGTGCACGACCGCGGCCTCGACGAGCTCGTGCGCGACGAGCAGCTCGACGGCGCCTGCCTCGACGAGTCGGTGGTACAGCCCCCGCTCGGGACGGACATCAGACCACTGCAGGTCCACGGCCGCGAGCCTGGGGTGGTCCCAGGCCAGGTGGTCGCGCCGCCGCATGCCTTCAAGGAGCCGCAGCTTTGCGAGCCACTCGACCTCGCGCGCACAGCTCGCCCGGTCGTGCGCGAGCCGCAGCAGGACGGAAGCCCAGCGGTCGAGGACGTCGCGGGTCTCATCGTCCCCGACGCCGCCGGCGTGCTCAAGGGCCGACCGGACCGCGTCGTGGTACTCCCCCTGGATCTCGAGCGCCGTGAGCCGGCGGCCGTCGACGAGCTCCAGGCGCGCAGTCAGCGCGACGTCGCGACTGACGACGTGCACCGCGTCGACGGGGTCGCGCAGCGCGAGCCGGTCGATCGCGGCAAGGGCGCGCCCCGCGCCGCCTTCCGTCACCGAGCGTTCGATGAGCCACAGGACGAGGGACGCCGTGCCGAGCTTGAGGTACGTCGCGACCTCGAGGAGGTTCGCGTCGCCGATGATCACGTGCAGCCGCCGCCAGCGCTCCGGGTCAGCGTGCGGCTCGTCGCGCGTGTTGATGATCGGCCGACGCAGCGTCGTCTCGAGCCCGATCTCGGCCTCGATGTAGTCCGCGCGCTGCGACAGCTGGAAGCCTGGCAGCTCGCCACTCTGGCCG
>JABBOW010000177.1 GCA_012927595.1 Cellulomonas sp.
AGGGCGTGGGTCGGGATGACGCTGCTCATCGTCCACGCGGTCGCCGAGCCGTGCGCCGAGGCGTAGATCCCGCCGGCGATGGCGAGGGCGACGATCACGGCGATCGTGATGCCGGCACCGACGTTGGACACCCACGTACCCGTCTTCAGGCTGCGGAAGTTGACCCAGAAGTTGATCCAGATCAGCGTGACGGTGATGGCCACCTGGACCCAGAAGTTCAGCTCGCCGCCGAAGAACATCGACGAGATCGCACCGGAGAACATCAGGTAGACGCTCGGGACCCACAGCCCGACGTTGAGCCAGTACCACCACGAGACGCGGCTGCCCCACCGGTTGCCGAACGCCCGGACCACCCAGGCGTAGATGCCGCCGGCGTCCGGGTATGCGGACCCGAGCTCGCTCGTCACCAGCCCGTACGGGATGAAGAACACGATGATGATGGCCACGGTCCAGAAGATCGCGGTCGGACCGACGGCGGCGGTCACGGTCAGCTGCGAGAGCAGCAGCATCGCTGCCACGGAGAAGAGCACCATGTCGAACATCCGGAAGGTCGGGCGACCAGTCGCTCGACCCTCCGTGGGAGGCCTGTCAGTCAGCACGGTCATTGCTCTGCTCCTTTGCGTCACGAACCGTTGCATGCGAGATGCGCTCGGACGCAGGGCGTCATGCAGAGGTCAGCCCGTGCGGGCCGTGATCGAGGTCGTCACGGCTCATGGCTGACATGTACAAACGTACAACTTCCGATGTTGTACAAAAGTACATGTGCCGGTCGACACCTCGAGGGACCAAGGTCCTTCCGACTTCGCCGCTCTCGTCGCCGCGCCTACCGCGCGATGCACAGTCGATCGACGACCACACGCAACCGCTCCGACAGGTCGGCGACGGTCAGCTCGCCGTTCGAGACCGCCTCGAGCATCAGGCCGTCGATGAGGCACGCGACGATCTGTACGGCGCTCTCGCGGGGGAGGCCAGGATCGCTCGGCGGCAGGACGCGATCGACCAGCGAACCGATCATCCGCGACCATTCGCGCGCCTCGTCGCGCACCGTCACGTTCCGCGTCGCCTCCATGAACATCTCGAACAACGCGAGGTCGTAGAGCGGGTCCGCGACTGTCTTGTCGAAGAACATCTCGGTGAGCACCTCGACCGACCGATCGATCGCCAGAACCTCGTCCAGCGCGTCGACGATCGACGCGAGCCGGATCGCCTCGCACGCCCGCGCGTGCGCCATGGTCTGCAGCAGGAGGTCATTGCGGTCGGTGAAGTAGTACGTCGTCGACCCGAGCGGTACGTGCGCGACCTTCGCGACGGCTCGGTGGGTCACGGCACTCGCACCACCGGTCCCGAAGACCCGGACGGACGCGTCGAGGATCTGCTCGCGCTTGCGCTCGCCCGTCGACGTCCTCGGCCGTGGGCCCTCGCCCCGTATCGGCACCGTGTGCGCCTCGCTCATCTGGTCCACTCCCGTGCTCGATGCCGACCGTGGCGACCGGTCGGACCGAGGACACCACCATGCGAAGTCGTCCGACGGCAGGCCCTGTCGCGTGGTCAGGCTACCGCTGGTGCGGTTCGTGGCCCGTGGACTACGTTCACCCGGTGCCGATACCCACCGTCGAGCTCGTTCGGTACGGCCGATGAGCACGGCGGTCGTGATCGGTGGCGGCCCGGCGGGGCTGATCGCCGCCGAGGTGCTGGCCCGCGCCGGCGTGGCTGTCACGGTGTACGACCGGATGCCGTCCGTCGGCCGCAAGTTCCTCCTCGCAGGTCACGGCGGACTGAACATCACCCATTCCGAGGCCCGGGACCGGCTGCTCTCCCGGTACGGCCGATCAGCCGAGCAGCTGGCGCCGATGCTCGACGTGTTCGGTCCGCAGGATCTCCGGGACTGGTGCGCGGGCCTGGGCGAGCCGACCTTCGTCGGGTCGAGCGGGCGCGTGTTCCCGCAGGCGTTCCGGGCGACACCGCTGTTCCGGGCCTGGTTGGCGCGCCTCACCGAGCTCGGGGTGCGGGTCGAGACGCGGCGGCGCTGGACCGGCTGGGCGGGCAGTCAGAGTGGGCTGAGCTTCACCGGGGCTGACGGCGGGACGATCGAGGTCGCCCCGGACGCGGCGATCTTCGCGCTCGGTGGGGCGTCCTGGCCGCGGCTCGGTTCGGACGGCGGATGGGTCGGCCCGTTCTCCGATCGAGGTGTGGCGGTGACACCCCTTCGGCCGGCGAACGTCGGGGTGCGTGTCGAATGGTCGGACATGCTCACCGACCGGTTCGCGGGGACGCCGCTGAAGAACGTGGGACTGACGGTCCGCGGTCTTCGAAGCCAGCCAGTGCGCGGCGATGCGATGGTGACGCGGACCGGCATCGAGGGTGGCCCGGTGTACGCGAGCGGCGCTGCGATCCGCGACGCCCTCGATGCCGATGGACGGTGCGTCCTGGAGGTCGACCTCCGTCCCGATCACACCGTCGACCAGCTCGCGGAGCGGTTGAGCCGCCGCCGGCCAAAGGACTCCGGCTCGACCTGGCTGCGCCGCTCGATCGGCCTCGACCCGGTAGCGATCGCCCTGCTGCGGGAGTCGCGCGCCGGCGCGCTGCCGAGCGACCCTGGCGCGATGGCCGCGCTGGTCAAGGCGGTGCCGGTCGCGGTGACGGGGACGATGTCGATCGAGCGGGCGATCTCGACTGCCGGTGGGATCGAGTGGTCGGAGGTCGACGAGTCGCTGATGCTGCGCCGGTTGCCCGGCACGTTCGTCGCGGGGGAGATGCTCGACTGGGAGGCGCCCACCGGCGGATACCTGCTGCAGGCATCGTTCAGCACCGGTGTGGTCGCAGCGCACGGCGCGCTGGCTTGGCTCCGGCGCGACGCCGTGACGCGCACCGGGTAGAGCGTGCCCGCCGGGGCTGTCAGCCTCAGCCGCAGTCGTCGCAGATGCCCGTGGCGGGGAGGGTCATCGAGCACGTCGGGCAGATCGCGGGCGGAGCTTCGCGGGTGGCGGTGGCCCGCGCGACCGGGCTCCGTGTCGTGCGGGGGGCGCGGGTGGGCGTCGGGCGCGACGCCGATGCGGGCTCGGACACCCCGAAGCCCCGTCTGCGCAGGATCGCGACGGCGCCCGGCCTGTCGCTGTTGAACTCCTCCGGCGGCGCGAGCCTGCCGGTGGCGAAGCGATGGGCTACCCCGAGGATCGCCGCCACGTCGTAGCTGCGGTCCTCGTGGACGAGCGCGTAGCCGGGGGACGGCTCGAAACCGTAGAGCTTGAGGAACTGCTCGCCGCCGCGGATGTCGTACTCGGCGATCGACTGGAGGACGTGCTGTCTTGTCACAGAAGAGAACGTGGCCACGACGATCGAGCCTACGGCGAACCGGCCGGGTGGCACGCGGGGGCGGAGGCGTGGGGCCGGTCGCTGGCGGCTCGTGTGCGAGCTCGAGGAAGTCACTCCCGCGGCCGCGCGCGAACCACCGAGTTCCGTTCGAGCGGACGGATGTGGCGAACGTGCATGCGGGTCACAGATGTCCGCGTCCGCGTCAGCGGCGTGGGGCTCGGGCGACAGCGGCCAGCCCGAGCAGGCTGGCGCTGCGGCCGATTGCGGTGAGCGCCGGTGCGCGATCCCACACACCTCGTTCCTCCGGCGCGAACCAGTCGAATGCGCGGCCACCGGGG
>JABBOW010000012.1 GCA_012927595.1 Cellulomonas sp.
GCGGTGCGCACCGGGTCGAGCGGGTCCAGCGCCCAGCGGATCGTCGCGGTGATCGCCCTGCCCCCGGCGCGCAGCACCGGATCGAGCACCGGGACCGCCGGCAGCGCGAGCTCCCGCCGAGCCCACACGGGCAGCAGGCCGACACCGGCCGCGGCGATCAGGGCGTACCCCGGTCGTGCCGCCCACGGCAGTGGCGGGGTGAGCAGCAAGAACCGTGCGACGTCCCGCGCAGGATCGGTGCTCGCGAGCTCGGGCCGGAATCCCGCGAGGCTCGCGCGGAGCTCGGCGAGCGTCGTCGGCACGTCCTCGGCGCCGAGCGCGCGCGCCACGACGGCCGACTGCGCGACGTACTCGTCGCAACCGGCACGGTCCAGCGGGCGGCGGCCGAATCGCTGGTGGGCCAGCAGGAAGCTCTCCGCCTCCGTGACGTGAACCCACGTCAGCAGGCGAGGATCCGAGGCCGCGTACGGCACCCCGTCGGGCGTCTCGCCGACGACGCGCTTGTGCACCGCGCCGACGATGCGCACTGCCCGGTCCGCGTCCTCCTGGGTGCCGAACGTCGTCGTCGCAATAAACGTCGCTGTCCGCTGGAGCCGACCCCACGGGTCCGAGCGGTACCCCGAGTGGTCGGCGACGCCCTGCATGACCAGCGGGTGCAGGGACTGCAGGAGCAGAGCGCGCACGCCGCCGACGAACATCGACGCGTCACCGTGCACGCGACCGATCGGGCTCCGCGGGTCGAACGAGCGCGGGCCGGGTGCGCGATGGATGCGGTGACGGGCCTCGTCGGCCTCGGGACCCGCGACACGGGTAAGGAGGGCGCGGGCGAGGGCGGTCCGAGGGTGCACGAGTGGACTCACACGCTGATCGTCACACGCCGGGCTGGGATCGACCCAATAACGGCCAGCTCGCGACCCGGGTGCCCGTCTCTGCCGAGCGGACGATCGCGTCGGCGAGCTCGAGAGCGCGCCGCCCGGCGCGGGCATGCACCGGCGGCTCCTCCCCCGCCCGCAGTGCGGCCAGCAGCGCGTCCACATACCGGTCGAAGGTCGAGTGGAAGCTCCGGGCCTCGTCGTTGAAGTACCCGGCCTCCCACACCTGAGAGGTCTCGTCGCCGGCGCGGGACAGGACAAGTCGGCGGACCGTGTCCTCGACGACACCGCGGCCGCGCGTCCCGTTGACCTCGAGATGGTGCGTCCCCGGGTACGCGTATGACGAGTCGTAGCTGCCGAGCAGCGTGCCCACCGCTCCGCTCACGAACTCGAGCGCGACGGCGAGCGTCGTGAACGTCCCGGGCACGGTCCGATCGAACATCTGCGCCATCACCGACGCGATCGGTCCGCACAGGTGCTCGAGCATGTCGAGACCGTGCACCTGCGTCTCGATGAGGTTGGCGTGCGGCGAGGTCCCGAAGCTGGGCTCACCCCCGAACCGCCACGTCGCGAAGACGATGTCACCGAGCTCGCCGTCGTCGATGGCCCGACGCAGCCGCTGCACCGGTTCGCTATAGCGGTGGTTGAGGTCGATGGCGAAGAACAGGTTCCTCGCGGCCGCCTCCGCCAGGAGCGTGTCGGCCTGCGCGAGGTCGAACACGAGCGGCTTCTCCACGAGGAGGGGCACGCCGCGTCGGATGAGGTGGAGCGTCGGGGCGAAGTGTGCCTCGTTCGCCAGCGAGACCGTGACGAGATCAGGTTGCTCGGCGTCGAGCATCACATCGACGTCGGTATAAGCCGTCGTGCGGTAGGCCTCGGCGCGCGCTGCGGTCCGCGCTGGGTCGCGCCCGACGACGCCGCACAGGACGGTGTCCGTCCGGTCGGCGAAGACCCGCGCGTGCTGCTCGCCCCACCCGCCGGTCCCGACGACCGCGACCCGGAGCGGCGCGACCTCGCTGGGATGCCGAGGAGCGGACGGAGGAGAGAAGGTCACGGGCGACATGCACTCACTGTGCACCCGCCGCGCGCGCGGTCTCCGCACGGATCACGACCCGGCGGATCTTTCCGGAGATCGTCGTGGGCATCGCCTCGACGAACTCGATCACGCGCGGGTATTTGTACGGCGCGGTGCGGTGCTTGACGAAGCTCTGGATGTCCTTCCTGAGCGCGTCAGACGGCTCGTACCCTGCAGCCAGGATGATCGTCGCCTTGACGACCGTGCCGCGGACCTCGTCGGGCGCGGCGGTGATCGCGCACTCGACCACCGCGGGGTGGGCCATGACGACGCTCTCGACCTCGAACGGGCCGACCCGGTAGCCGGACGTCTTGATCATGTCGTCAGTGCGTCCTACGTACCAGAAGTAACCGTCCTCGTCCTTCCGCGCCAGGTCGCGGGTGTGGTACCAGCCGTCGTGCCAGACCGAGCGTGTCATGGCGGGGTCGCCCGCGTAGCCGGCAAACAGGCCGATCGGACGGGCGCCGTCGGGCACTCGGATGCAGATCTCGCCGTCCTCGTCCGCACCGGCCTCGGTACCGTCCTCGGTGAGCAGCCCGACGTCGTACCCGGCCGACGGCAGGCCCATCGAACCGGCCTTGGTCGCCTGCCAGTAGTTGGTGACGACGGCGAGCGTCATCTCGGTCTGGCCATAGCCCTCCTTGAGCTCGAGACCGGTGAGCTCCTTGAACGTCTCGTAGACCACCGGGTTCATCGCCTCGCCGGCGATCGTGCAGTGCTGCAGCGCCGATAGGTCGTAGCGGGACACGTCGTGGGTGATGAGGAACCGGTACACGGTGGGCGCCGCGCAGAACGTTGTGACCCGGGCCTCCTGCAGGTGCTCGAGCAGGCGCACCGCGTCGAACCTGTCGAAGTCGTAGACGTCGACGCAGGTCTCCATCAACCACTGGCCGTAGAGCTTGCCCCACACCGACTTCGCCCACCCCGTCTCCGAGAGCGTCAGGTGCAGCCCCTCGGGGTCGACCTTGTGCCAGTACTTGGCAGTCGCGATGTGCGCGATCGGGTACGAGAAGTCGTGGACGACCATCTTCGGCTGCGCGGTCGTGCCCGACGTGAAGTACAGGAGCATCGGGTCGTCCATGGCGGGCAGGTCCGCCGCCGCAGGGCGGACGAACGGTTCGGCGTCGGCCAGACCTTGGTCGAAGTCCGCCCAGCCGTCCCGGCTCCCGCGCACGCCGATCTTCACGAGCCGCCGGCCGAGCTCGGCCTCAGCCGCGTCGACCTCCTGTGCGACATCTCCCTCGAGCGTGCACACGACCGCGGAGATGCTCGCCTCGGTCAGCCGGAACACCAGGTCGTAGGCCTTGAGCTGGTTCGTCGCGGGCACCGCGACTGCGCCGATCTTGTGCAGCGCGGTGATGGCCCACCAGAACTGTGCGTGCCGCTTCAGGATCAGCAGGACCCGATCTCCCTTGCGGACGCCTTGGGACCGGAAGTATGACGCCGCCTGGTCACTGAGCCGCTGGATCTCGCCGAACGTGTACGTGCGCTGCTCGCCGTCGTCGTTGCACCAGCGCAGTGCGCGACGGTCCGGGGTCAGGGCGCCGAGCCGGTCGACGACGTCGTAGCCGAAGTTGAAACCGGGCGGGCAGTGCAGCGCGAACGACCGGGGGTTGCCGGCCTCGTCGAGGTCCTCGGTGAGGTACTGCACGTGCAGGTCAGCCATGCTCACTCGTCCTTCTCCGTCCGCTCGCCCG
>JABBOW010000178.1 GCA_012927595.1 Cellulomonas sp.
CTCGACTCGCACGTCGCGACCTGCGAACGCACCGCGGGCTGCTGCGGGGACGGCATCGCCCACGACGTGGAGCAGCGTGAGGCTTGCCCCCGCGGGGGCGAGCTCGCGGGCGGCCGCGACACATGATGGCCACGTCGACTCGTTGATCCAGACGAGCACATTCATCTGCGTCACCCTGCAATCCCTCCGATCGTTGCGAGCGAGAGCCAAAGGCCCCGACTCCACCGAGCAGCGTGGCAGGAACGCTCCACACCCCCAGTCTGCTGAACTCGCCGATGCTCGGCTCGGCATCGTGCTCGCGGAGCACGCGACGCCACAGGAGCGTCGCGAGCGAGCCGACGTACGTGAGGTTGGGCCCTAGGTTCACACCGAGCAGCGCGGCGAGAACGGCCGATGGTCCGCCCGTCGCCGCCGCGAGCGGCACGAGGAGCAGGACCGCCGGGAGGTTGTTGAGGAGGTTCGCGAGGACTGCGGCCACCCCGGCGATCGCCAGCAGCGCGAGGAACGAGGAGCCCGCCGGAAGGAAGCCGGCCACGAGATCGCCCAAACCGGATGTGACGACCCCGACGACGACGATCCCGAGCGCGAGCACGAAGATGCCGAACGGCAGGTTCGCCGCCCGCAGCAGCGCAGCCGGACCGGTGCGCCCGCGCGCGAGGGCACGCACCGCGAGCACGACCGCACCGCCTGCTGCCGCCCAGGCCGGCGGCACGCCGAGCACCGCGGCGAGCACGAAGCCGACGAGGGTCGCGACCACGACGACGACGGTCACCGTGGACACGGTCGGGTCGTCCGACCGTGCCGGGCGCGGACCGGACCCCACGGCGAGGTCGGCACCGAAGAACCGGCGCAGCACGACGTACTCGATCACCACGACCACGACCCAGGGCAGCGCCATGATCGCCGCAAAGCGCGCGAACGACAGTCCGCTCGCGGTGAAGGCCAGAAGGTTCGTGAGATTGGAGACAGGCAGCAGGAGCGATGCCGAGTTCGCCAGGTGCGTGCACGCGTAGACGTACGGCTTGGGGCGCACCCCCGCACGCGCGGCTGTCGCGAACACCACGGGGGTGAGCAGCACCACCGTCGCATCCAGGCTGAGCACCGCGGTCACCAGCGATGCGGCCGCGAACACCGCGACCAGCAACCGCTGAGGTCGGCCGCGCGCGACGCGCGCCATGAGCGTCCCGCAGCGACGAACAGCCCCTCGGCGGCGCACAGGTGGGACAGGACCAGCACAGCCGCGAGGAACGCGACCACCGGGAACAGCGTCCTCACCTCGGCCCAGGCGGCCGCTGGCGTCACCGCACCCACCAGAACGACCACGATCGCCGCGGGAACGGCCGCGACCGCCTCCGGCCACCCGCGTGGTCGAGCGACGGCGAAGCCGAGGACGCCCACGAGCAGAGCCAAGGCGACGAACGGCGCGATGGCGGTCACTCCGCGCCCACCGTGCCGTCCGCTCGTTGCCCGCCTGATGTGGTGACTCGTGCGAACCGCGGGATCAGGGGATGCGACCCGCGGTGCGGATGACATCATCGTCCGAGACGCGCGTCTTCGCTGTCGCGCCGCTGATGATGAGTCGCTCGCAGATCTCTTCGTCGGACGGGCCGGCGCCGACGAGGGCCGCGACCTCGCGCGCCCGCGGGGTCGGCTCGGTCAGAGCCCCTGCCAGGCCGGCTTCGCCGCGTAGGTGCTGCGGAAGTAGTCGGCGAGCTGCAACCTGCCCGCCGCAGCGGGGTCGATGAGCACGCTGACGTGCGGGTGGTGCTGCAGGATCGTCCCGGGCCACATGGCACTGACAGGGCCCTCGACGAGGTGGTGGATCGCCTCGGCCTTGGCGCGACCGCTCGCGATCAGCACGATGTGCCGCGCGCTCATGATCGTGGCGAGACCCTGCGTCAGGCAGTGCCGTGGCACCGCCTCGACGTCGCCGTCGAAGAACCGCGCGTTGTCCGTGCGCGTCTGGCCGGTCAGCGTCTTGATCCGCGTCCGCGACGCGAGCGACGAGCCCGGCTCGTTGAACCCCACGTGGCCGTCGGTGCCGATCCCGAGGATCTGCAGGTCGACGCCACCGGCCTCGGCGATCGCCGCCTCGTACCGCACGCACGCCGCGGCGATGTCGTCGGCCAGCCCGTCCGGGCCCTGGACCGCGCCGGGGGCGAAGTCGACCCGCGAGGCGATCTCCTGCTCGATCACGTTCCGGTACCTCTCCGGGTGGTCGGCTGGCAGCCCCACGTACTCGTCGAGCAGGAACCCCCGCGCGTGCGCGAACGACACCCGACCGTCCCGGTGGCGCCGCACGAGCTCGTCGTAGATGCCGAGCGGGCTCGACCCGGTCGCGAGACCGAGCACGCCGGCCGGCTTGGCGGCAAGCAGCGACTCGATCGCCCCCGCCGCTAGCGCAACCAGCTCCTCGGGTGCTGCGATCACAACCTCCATGTCACTGCCCTCTCTGTTCGGACCGCTGCTCGTCGTTCGAGCCGGCCATACATCTCGATGGCGTCGGTGCCACTCACGGCACCACGACCGTGCCTGCGCGCCGGACGCTCAGCACCCGGAGGTCGTCGTCGGTCAGCACGACGTCTGCCCGACGACCGGCTTCGAGCGCCCCGATGCGGTCGTCGCCGAGCACCGCGGCGGGGGTGGTCGCTGCGGCGCGCACGGCGTCCTCGAGCGGGACGCCGCCGGCGACGGTGGTCCGCACGATGTCGAGCAGGTGCGCAGTTCCACCCGCGATCGCCCCGCCGTGCGTCAACCGGGCCACGCCGTCCGCGACCGTGACGTCCTGCGAGCCGAGCCGGTACGCGCCGTCGGGCATACCGGCTGCGGCCATCGCGTCGGTCACCAGGGCGATGTTGTCCGCGCCGACGAGGCTGAAGATGCTCTGCACCAGCTCCGGGGCCACGTGCGTGCCGTCAGCGATCATCTCGATGACCGCCTCACCCCGAGCGGCTGCCGCGAGGAAGACGGGGATCGGGCCCGGGTCGCGGTGCGTGAGCGGGCGCATGCCGTTGAACAGGTGGGTCACGGTCACCCGGCCCGAGCGCCGGCCGGGCGTGGCGGCCAGTCGGGTGCGTGCGTCGGCCAGGGCGTCGGCCGTCCGCTGCCAGCTCGCGTCGGTGTGCCCGAAGCTCGGCAGCGCACCTGCGCCGATCAGCGCGTCGACGACCCCACCCTCACCGTCGACACCGGGCAGCTCCGGGGCGATCGTCATCGTCACCAGGTATCCGCGCGCCAGGACAGCGAGCTCGCGGGTGAGGTCTGCGTCGGGCGCCTGGATCAGCGCCGGGTCCTGCGCCCCGCAGCGCACGGTCGACACGAACGGGCCTTCGAGGTGGATGCCGGCGATCTCGCCAGCTTCCGCGAGCGCGGTGAGCACTGAGACCCGTTGGCGCAACGTGTCCGGCGCGGCGGTCACCAACGACGCGACGAGCGTCGTCGTCCCGTGGGCCCGGTGCTCGCGCACCGCGATGAGCGCCTCCTGCGGCGTGGTCGCGTCCGGGTAGCTCGCACCACCTCCACCATGCGTGTGGATGTCCACGAGGCCCGGGAGCACCGTGACCGGGTGCTCGACCGGGTCAGGGGCTCCGGGCCAGCCCGCTGCCGCGGCGTCCACGGCCGCGCCGACCCACTCGATCGTCTCGGCGCGAACGACGACGACGCCGTCGGCGATCACCTTGGTGGGGGTGACGACTCGGCCGCGGACGTACTCCGATGCGGTGTACTCGGTCATGCTTGCCTCTCTGCCCTGCGAATGGGTGAAGTGTGTCGACGTCCCTCGACCATGTCGGCGACAGTCGTCAGGTCAGCCACAGTCTGGCCTGCCCCCGCCGTGACCAGGACGTCCGCGGGGTGGCTCGTCGTCACGCCGACCACGTGACCCACTCCCGCTGTCCGCGCCGAGACGATGCCCGCCGGTGTGTCCTCGAGCGCCACGAGCCCGCTCGGAGGCAGGCCGAGCAGCTCGACTCCCCGCCGGAACGGCTCGGGGTCGGGTTTGCCGTGCGCGCAGTCCTCGGCGGTGACCAGGCCTGCGTCGCCGTCGACCACGCCCAGCGACCGGAGCACCGCCGCCGTCCACTCGCGGCCGGCCGAGGTCACGACGCAGACCGGCAGACCGGTCGTCACGCATGCGGCCAGCAGGCGCGCAGCGCCGGCGACGGGGTCCGGTCGGACGTCCATCTCTCGCAGCACCTCGATGATGCTCCGGGTGAGGGCTACAGGGTCCTCATCGCCCCACGGGCCGACCACGCTCGCGAAGACCTCGTGGGCCCGGCGCCCGGAGAAGCCGCGGATGACGTCGTCGTCGACCTCCCACCCGCGCGACGCGAAGTACTGCCGGAACGCGCCCTGGTGCGCCGCCTCGCTGCGCACCAGGGTTCCGTCGAGATCGATGAGCAGACCGGCACCCGGTCGATCGAGCCGTCCGCCGATCGCCTCGGTGATCAGCTCCACTCGAACAACGGCTCACCGGAGCGGACCGCTGCGCCGACGTCGGTCAGCGGGGGGAGGCAGCCGGGCTTGCCATCGAGCGCGACCACCGGGCAGATCGGTGACCGACCGCCCGCCTCGACCGCGCCCGGGTCCCAGCTCACGATGACGTCGCCGGCCTTGACCACGTCGCCCTCGTGAGCGTGCAGGGTGAAGCCGGCACCACCGAGCTGGACGGTGTCGAGCCCGAGGTGCACCAGGGCGGAGTGCTCGGCATCCGAGGTGATGACGAACGCGTGGGGATGCAGCTTGACGATCGTGCCGTCGACCGGGGCGATCGCCTCGACGACGCCGTCCCGGGTCGGGTCGATCGCCATGCCGGGCCCGACGAGCTCCGCACCGAAGACCGGATCGGGCACGTCGGCCATGGCGCGCACGACACCGTCGACCGGTGCGAGCACGGTGAGTGGTCCGGCCATCAGCGCAGGTCCTCGATGTCCGACGCGAGGGTGTCGGCTTCAGGGCCGACGACGACCTGCACAGTCTTTCCGGACCGCATGACCCCGTACGCCCCGGTTGCCTTGAGCGCGCGCTCGTCGACCAGTGACGGGTCGACGACCTCCACGCGCAACCGCGTGATGCACGGTTCCAGGTCGACGATGTTCGCATCCCCACCGAGGGCCGCGAGTATCTGCTCCGCCTTGCTCATGTGCTTCTCCTTGCTGACCGACGGCAGCCCGATTGCCGCGCGTCCCGATTGTTCACAACAGGTCCTCGAGCTCCGCCGCGAGGGTGTCGACGTTCGGCCCCATCACGACCTGGACCACGTGGCCCGAGATCATCACGCCGTGGGCGCCCGCTGCTCGCAGCGCCTTGACGTCGACGACCGTCGTGTCGTGGACCTCGGACCGGAGCCGGGTGGTGCACGGCTCGATCTCGATGATGTTGGCCACCCCGCCGAGCGCCGCCAGGATGTCTGCTGCCTGTCCCGTCACGTCACTGCGCCTCTCGCTCATCCCATGACCTCCGTCGTCGCGGGTCCTGCCATCAGCTCGAACAAGGCCCGGCCCGCACGGGGAGTCAGTGCGCGTTGGGGCGCCCGCAACGGGACCCAGAGCACGTAGCGATCGGCGCGGTACGTCGACCGTGAGTACACGCACGCGGTCTCGCCGGCGAAGGTCCGCCGCGCGAGTCGCAGCACGGCCCTGCCGGCAGCGACTCCCAGCAGCTCGGCATCCGTCGCGTCCACCTCGGCCGCGGCCACCGTGTCCTCGCCCCAGTCGAGCTCGAAGCCGCGCCGGCGCAGCTCGCCGTAGATGCTGTCCGGCAGCGTGCCGTCGAACAGGCCGGGTACCAGCTCGCACGAGAGCCAGGACTGCTCGATCGCCATCGGCTCGCCGTCGGCGAACCGCACCCGGTGCAGGTGGAAGACCCGCTCCCCGGGCAAGATGTCGAGCGCGTCGGCGATGTCCGGCGTCGCCCCGATGACCTCGGCCGTCAGGACCTTCGACGACGCCGCCATGCCGCGCCGCTGCATCTCCTCGCCGAACGATGCGAGGCGGACCTCGAGGTCCACCTTGGTCGGCGCGACGAACGTGCCACGGCCTTGCTCACGGGCGAGCAGCCCCTCGACGACGAGGGCGTCGACGGCCTGTCGCACGGTCATCCTCGAGACACCGAACTGCTCGCAGAGCAGCCGTTCGGAGGGGATGGTGTCTCCCGCCGAGAGCTCGTGGGTGACGAGCGAGCGCAGGTAGTCCCGGACTCGCACGTACTTCAGAACTGAGCGACCCACCGTGGCCCCTTCTCATGCGACGCGTATCGACGTGTGCCGACGGGCGAAGCATGCCGCCCTTGACACCGGATGCACCATTCCATCATGGTTGTGCCAACTGGTCCAGACATCTAGTGCACCAGTGAGACCAGATCCCAGGTCTGGACCACGGAGTGCCGGTACCCACCGGCTCACGACGCGCACACAATGAGGAGTGCACCTGCAATGACCGCCACCACCGCCCCCGCGGCACGCGAGAAGCGCGGCATACCCGGCCTCGCTCAGCTCCAACGCATCGGCCGCTCGCTCATGCTGCCGATCGCCTCGCTGCCCGCAGCGGCCCTGCTGCTGCGGCTCGGTCAGCCCGACATGCTCGGCAAGGACGGGCTCGCAGGCGCCTGGGGCGACTGGCTCCTGCCCGTGGCCGACGCGCTCGGCGCAGCAGGCAACGCGCTGTTCGCGAACCTGCCACTGCTCTTCGCCCTCGGTGTCGCGGTCGGCTACGCCCGCAAGTCCGACGGGTCGACGGGCCTCGCCGCCCTGATCGGGTACCTCGTGTTCAAGGGTGTCTCCGACGCCCTCTCGCCGTACGTGCTCGGCGTGGCTGCCGCGGGCGAGAAGCAGCAGCTGATCAACTACGGCGTCCTCGGCGGCATCGTGATGGGCCTGATCGCGGCGCTCCTCTATCAGAAGTACTCGCGCATCAAGCTCCCCGCGTACCTCGCGTTCTTCGGTGGGCGCCGGTTCGTGCCGATCGTCACGGCCGGGATGGCCGTCATCGTCGCCGTCGTCGGTGCGCTCGTCTACAAGGGTTTCGACTCTGGCCTGACGTCGGTTGCCTCCTGGGTCACCGGTTCGACGATCATCGGCGCGTTCGTCTACGGCACCCTCAACCGGCTGCTCGTCCCGATCGGCCTGCACCACCTGCTCAACTCCCTGCCGTGGTTCCAGTTCGGCGCCTACACGGACGCCAGCGGCAAGGTGTGGAGCGGTGACATCCTGCGGTTCCTGCACGGTGACCCGACCGCGGGCACGTTCATGACCGGCTTCTTCCCGATCATGATGTTCGCGCTGCCCGCCGCCGCCCTCGCATTCGTGCACACGGCCAAGCCCGGCAAGCGCAAGGTGATCGCGGGCATCATGGGATCGGCTGCGCTGGTCTCGTTCGTCACAGGCGTCACCGAGCCGCTCGAGTTCTCGTTCATCTTCCTCGCGTACCCCCTCTACGCGATCCACGCCGTCCTCACCGGGACGTCGCTCGCGCTCGTGAACTGGCTCGGCATCCACGCTGGCTTCGGCTTCTCGGCCGGCGCGATCGACTACCTCCTCAACTTCCGGATCGCGACCCACCCGCTGTGGATCCTCCCGATCGGGCTCGCCTACGGGGTCGTCTACTACTTCCTGTTCCGGTTCGTCATCGTCCGGTGGAACCTGCGTACCCCGGGGCGTGAGGACGACGATGACGACACGATCAACCCGAACAACGTCCTGGTCGACCAGCCGGACGACGACGACGCCGCCGCGTCGACGGTCCGGGCCACCCCCAAGCTCGACAGCAAGCCCGCGTGAGGACCGGCCCGGCCGGGGTGACAGCCCCGGCCGGGCCTTTCCACGCCAGGTGACCGCTGCACCCGACGAACCCCTGCACCTGACGACCCGAACCGCGAGGATGCGATGACTACCGACGCCGAACCCCAGCAGCAGCTCGCCGGAATCGGCGTCAGCCCCGGCCGGGCCTCCGGTCCTGTCGTCGCGATGCCGGCTCCTGTCGCAGAGCCCCCGGCCGGTTCGACCCTTGAGGCCGGCGACGACGCCGAGCAGGCGGCTGAGCGGATCACCGCGGCGTCGAGCCGGGTGAAGTCGGACCTCGAGCAGGCCGCATCGCGGGCGACCGGCGCGGGCAAAGAGGTGCTCGAGACCACCGCGATGATGGCCGCGGACCCGACCCTCGTCTCGGCGGCCCAGCTCCTCGTCCGCGAGTCACGCCTCACGCCGGCCCGCGCGGTCTGGCAGGCGGCCGCCGACGTGATCAACCAGCTAGCCGCTCTCGGGGGCTACATGGCCGAGCGCACGCACGACGTCGCCGACGTGCGCGACCGTGTCGTCGCCGCCCTCACCGGCCAGCTGCCGCCGGGGGTCCCCGACGTGGCTCACCCGTTCGTCCTGGTGGCCAGTGACCTCTCCCCCGCCGACACCGCGACGCTGGACCCGGCCCGGGTCATCGCGCTCGTCACGCGCGAGGGTGGACCGACGTCGCACACCGCGATCCTCGCGCGCGCCCTCGGCATCCCCGCAGTCGTCGGGGTCGCGGGGGCGACGGAGCTCCCGGAGGGCAGTGTCGTGCTCGTGGACGGGACCGCAGGGACGGTGACCCTCGACCCGACCGAGGAGCAGATCGCTCAGGCGATCGCCTTGGCAGCACGCGTCCGGACGTTCGACGGGGCCGGCCGCACGCGCGACGGGCATCGTGTCCCGCTGCTCGCGAACGTGGGCCGCCCGGCCGGAGCGCAGGAGGCCGCCGATGCCGGCGCCGAGGGAGTCGGTCTCTTCCGCACCGAGTTCTGCTTCCTCGACCGCGCCGATGCTCCGTCCATCCCCGAACAGGTTGAGCAGTACCGGCAGGTGCTCAGCGCGTTCGCCGGCAAGAAGGTGGTCGTGCGCACGCTCGACGCCGGGGCCGACAAGCCGCTGCCCTTCCTCACGAGCGCCGACGAGCCGAACCCTGCTCTGGGCGTCCGCGGGTACCGCACGTCCTGGCGCAACCCCCAGGTGCTCGAGGACCAGCTGACGGCGATCGCGCAGGCGGCCGAGGCGGAGTCCGCCGACGTCTGGGTGATGGCACCGATGATCGCCACCGTCCCCGAGGCAGCCGCGTTCGTCGAGGCCTGCCACGTGCACGGCCTGGCCACCGCGGGCGTCATGGTGGAGGTCCCGAGCGCGGCCCTGCAGTCCGGACCGATCCTCGCGCGCGCGGCCTTCGCCAGCATCGGCACCAACGACCTGACCCAGTACACGATGGCGGCCGACCGCATGCTCGGTGAGCTCGCGCCGCTGTCGACGGCGTGGCAGCCTGCCGTCCTGGCGCTCATCGCGGCGACCTGTGCCGGCGGGGAGCGCAACGACCGACCGGTCGGGGTGTGCGGGGAGGCTGCTGCCGACCCGGCACTCGCCGTCGTGCTCGTCGGGCTCGGCGTCGCGACCCTCTCGATGACCGCGCGGGCGCTGCCGGACGTCGCCGCCGTGCTTCGCTCGGTCACTCTCGCAGACTGCCGGGATCTCGCCGCGCTCGCGGTCGAGGCCGAGTCCGCCGACGAGGCACGCCAGGCGGTCCGGTCGCGGCTTGCGATCCTCGATGAGCTCGGGCTCTGAGGCAAGCCGAGCGTGCAGGCCACCGGACCCGACAGATCGGGCCGCGGCTGCTCAGCCAGCCGTCGTGAGGTACGCCGAGAGGGCGTCGAGCGACGGGCCCCCGGACGCGTCGTCGGTCTCGAGGACGACCTCGTCCCCGCGGCGCGCGCCGAGCGTCATGACGCTGAGGATGCTCCGGGTCGGCACCGGCGAGCCGTCCGGCTTGCGGATCGTGACTGCGACGGGTTGCGCGGCCGCGAGCTTCACAAACAGCGCTGCCGGCCGCGCGTGCAGCCCTTCCTCGATCGCGACGACGACACGGCGTTCGGGCACGAGTTCCTCCTGAGCGGGGACGACTGGTCTAGACCACTATAGCCCGCGGGCGACGACACGTTCACACACCTCGTGCGTCACGAGCGCATCCGACGCATCGAGGATTCTGCCGTCCCGCACCGCGCCGAGGAACTCCTCGCACATCGCGACGAACCCGCGGTGCTCCGGCGCCGAGATCCACCCGTCTCGCCGGGTGAGCCGCTCACCGTCCACGAGGTCGACGACGTCGGAGAGGTCCACCACCTGACGGCGCCGACCGTCGCCGATGACGTCCAGCACCTCGTGCGAGAGGCCAGCCGTCCAGCTCATCACGCCGATGGCGAGGCGACGTTCGCCGGTGAACTGGACGGAGAGCCTTCGGCAGCTCCCGCCGTCGTCGACGTGCGCGGTCGTCACGAGGTCGTCGAGCGTGGACGGGACCAGGAACCGCAGCGTGTCCACGACATGGATGAAGTCGTCGAACACCATCTGCCGCGCTGGCCCGGGCGCGTGCGAGCGATGCTTCTGGAGCAACACGACGTCACGGTCCGGCCAGCCCGCGAGCGCACGGTAGGCCGGCGCATACCGACGATTGAACCCGACCATCAACGAGACGCCGGTCGCGGTCGCGAGGCCCACGAGCTCCTGGGCGCTCCTGAAGTCTAGGGCGAGCGGCTTGTCGACCAGCACCGGCACTCCCGCACGCAGCAGAGCGGCGACGGTCGCAGGGTGCGACTGCGACGTCGTGTGCACCAGCGCGGCGTCAAGGCCCGACTCGACGGCTGCCACGAGGGAGTCGAATCGGTCCGGGACGCGGTACGCGTCACCGATCGAGGCCAGGCTCGACGCGGTGCGCGAGACCAGGACGGGGGCGACGTCAGGCATCGACGTGATGACGGGCAAGTACGCCTTGCGGGCGATCGAACCGAGACCGACGACTGCGACCCGCATGATCCCGACCCGCTCCTCGCTCCGATGGCCTCGAACCTCACCAAGCGTAGGCCTGCGGCCAGGCGCGTCGCGGAGGTGGGCCACGGCGCCGAGGTCGGTCACGGCGGACACGTCGCAGGTCGGGGGCCGTCATGTCGATCGTGAACGTTCCGCTGGTCCCGTTGACGGTGCAGCTGTGCGAACCTTTGGCGAGCGGCTCAACGACGTGCGTCCACGCCCCCGCGCGGTCTGAGCTCGTGCCATACAAAATGTCGTCGACCGAGATCCGCACCGGCGAGTTGGCAGCCGCAGGGTAGCCGGGGAAGGCCGGTATGTCGTCGCTGGAGAGAGCCGCGGCGGGTGCTGTCCAAGGAGTCCACGCGACTCGGCCGGGGGCGCCGCACCTTGGCTGAGCGCGAGGTGAACGAGCGGCCACCCCACAGAGGAGACACGATGGACATCGCTGCGACGGCGGGCACGTGGTCGCCTGCGGTGCACCGTGCCGACAGCCACGACCTGATCCGCGTGGTCGGCGCGCGCGAGAACAACCTCAAGGACATCAGCATCGAGATCCCGAAGCGACGGCTGACGGTGTTCACCGGCGTCTCCGGCTCGGGCAAGAGCTCGCTGGTGTTCGACACGATCGCCGCGGAGTCGCAGCGGATGATCAACGAGACCTACAGCGCGTTCGTGCAGGGGTTCATGCCGACGCTCGCACGGCCCGACGTCGACGTCCTCGACGGGCTGACCACCGCGATCATCGTCGACCAGGAGCGGATGGGCACCAACGTCCGCTCTACGGTCGGCACCGCGACCGACGCCAACGCGATGCTGCGCATCCTGTTCAGCCGCCTGGGGCAGCCCCACATCGGCTCACCCCAGGCGTTCTCGTTCAACGTCGCGTCAGCCACCGGAGGCGGTGCGATCTCCTTCCAGCGCGGCGGCCAGACCGTCAAGGAGCGTCGGTCCTTCGCCATCACCGGCGGGATGTGCCCGCGCTGCGAGGGCCGAGGCTCGCTCAACGACATCGACCTGACCGCGCTGTACGACGACACCAAGTCCCTCAACGAGGGCGCGCTCACCGTCCCGGGCTACAGCATGGACGGCTGGTACGGGCGCATCTTCAGCGGCTGCGGCTTCTTCGACCCGGACAAGCCGATCCGCACCTTCACCCAGCGCGAGCTCCACGACCTGCTGCACAAGGAGCCGACCAAGATCAAGGTCGAGGGCATCAACCTGACCTACGAGGGGCTGATCCCGAAGCTCCAGAAGTCGATGCTCTCCAAGGACGTCGACGCGCTGCAGCCGCACATCCGCGCCTTCGTGGAGCGCGCGGTGACCTTCACGACGTGTCCCGACTGCGACGGCACCAGGCTCTCCGAGGCGGCGCGGTCGTCGAAGATCGACGGGACCAGCATCGCCGACGCCTGCGCGATGCAGATCAGCGACCTCGCCGCGTGGGTGGGCGGGCTCGGGGAGCCGTCGCTCGCACCGCTGATCGACTCGCTCCGGCACACCCTCGACTCGTTCGTGGAGATCGGGCTGGGCTACCTGTCGCTCGACCGGCCGTCGGGCACGCTGTCGGGTGGCGAGTCCCAGCGCGTCAAGATGATCCGGCACCTCGGCTCGTCGCTCACCGACGTCACCTACGTCTTCGACGAGCCGACGATCGGTCTGCACCCCCACGACATCCAGCGGATGAACACCCTGCTGCTGCAGCTGCGGGACAAGGGCAACACCGTGCTCGTCGTCGAGCACAAGCCGGAGGCGATCATGATCGCTGACCACGTCGTCGACCTCGGACCCGGCGCCGGCGCCGCCGGTGGCGAGGTGGTCTTCGAGGGCACCGTCGAAGGGTTGCGAGGCAGCGGCATGCTGACCGGACGACACCTGGGCGACCGTGCGTCCGTCAAGCCAGCCGTGCGGACGCCGTCGGGCCGGCTGGAGGTGCGCGGCGCGACCACCCACAACCTCAAGGACGTCGACGTCGACATCCCGCTCGGGGTCCTCGTCGTGCTGACCGGCGTGGCCGGGTCGGGCAAGAGCTCGCTGATCCAGGGCTCGGTGGCCGGCCGCGACGGCGTGGTATCGGTCGACCAGAGCGCGATCAAGGGTTCGCGCCGCAGCAACCCGGCGACCTACACCGGGCTGCTCGAACCGATCCGCAAAGCCTTCGCGAAGGTCAACGGCGTGAAGCCGGCGTTGTTCAGCGCCAACTCCGAGGGCGCGTGCCCCAGCTGCAACGGCGCCGGCGTGATCTACACCGACCTCGGGATGATGGCCGGGGTCGCCACCGTCTGCGAGGTGTGCGAGGGGAAGCGGTTCGAGGCGTCCGTGCTCGACTACCACCTCGGTGGTCGCGACATCAGCGAGGTGCTCGCGATGTCGGTGACCGAGGCCGAGCAGTTCTTCGGCGCCGGCGAGGCCCGCACCCCGGCCGCGCACGCCATCCTCGACCGGCTCGTCGACGTCGGGCTCGGCTACCTCAGCCTCGGCCAACCGCTCACCACGCTGTCCGGAGGCGAGCGGCAGCGCCTCAAGCTCGCGACCCGGATGGCCGAGAAGGGCGATGTCTACGTCCTCGACGAGCCGACCACCGGCCTCCACCTCGCCGACGTCGAGCAGCTCATCGGCATGCTCGACCGGTTCGTCGACTCCGGCCGGTCGGTCATCGTGATCGCACACCACCAGGCCGTCATGGCGCACGCCGACTGGATCATCGACCTCGGCCCCGGCGCCGGCCACGACGGCGGCCGCATCGTCTTCGAGGGCACACCTGCCGACCTCGTCGCCGCCCGATCCACCCTCACGGGCGACCACCTCGCGGCCTACGTGGGCGCCTGACCGAGGCGCGCGTCGCCAGGTCAGCCGGCCCAGCCGCGGCTGGGGTGAGATCCTCGCAGATGGTTGGTCCGCCCGGATCTGACCGCGGGCGACCTCGAACCGACGCACGATTGTCACGGCCAGACTCGGAGGAATCACATGCCCCCTACACCGTCCGACGTAGCCCGCGCGATTGCGCAGGTGGCACTCGGTGCCGCCCTGCTCGGAGCCGGCACCGCGCACCTGACCACCGGGCGCCGCGAGTTCCAAGCGCAGGTGCCCTCGTGGATCCCCCTAGACGCCGACACGGTGGTGATCGGATCAGGGGTGGTCGAGCTCGGCCTCGGGGCGGCCCTACTGGGCGTCTGGAGACACCCGGCGCGCCACCACCTGGGACTGCTGGTCGCTGCCTTCTTCGTCGCGGTCTTTCCTGGCAACATCGCCCAGCTCATCGAGCACCGCGACGCGTTCGGGCTCGACACCGACCGCAAGCGCGCGCTCCGGCTCCTGGGCCAGCCTGCGATCGTGGCGTGGGCGCTCGCGGCCACCCGGCCAACCGCTGGCCACGCGCGCTGACCGTCCAGCCGGTCACGAACCGCGCGCCCGGCGGCGACCGCTCAGCCGATCGGCACCGATCCAACCTCCCCGGACGCTGCCGGGCGCAGCGCGATGCGGGGATCCACGACGCCACGATCGGCGCGCGGGGCCGTGTGTGGGCGGCTCCGAGAGGGGAGCCGGTCGATAGGGTCGATGCATGCGCGCATCGGGGCGGGACATGCAGGACGTCGTCCTCGTTGAAGAATCGGACGCGCCCCTGGGTGCCGCCGGCGAGCTGCCCGATTCCGAGGCGCCGTCGTCCTGCGGACCCTCCGGCCCCTCGCGCGCCCGGGCAGGCCTGACCTGGTTGTTGCGCACCCGCGCGACGTGGTCGCTCGTCGCCGCGGGGCTAGCGATCGTCGTGGCCACGAGCGGCGCAGTCACCGCCCAGCATGAGCGTGCGCGGATGGCGGCTCTCGCCGGCTTGCCTGGGATCCTGCGGCCGCTCGACGGTCCGGTGACCGAGCTGTGGCGCACGGGTTCGGGCACGGGCACGGTGTACCTCAGTGGGCTGACTGGTCTGGGCGCCAGGGTGCTGCTGACCGAGAACGCCGTGAATGGGAAGACGGACATCGTGGCGCTCGATGCCCGTACGGGCGAGGATGCCTGGCGGGTACAGGCCCGGCCGGCCCACGTGCCAGCGGCCGACGGCACGAATTCCTACGCGGGCGGGGCAAACTGTGCTTTCCCTCGGTCGGAGGATGCCCAGCAGGCCCCGGTCGTGGCGTGCGTCGTGACCGACGAGACCACCTCCGTCCCGGTCGACGGTGCCGGGCAGATGCTGGTCGGGACGCGGGCTCACCTGCTCGTGATCGACGCGACCACGGGTGCTGTGCTGTCCCAGTCCCCGACCGACCCGAGCACCTCCGTGGCGCTGCTCGGACCGGACCTCATCACGGGCCAGTTCGCCGCCGACGGTCGGGTCCGGGTGACTCGTTCCGGGGCGCGCGACGGGACTCTCGGCTGGACGTTCACCAGCCCCGACCCGGTGTCCACCGACGCCTCCGGGCAGCGCAACCTGTGGGTGTGGGCGAGTGAGGGCTTGATCGCCGTGCGCGCCTACGGCGGGCTGGGCACGGACGGCCGGCCCCTCGCGGGGGCGAGCTGGCTGCTTTCGCACGACGGCGACGTGGTGCGAAAGCAGGTCGCGGGGCCCGGGGACGACTACAACAGCCTCGGGGCGCTGCGGGAGGGCTCGATGTTTGTCGAGGCGACCACGACGGCGACGGGCGCGCGCGCCTCGGTCCTGACGGATGCCGGCTCCGGCAGGGCTCTCACGGTCGAGGCCACCCCCACGGGCGCCCGCCCGGATGACGGCTCGCTTGGCGGCACGATGCTGCTTATGCAGTCCATGACGGACGGCGCTCTGCTCGCGTACGACCTCGCGACTGGGCAGCCACGCTGGACCGGCGCCGCGTCCGGGGACGGAGGCGGCCCTCCGATGGTTCTGGACGGGAGGGTGGTCCGCTCCCGGTCCGATGGCTCCTCGGCATTCGACATCACCTCGATCGACGGCAACACCGGCAAAACCATCTGGTCGACGTCCGTGACGTCGAACCAGGCCGGCGCGCTCCTCACGGACGGCCGGCTCGTATTGGTCTCGCGGACCAAGTCCACCACTGGCGCAGGGGCAGTCATCGCTGCCTACGACCTGGCCGACGGCCGCCAGCGCTGGGAGGTCCCGATCGGCGAGGAGCAGTGGCTCGTCGAGATCGACGGCCGGGTGTTCGGCCTGTCCGGCCCGGGCCTCGTCGCGTACGGCTGAGCGGACCAGCAAGGTGCCGCAGGTGATGCCATCGCATCGTTGGCGTGGATGCCTCCCCCACCACAGATCGGACGCGAACTTCGCGCCTGGCTGGGTCGAGTGCCGCGGTCACCAGTCCAGGGGGCGAGCTTCGAGCCTGTCTGCAGAGAACCTGCGGATCGCCGCGACGGTCTCCGCCGGCAGCGGCTGCGCCGCGGCCGCTATCGAGTCGTGCAAGAGCTCGACGGTCCGGGCTCCGGGGATCACGGTGGAGACACCGTCGTGCGCGAGAAGGAAGCGCAGCGCACCCTGCGGCACCGAGACGCCCTCGGGGAGCAGCGAGCGGAACTGGTCGACGAGGCTGGCCCGCAGCGCGACGTCCTGACGAGACCAGCGCGAGCGGACCCCGCCGAACACCGTCTCGGCCGTGTACCGGCCCGAGAGCCAGCCGGACTCCAGTGGGACTTTGGCGATCGTCCCGACGCCCCGATCACGTGCACGCTCGACACCGGGCCACGTCTCCTGGAACAGGGCGGACATCCGCACCTCCAGGGCCTGACTCGCACTGGTCCGCAGCACGGTGTCGACGTCCGCGCTCCAGTCCACCGAGGCTCCGTAAGCCCTGATGACCCCGCGCTGTTTGAGCCGCTCGAGCACGGCGTAGTGCTCGCTGTGGGTCCCGTCGAGGACCTCGGGCGGCGGACTGTGCAGCACGACGATGTCCAGGTGGTCGGTGCCCATGCGCCGGGCACTGGCCAGGACCGACGCCTCGATGCTGCTCGGGGCCCAGTCGGTGGTGCCGTCGGCGCGGTGCCCGAACTTCGTGCAGAGCACGACGCCGTCGCGGCGTCCGCCCACCAGGGCTGCACCGAGGGTCGTCTCGCTTCGGCCCTCGCCATAGCCCGGGGCGGTGTCGATGAACGTCACGCCAGCGGCAAGCGCCGCGTGGACCAGGCGGACGGCCTCGTCCTCGTCCGGGCCGTCCGGCCAGTGCGAGGACCGGCCGAGCTGCCAGGCTCCGAGTCCGATCTCGCTGACCTCGATACCGGTCGTGCCGAAGGCTCGGACTTTCATCATGATTCCTCTCGCGGGCACGCCCGCGCTGTGACGCTGGGACCGTGAGCTCATTCTGGCACGGTGCCCAGCAGCGTCGAGATGCCCCGTGACCTGGCGTTCCATCGGCCCGACCCGCTGATACACGGCACGGCACGGCAGGCTATGCCGGCAACCGGCGGAGAGGAACCCTCAGGCGGCCGGGGCCACGCCGCCTGACCAGCTAACAGATTCCGCCCCGACCGCCCCGCTGAGCCCTCCCCGTTCGCGTCAACGCCCACCTCACGGAAGTGCCCGTCGTCGTGAGCTCCGTTCGCGTGATCAGCCCAGACCCAGGATGCCGACGATGAGCGCGGCCGCGGACGCGGCGACGATGAGCGCGACGATGACGATGGTGCGTCGACTGCGGCCGGCCGTCCACACGCAGACGGCCGCGGGTACGAGGATCCCGCCGGCGACGCCGGCGAGCAGCGGCGCGACGACCCTCGGCCGGATCCCGCTGTCCCGGGGGCTCCCGAACCCGACCGCCTCCAGATAGAGCGATAGGAGGCAGCCGCCGACAACGATCACTCCGACTGCGACGGTCACGATGCAGGCGACAACCCGCACGGGTCTCGATCCTGGCCCCGCCACGTCAGTCACCGCGCCCGGATCCGGTCGCAGGAAGATGCGGCGCGGCCGTTTGAAAGCGTCATCGATAGGCAGAGCTGCGTCGACTGGAGGGTCAGCCCAAGCCCTGTCGTCACCACATGCACCACCTGGTCGAGTCGCCCGTCGCCGTCGACGTCCTCCTTCACCGCCGTCGTCTCCATGACCGGGGCGGCCCCCTGTCCCACCCGGATGGTCTTCGGCCCGACAGTCGTCGCGTCGAAGGTCGGCGTGGAGAGGAGCGCGATTGGCGTAACACCCTTCGAAGTCAATTTGATCGGGTTGACCGAGCTACCCGGCATCACGTCCGCTGACACCCAAGCGAGGTCCGCAAAATCGGTCGCTCCCCGATCGTCCGTCACCACGAGGGTGAAGGTCCGCTCGCTCGCCGAGGTCAACGGGACGGTGATCGAAACGCCCTGCTTCACGTCGTCCCCAGTGGGTGTCGTGACGTACCAGTCGTAGGAAGTGATCTTGCCGTCCGGGTCTGCGGAGGTCGATCCGTCGAGGACGAGCGAGTCACCCACCACCCGGGCGGTGATCTGGCCCACCGGCCGCTGGTTCTCCGGGTCCGCCTGGTAGACGGACAACCTCGTCTCCAACCCCCCGGGCGCGACGTCAACGCTGAACAGCTCGGCCGTCCACGTCCCGGGCGCCGGCGTCATGATCTCGACGTGCTCGGTGGTGGCTCCGGTCACCCGGCTGACGTCGGGCGCTTGGGTGTTCCGGCCGATCTGTCGGCCGCTCGGGCTGACCAGGGTGAGCGACACATCGCTGCCCGGCCAGCCAGTGACCAGGCTGATGAACTGCTTGCCGGAACCGACGACGAAGCTGTAGGTCACCTTCTGCTGCGGAAGTACGGTGAACTTTTGGAACCCGCCGACATCGAGAGTGGCGAGCACGGCGTCAGCGATCGCCTGCTGGCCCTCCGGCGTGGGGTGGATCCGGCCGGAGGAGAGCAAAGGGCAGATCCATTCTGTCCCGCCGCTGCAGAGTTCATGGCCGTCGAATCGCGGGTTGGGGTTGGCGAACAGGAAGCCATTGCGGCCAGCGTTCCGCTCGATGATCCCGTTCAACTCGTCGATCTTCTCTACCATCCACCGCTGGTCCACCTTTTTGATGCCCTCGCAGCGCCCGCCCGGAAGGAATGTCCGGTCGCTGCCCGAGGCGGTGTAGAAGCGCGGGTATCCGACGGCAACCCGGGTCGCCATAGACGCCTTGCTGACCACGTCCGAGAAGAGCTTCCCGTAGGGCGTGATCTCCGTCGGGGTGGAGGTCTTGCCGTTCAGCCGCTCGAACGCCTCGCGAATCGGCGTCGTGGCCTTGTCGTCCTTGTAGCAGCTGTTGAAAGGCAACAGCTCCCACCCGTCGATGCAGTCCCGCAGGACCTCGGCAAACTTCGCGTCGTTGCCGCCGATGCTCATCGTCACCAGTCCGGTGTCCGGCTTCAGGTTGTCCAGCTGCGCTACCTCGCCCCAGGTGCTGTTTCGCGGGCTGTAGAAGTCCTTCGTCACGGCACCCTGGCAGGCGTGGAAGTCGAGGGTCAGTCCCTTCGCATCGGCGACCCGCGGCCCGTACGCACGGGTTGAGCGCTGGCAGTCGTTGTCACCGGCGTCCGTGTGCGTCCCGGGGAAGTACGGTGCCACGCCGAACCCAGAGGAGTAGCTGTCGCCAAGGGCGACGTACTTGCTCTTGTTGATCACTGTCGCGCCGGGGTGGCAGTCAGTCGCGACGTTGCCGACGGTGCCGAGGCGCAGGATGTCGATGATGACGGCCGAGTCGAGTACGTGGTCGCCCTGGTCGAAGATGGAGAGGTACAGGCTGTGCGCACCGGGGCTGACCGGGGTGGCCGCCGTGAGCATCGGGGTCGCGCCGTCGAACGTGATGCCTGCCGCCTCGGCCGCGGTCATCGACGTCGTTCCTGCCGCGTTGATCGTGATGGGGTTGCCAGTCGGGTCAAAGGCGAAGTTGTTCGGCGCGCTGCTCGTCGAGCCCGACGTCGTCCACGTGCTCTTGTCGAGTTCGGCGACGAAGGCGTCGTTGTACTGCGACCCGACGTACTCCGGGAACTCCTCGGAGAGGAACCGGAAGTCAATGCCTGCCAGGCAGTTCACGGTGGCGGGGACCTGGAGGTCGACGCGCAAGATCGTGACGTCGTAGTCGGAGTTCCCCCGGACCGAGGAACCTCCAAGGTCGCTCCCGCTGCTCCCAGAGGTGTTGGGTGTGGTGATCAGCGAAGTGTCGCCCGTCGAGAGCAGAACCGCCTCCGGCCCGCTGGTCGGCATCCCCGCGACACCGCCCGACACCAGGGCTGCCGACGAGGCACCCGCCTTGGTCACGAAGGACGCACCGGAAACCCACGAGACGTCCGAGGCCAGCGCCCGACCCAGCGCGACTGCGTCGCCGGTTGGGGTGACGGTCGGCTGGGCGTTCGCCGACGTGGCGCTCAGCCCGGTGACGGTCAGGCTGGCGGCAGCGGCACCCGCCAACACTTTCCACAGCACATGGCCAATGAGAATATATCTCTCCCCCAGTCCGGACCAGTCGCTGCAGCATAGTGGGACTGCTGTAGGTGGGGTGGCAGTTTTGGTGACGAATTCTCAGACCGCGTGGGCGCTGGTGTTGGAGATCCGAGCGTCCGCTCGTCGGCAGATCCGGATGTCCGCAGCACCCCATCGACGGCAAATTGGCCCGTCAACCGTTGCTCTGACCGAGGACGCGCATCGAATGTTCGTCCACCACATGGGGCCGCCTAACCGCTGCCGCGCCTGCGACTGGATGGCAGCAGTCGGCGCAGGACCGGGTCCGACCGAATCACAACGACAGCCGACCCGTGCATCTCAACCAGCTCGGGGCAAGCCACTGCCGAGATCGCACTCGGGTGTGTCTGACGGACTATTTCAGCCAGATCGGGATGCTGGTCAGGATGATGCCGGCGCGGTAGTCGCGGGCGGTCTTGTCGTACCGGGTGGCAATGGCGTGCCAGGTCCGTTGATGGTGGAACACGGGCCGGGCGCGCACGTCGCACTCGGTCATCCGGAACGACTGCTCGACCCGCCACAGGTCGTCGTAGGCCGCGATGACAGGCTTTCGGCCGTCGCCGTCGGACGTTCACCCAGTCTCGTCGAGACGTCGTCGGGGATCGGCCTGGGCTGGCGTTCGTCGCCGAACAGACCGGGGGTCGGGCGTGGACTTCAGTCTCTTGGCTCATCCGTCGACGTGCCCGTCGCTCGGTCGGTAGACGCGCTCAGCGTGCTGCCACCCCTGCGGGCGCCACGCGGGGGCGGCGTGGGTCTCCCTCGGCGCGAGGAAGTCCGTCACGAACTCTCCGACGTTCGCGTAGAACAGCTCCGCGGGCTCGGGCGCGACAACGCTGGCCGCGTCAGCGCCAGCGGCCGTGTCCTGTGCCGGCTGGTCGACGTCGTGCTCGTCGGTGTCCCACTCCCCCAGCTCGCTCATGGTGTGGCCGCCTCTCGCAGGTTCAGGGCGCGCTCGCGGTCGAGGTCGAGGTCGAGGTCGAGGTCGAGGATCGTCTGTTCGCCGGCGGGGTCATGCCGTCGGATCGAGGCCTTGATCGCCTCAAGGAACGCCTCCACGCCCTGGGACCAGGACTGCAGGATCGTCAGCCCGCAGATCCCGCGCGAGCCGTAATGGGAGTGCAGGTTGGGCAGCTCGCTCCAGCGGCACACGTTCGCGGCCTCGTCGAGGACGACGACCAGCGGCATGCGCAGGTCTTGGCGAGGTCCTCGGCGGCCTTGGTGACGGCAACGTTAAGGCCCGTCAGGCGTGGCCCGGCGGAGCCGCGTCCCTCATTCGACGGGGCGTACAGGGTGCCGCGGCCGCGCACGAAGTCGCCCGGCTCACTCAGGACGACAACCGGTACCTGACCCGCCAGGTCGCGGCCGGGGACGCACCCCTGGCCGCGAGGGACTCGTTGACCGCGTACTACGCCGCGACCGGGAACCGGCGCCACAACCACTCCGTGCGCCTGGGCAGATTCGAACCGCCGACACCCGATTTAGGAGTTCGGCTTTGAGCGCCTGGAAACCCGCTGACCTGCAGCGATACTCGCGAAGGGTGCCGTGGATGATGCGGTTTCGCTGGTTCCACTGACCAAACACTGACCACGTCCTACGGCGCCGCCGCAACCGCAGACGGTCAGCATGTCTGGCCCGGGCGGACCCCCAAGCAGGCGGGCATCGAACCAGATGGGACGCTTCTCGGCACTTTGCCTCCGGCCGCTGACCTTCGGGGAGGTCATCGGCGGTCCCGGACACGGACGGGTTGACCACCCTTCAACGGCGTGGACACCCGGCACGGTCGCGTGGTCCGTCCGGACCAGGGGCGGCGAGAAGCGGATGGCGTGCTACTTGCCCACACTGGCAGTACGGCCGGCGGGCAGCCACTCTCACACGTCGGCAGGCGGTCTCGCGATCTCCGCGACGTTCTCGACACTGACCTCAACCACGGCCTGGAACCCGGGTCGATCGACCGACGAGCCGGGGAACAACGCGCGGCGGTTCCAGCGGTCCCCAAGCTCGCCAATCCACCGCGAGATCGTCGTCACAGTGATTACCTCGGCTGGCACGGACGTGGACATCAGCGCCGGCACCGGGACGACGCAGACGCTTCTTGCGCGCGATCGAGCGAATACCCACCATCCCGACGAGGTCGAGGCGCCCTCATAGCTCGACGTCAACCCTCAGCCCGCCGACGCGTCGTCTCGCGACCGGAGTACGAACGGCAGGAGCGCCACATGGATGAGGCGGGCCGCGTCGTCCTTGGCCTGCAGCAGATAGTCGGTCCACCAGTCCACCTCGGCAGTCGTCCGAGCGCTCTTGAAGCTGGGGTGCGCACGGAGCTTGGCCTCCGCCTTAGTGATGACGTCGGTCGCGACACCGCTACGGATGAACAAGATCAGAGCAGCCTTGGTGTCCCGCCAGACCGTGTAACTGACGAGCTGGTCGATGGCCTCTCCGAACTTCTTCTCACCGTGCCACACCGTGCACTCACCGATAAACGCGTTCCGGTCCGGGTGCTGGATGAGAATGTCGGTCTTGCCCGCGCCATTGAAGACCTCGCCCCGTGCTGAGCCCTCGAAGTTGCTGTTGAGGATGAACAGCAGAACGTCTCGCAGCTCTTCCTCGTTGAACTTCGTCGCCGTCTGAGCCTCGATCCACCGGTCCGCTTTCGGTGAGGGTCTGATCGGGTCCGAGTCGGGTCGCGTCTGATTCGGGCGCGGGTGGGTGCCGGTCTGTCCGGGTCTTCCACTTCGGGTCCTTGGTTGCGCCCGCTAGGGCTGGGTGGTCAGGTCGCGCTGGTGGGTGGTCCCGCGGCGGCGGTGAACATCGTCTGCCACGCGGTTTCCCAGGGCCATCGCTCGGGTAGGTGCAGGCGGAGCCGGCGTGCGGAGCGGGCCGGCACGGTGATGAGGTGGGTGCGGATCGTGGCGGCGGTGGCGCGGGCGTGAAACCTGGAGGCCAGGGTCCCGGCGGCGCGGGTCAGGTTGAACGAGATCGCGGCCAGGACCAGCCATGCGGCGTTGGCGTTCATTCGCCCGGAGGGCAGGTGGGCGAGGGGGCCGTTCTTCAGCTCGGCGATGACCTTCTCGATGATGGCGTGGTCGCGGTGCGTGGCGTCCGCGTCGAGCATCGATTCTTGAGAGTCGGTGAACACCGCGTGGTGACGCCAGGTGGAGAACAGGGCGCCCTGCCCGGTCAGGACCATGGTGGGGTTCAATCGTTTGACGCGGCGCACGACCAGGCGGGCACTGATGTGTTCGTCGAGGCGCCGGGAGGTGAACGCGGTGAAGCTGATCCTCGGTCCACGACCCCGAAGATCCCCCAGCAGTCCTGGATCAACGAACCCCAACCAGAACTACAGAGCACCTGATCGACGAACTGTCTCACTTGACTTGACAGATACCGGGTTGGCCGGCGAGCAGTACTTCCCCAGCACCACAGCAGCGCCGCCCTGGAGACCGTGCTCGAGCGGGTCCGACAGCAGGTCGAGCGTCGCAGCTTCGCGTTCCGCAACCAGCGCCGCACCAACCTGTGTCTGGGCCTGATGCGCAACCACGAGATCCGCGTCGACGACCTCGACCACCACACTGAGCTTCTGCGCGAAGCAGCCCGAGCATCCGGCGGTCGCATCGAGTTCCAGCGACGTGGCTACTGCACCGACCGGGCCTTCGACCTCCGGCCCTGAGCCGATTCCAAGAAGCGCCTTCTAGGTCAACGCCCTCGTATGGGGGGCGACCGCTATGAGGCGTCGCGACCCGATCCCAGAACGTCGGCAAGGTGGGCGCTGACCGACAGCCAGGCGGCTGGTAGGTGCCGCCCTCGGCCTCATGGAGCTGCGTCGAGCGCTGCCGCGACTTGTTATAGTTGTATGCAAATAACTACTGTGATCTTGTGCTCTTCACCAGCGACCCCTCAGCGCCTGAGCCGCTCTTCGAGCAACTCGCAGTACAGGTGAGGTCCGCAGTGGCTCGAGGCGAGCTGACGGCTGGCACGAGGTTGCCGTCAGCGAGGGAGCTCGCTGGCTTGCTGGGCGTCAATCTGCACACGGTGCTGCGCGCCTACCAGGAGCTGCGCGACGAGGGCCTCCTTGAGCTTCGGCGCGGGCGCGGTGCGGTCATCACCGCCCGCGCACAGCAGGACTACCTGCCGCTGCGTGAGGCGATCGACCACCTCGTGTCCGTCTCGCGTCGACTCGGATTGGCACCCGTGACCACCGCCGCACTGACAAGGGAAGCCTTGCGATGACCTCGTCCACCGGCTCAGCACCATCGCACGGCCCGCGCTCACTCGTCCCGCATCGCGCGCTCACCACGCTCGTCACCCTCGGGGTCCCCGTGGTGGTCCTGCTCACGGGGATAGCGGTCGCCCTGTCGTGGCGTGACGTCCTGCCCGATCCGATCGCCATCCACTGGGGCGCCGACGGCGCGGACGGGTACGGCAACCTCGCAAGCCACCTCACAGCGCTGGTGGGGGTCACGCTGGCGATGTCTGTGTTCATGTGGGCCGTGGGCTACTTCGCTGGACGCGATGCCATGACCCGGCGTCTGGCCGGTGGGACAGCTGCGGGGTTCGCCGTGTTCATGACCGGGTTGCTGGTCGGTTCGCTCGCCCCTCAACGCGGTCTGCCCGATGCTGCCCAGGCCGGCCCCATCGGCGCGGTCCTCGCTGGTTCGTTCGCCCTGGCCAGCCTCACCGGCGGGCTGATCGCGTGGCTGACGCCCGCCGATCTGTCCGAGCCAGCGACCAGCCCGATCCCCTCCGATGCGCCCAGGATGCACCTGCCCGAGGCAGGGCAGGCAGCCTGGGTCCGCGACGCCACCGTGGGCCCGGCGCGCTGGTTGCTAGTTCCCGTCGGGACGGTCATGGCCACAATCGTCGTGGTCAGCCGCCAGTGGGAGGTCGTCATCATCCTCGCGTTCGTCGTCTCGCTGCTGTTCGTGACCCTCGCCCGATGGTCAGTCACCGTGGACCGAACCGGACTGACAGTTAGCCCGCTGATCCGCCACCCTCGAATCCAGGTGCCCCTGAACGAGATCATCTCAGCCGAGGTCGTCACGGTTCGGCCCATCGCCGAGTTCGGTGGCTGGGGCCTGCGAACCGGCGCTGCCGGGCGCACCGGCGTCATCCTGCGGTCCGGTCCCGCACTGCAGGTCACACGCACCGGCGGGCGCACCTTCGTCGTGACGGTCGACGACGCCCCTACCGGCGCCGCACTGCTGAACACCCTGGCCGCGCGCGCACGAACGCCCCACTGACCTCAACGCCAAGCCCGACACAGCCGCGGGTGGGCCGAAGACCGACAGGCCGTCCTGGTGCGAGGACGACGTAGTTTCGTCGCTTCCATAAGCGGCTGATCGGCCGGCGCTCGCGACGTCGTGCGACTGGGCGTTGCCGCTTCCCGTCAAGGAGCGCCCGGAGCCGAGATGAGCATCGATGCGACGCCGGGAAGAACCTGGGGCAGGTGATTGCCACCATGAGCCTGCCGGCGGTGCTCGGCCCGATCCTCGGGCCCGCGCTCGGCGGCCTCATCCCGACCTTCGCCAGCTGGCGCTGGATGTTCTGGGTGAACGTGCTCTTCTGCGTCGTCCGGCTCGTGCTCGCGGTGCGGATGCCGCCCGCAGACAGGCCCGACCAGCGCGCGCGCCTCGATCTGGTGGGACTGGCCCTGCTCGGGGGCGTCATCGGGTGGGCCGCCCACCGGGCCGGAGCGACGACGTGTTCAGGATCGATCGCGCCACCGTGGCGTTGGCCGTCACGATCTTGGACAGGCCAGGAGCTACCCAGTCGTTGTCACGGTCGAGCATCCGCCCGGCCCGTTCTACACTTCAGACGCGGCAGGACCGTGCGGACGGCATGCTGCCATGCTGGCAGCGGCGTGACTGGGGGTGTCACGCGCGATCGGTGTTCGGCCGGACTCGGTTGAGGTGTCCGGCGGGACGCTCCAGGTTTTCCGGCGACGACCAGGGCCACGACCGTGCCCCGCGCTGATGCACCGAGACGCCCGGCGGCGTGTCACCATCGGCGTGAGCACGGGCCAGCGGGCGGCGCAGGCGGGGACGCTGCACGGTGACTTGGCGTCCGATCTCGGCGCCCTGGCCTGGGTTGCCTGCGACACGGGGCGCGGGGTCCGACGCCCGACGTGTCTCGGGCGGACGCGGCACGGCGCGCTGCGCCGCAGTCGCGGTGGGGGTGTGCGAGGAGGAGGAGATGTGGCACGACCAGGCCAACGCCGGTCCGGTGGCGCGGGCACGGATCTCGGCGCTCAGCGCCGCCGCACCCCGCGTCGCGCCGAGCAGGGGATCATCCCGGTGCTCACCGAGGTCGCCCGCGAGGTCGACAGCGCCGTGCAGCGACCCCCGACGCGCCCGGCGGTGCGCACGAAGTTCCAGGTCGTGGCGTTGCTCGTGCGAGAGGAGCGGGCCCGGGTGATGGCCGACGGCCGCCCGACCGGGTCGGGGCGCGCCAAGCAGCTCAAGCAGCTCGACGGGGTGGCGATGCTGCTCGCCAGGACCGCTGCCCGGGACACCTCGCTGCTCAAGCTGCTCGCCGAGGATGCCCGGGTCTCCGACGCGGCGCGCGCCTTCAAGGTGACGGTGATGCGCGCCGGCGGGCTGGAGCCGCCCGAGGAGCCCGCCCCCGCCGCGCCCGCCGCGCCGGTGCCCGGTGCCGAGAGTCAGGTGGTCCCCCGGTCGGTGGTCTCGCGCCAGCTCGCGAACCCGTTCCTGGCTCCGGACTACGAGGCCGCGGCCGAGCGGATCGCTACCCGGGCCCGCCGACTGGCTGGCTGGGAGCTGCTCGAACCGCTCTTCAGCTCATTCGAGCGGGCCGCAACCGGGGCACCCGCCTGCATGCCGCTGCCCGAGGCCCGCTCGGTGTCCGTGCCCCCCGGCCGGGAGCTGATGCCGCACCAGGCCCAGGTCGTCGCGGCCACGGCCGGCGGCCATCGCACGTTCCTGCTCGCCGACGAGCCCGGGCTCGGCAAGACCGCCCAGGCGCTGCTCGCCGCCCGGGCGGCCGACGCCTACCCGCTGCTGGTCGTGGTGCCCAACGTCGTCAAGACGAACTGGGCGAACGAGGTCCGGCTATGGACGCCGTCGCGCCGGTCCACAGTGGTCCATGGCGATGGTGACCAGGTCGACGGGTTCGCGGACATCGTGATCGTGAACTACGAGCTCCTGGACCGGCACGTCGGCTGGCTCGGCGACCTTGGCTTCCGCGGCATGGTCGTCGACGAGGCGCACTTCATCAAGAACAAGACCTCCCAGCGCTCCCAGCACGTCCTTGCGCTCTCGGAGCGGATCCGCGCCCGCACCGCCCGGCCGCTGCTGATGGCCCTCACCGGCACCCCGCTGATCAACGACATCGAGGACTTCCGAGCGATCTGGCAGTTCCTCGGCTGGATCGACGACGCGGTGCCGCTCGGCGCGCTGGCCACCGCCCTCGAGAAGACCGGGCTCACCCCGGCCGACCCGGGGTTCTACACCGCCGCGCGGGCCAGCGTGATCCACATGGGCATCGTGCGTCGCCGCAAGGTCGACGTCGTCGCCGACATCCCCGCCCGGCGGGTCGCGGACCTGCCGGTCGAGCTCGACGGCGCAGCCGGCCACTCGATCCGCGCCGCCGAAGCCGCGCTCGCCCGCCGGCTGGTCGCACGCTACCGGTCCGCACTGCAGGTGCGGAGGGTCGGCGGGGTCGTGGACGGGATCGACCACGACCTCGCTCGCCGGGTGGCGGCGGCGGAGCTCAAGGAGTCGAGCTCGCAGACCGGTGGCGAGAACGTGTTCACGATGGTCCGCCGGATCGGCCAGGCCAAAGCCGGGCTGGCCGCCGACTACGCCGCGCAGCTCGCCCGCAACGTCGGCAAAGTGGTGTTCTTCGCCAAGCACGTCGACGTCATGGATCAAGCCGAGCAGACCTTCACCGACCGCGGCATCCGCTACGCCTCGATCCGAGGCGACCAGACACCCAAAGTGCGTGAGAAGAACATCGCCGCGTTCGTCAACGACCCCGACGTGTCGATCGCGGTGTGCTCCCTGACGGCCGCGGGCGTGGGGCTGAACCTTCAGGTCGCCTCCAACCTGGTGCTGGCCGAACTGTCCTGGACCCACGCCGAGCAGACCCAGGCCATCGACCGGATCCACCGGATCGGCCAGACCGAGCCCGTCACCGCGTGGCGGATCATCGCCGCGCAGACCATCGACACCAAGATCGCCAAGCTGATCGACAGCAAATCAGGGCTCGCCGCCCGGGCACTAGACGGAGCGCACGACAAGGACATCTCACCATCCACGACCGTGCAGCTCGAAGCCCTGCTAGGGCTGCTCACCGACGCCCTCACCACCGACGGCGTGGGCTGAGCCACCAGACGACCGGCACGCTGGACTGCACCATGCACAGTGGGCCCCGTGGGACTCGAACCCTTCGCGCGATGGCCTTCTTCGTCGCGGCCACCACGACGACCAAGATCGAGAACTACACCACGTCACGTGACGTCACCGACCGCCCATGTCAGCCCGCGGCATGCGTGGGCGAGCGTAGCCGCCCACAACGCGGCATGACCGGATGTTCCCGGGAAGAGGAACCGACCACTGTCGTCGAGCGCCGGGTCAGGTCGGACAGCGCGGCGAGGAGGCCCTCGGCGATCCGGGTGAAGTTGAAGCAGGCCCTTCCTTGCATGCGCTTGCGCAGCTGCTCGGAGATGGGCAGGACACCTTGGGGTGCCATGTAGACCGCCATGAGGTCGTACGAGACGTCACGCTTCTTGATCTCCACGGCCCCGAACATCGGGACGTACCCGTCCTTGCTCACGTGCCGCGTGTTCAGCCGATAGGCCGCAGGCCCGTCCGCAACGAGACCTACCCCGACACCTCCCTCAACCAGCTCGGCGGGGTCGGGACCAACACCTACAGCTACGGTGGCGGCAACCAGCCCACCGCCTCCACCCCGACCGCAGTCCAGGCGACCACGTCCACCTACGACCAGCGCGGCAACCGCACCAACACCACCACCCCCGCGGCGACCACCATGCGCGTGGACGTCACCAAGTCCAAGGACGGCGCGGCCGGGCGACCGTCCCTGACGGCACGCTATCTTCATGCCGTGGGGGTCCCGATGAAGGCTGATGAGCCGCGCCAGGTCAAGTCATCGCCGTCTCCGGCTGCGCCGGTTCGACTGATCGCTTTCGAGCCGCGGGCGCTGCGCCGGGCGGTGCTGACGGTTCTGCTGATCGTCACGCTGTGGATGATCGCGCTGTGGGTCTTCCAGTCGATCAGCCACTTCCTGTTCGTCCTCCTGCTCTCGTGGCTGTTCGCGATGGCCATGGAGCCAGCCATCGACTGGCTGACCGAGCGGGGATGGAAACGCGGCCTGGCGACGGCGCTCGTCGGCGGCCTGGTGGTTCTCGCGGTCGTCGGGCTCAGCGGGATGTTCGGCAACCTGTTCTTCAACCAGCTCGCCTCGCTCGTCCAGTCGCTGCCGGACGTGGTCACCAATGTCATCTCGTGGGCCAACCGCGCGTTCAAGCTGACGCTGGATCCCACGACCGTGACCAGCAACCTCAACGTGACTCCGTCGCAGGTCGGTTCGGTGGCCTCCAACTTGGCTGGCGGCGTCCTCGGCGTGGTCACGTCCCTTCTGACAGCCGTGTTCAACGCGGTCACCTTCCTCGTCTTCGCGCTCTACCTGGCCGCTGACGGACCGCGCGTGCGCACGACGATCGGTTCCTGGCTTCCGCCCGCGCGCCAGGTCGTCTTCGTCAAGGTCTGGGACATCGCCCAAGCCAAGACCGGCGGCTACGTGGTCTCCAAGGTCGTGCTCGCGGGGCTGTCGTCCGTGTTCTATTCAGCGTTCTTCTACCTGGTGGGCGTGCCCTCCTGGCTGCCGCTCGCCCTCCTGGTGGGCTTGATGGCGCAGTTCGTGCCGGTGGTCGGCACCTACGTCGGGATCCTCATCCCGATCCTCTTCGTCGTGTTCTCGTCGCCGATCACCGTGGTGTGGATCGTCGTGTTCGCCACGATCTACCAGCAGATCGAGACGTACGTGTTCACCCCGCGGGTCAGCAATCGGACGATGGACGTCAACGCGGGCATCGCCTTGGCCTCGGTCTTCATCGGCGCTGCCCTGTGGGGGGGCGTCGGCGCGCTGATCGGGATCCCGATCGCCGCCGCCATCGGCGCTGTGCTGGACACCTACGGACACCGGCATGAGCTGGTGCCTGCACTGGCCGCGATGAACGAGCCCGACCAGGACGAGTCGGATGACGACGAATCCAAGGATGCGAACCTCGACGACGCCACGAGCTGATCGTCCCCCGACCCATCCTTTTCGACGAGATCGGCTACGTCAGCCGCGACCCGCGCGGAGCCGAGCTGCCACACCGGTGTCGGTTGGGGTCTGCTGCACGGAGAGTGGACAGCGGCTGGTCACGCGGCCTCGGTGGCCGGAGCGGTCATGATGACCTCGTACGCGATGAGGGTCAACCGGCGCGGGACGGCCTGTCCGCACTGGCGGTCGAAGGTGCGTTCGATCCAGATCACGATCGCGATCCGGAGCTTCTCTCGGGTAACCCCGGTGCGCCGGTTCAGGACGTGCTTCTGCAGCAGCGAGAAGAAGCTCTCCATGGCGGCGCTGGCCCGTCAGGAGTGAGCGCCCGGAGTGCGGCAGATGCGGGCGGAGCATCGGGGCACGTGGCCAGGGGGTCCGTGTTCCCGCCGTCGACGCACTGGCGGCTCTTCGCATTGAGATGCTTCACCGAGCGGCTGGTGCTGCGGATGGCCGGCGTCATCGGTCGAGGTGCTGGCCGAGCCAGGTGAGCGCCCGTGGCGTCATCGCGGCCCAGACGGCCCAGTTGTGCCCGCCGTGCTCGATCACTGCGATATCGACCGTGACATGCGGACCGACGACCTTCTGCAGCGCCTGGGCGTCACGCAGCGTGCCTGGGTCCGTTCGACTGACAGCCAGAAGGAGGGACACATCGCGAGGCGCGCCCGCCGCAACCAGTGTGAGCAGGTTGTTGGCTCGAGCGGTCTCACGGTCGACCGTGAGAGCAGGAGAGTCGGGCGCGTTGGACCCCGCGATGCCCACGGCGGCTCCGAAGGCGTCCGGATGGAGGAGCGTGAGCCGCACGGCGCACGTCCCCCCCGACGACAGCCCCAGCACGCTCCAGCGACTCTGCCCGAGCACCTGGAAGTTCGCCTGGACGAGCTCGCGTACGTCCCGGGTGAGCCAGGTGTCGACACGGGGGCCGCCTGGTGCGTCTGCGCAACCCCAGTCCTTGCCGCCGATGTTCGTTGAGGCCGCGACGACGATCATCGACGGGAGAGCACCCGACGCGATGAGCTGGGGTATCGCCGTGGGCATCCCGAGACCGTTGATCGCGTCGATCGGGTTGCCGGGGTAGCCGTTGAGCGACAGCAGGACGGGCAACGGCGGGCCCGAGGGGGAGTATCCAGGCGGTGTCCAGACGAGGACCTGGCCCGTCACTCCCGATCGCGGCCCGGTGACGGTCGCCTGGACCATGCCGGCGGCGGCGGGGGCGAACGGGCTGGCGCTCGGAGGAACGGCGCCAGCACTCGCTGACGGTGTGCTCTTGACAGTGCTCGCGCCCCCCGACGATGCCGGTGGACCGTCCTGGATCGTCACGGCACCCAGGTCGGTGGCGCCGGCCAGCTCGCTCCAGGTCAGGTAGAAGGAGTTCTGCTGGTTGACAACGGCGAGCGCGCCGGCGACTGCCAGCAGCTGGCAGAGCGCGACCAGGCCCACCCGTTGGACGACCTTCAGCCACGCACGTCCGCGCACCCGGTCCCAGAGGGCGAGGGCGACGACGACGGAGAGGATGCCTGCGGTGAGGGCAGTGGCCTCGAACTCTCTGCTCGCGGGGCTGAACATCTGACGAGGCTATGACCTGCCCGCCAGCGCTTCGGACTGATTCCTCGCTCCGGTGGCAATCCCTCACACTTTCCCCTCATGCAGACGTTCACGGGCGGCCGTCACGGCCTCCTCCTCGTTCTTCGCGGCGGCCCGGCGGGCCCGCTACGCGGCGAGGTGTGCGGCTGGCCCCGTTGTCGTGCCGAACGAGCGAGGGCACCGCGGCTGCCTCGCGCAGCATGGCGTTCACCATGCTGGCGGCCGGTCTGGTGCAGCAGGTCGTGGTCGGCCCGGATCCAGCAGTCCCGTTGCTGGGGGCTGCTGATCGGTCTCTGTCGGGGTGTCTGCAGTTTCGGGTGTGGTGGTTTTTCCGGCCCGTCGGTCCATCTCGTCGTGAGGGCCGTTCACACTGTGCAGACGCACCACCGACGTCTCGTCCCCGTAGGCCGTCGAGTATGCGGCCGGACCGCTCAGCGCCTCCGCCCAGTACGCCGCGAGACGTTCGGTGTGCCTCGGGCTGAAGCCATGACTGAACGCGTGGGCGACATCCGGCGCTCTACGCCGCAACTCCGAGGTCCGACCGACCCGACCGTGCGGAACGGCGCACGACCGTCCTGTCCGGGACGATGGCGCCGGCGGGCAACCGAGCACCGCGTCCGACGACGACGTAGGACCCGATCCGGGCCCCGGCGCCGATCCGCGCCCCGTCGTGGACTCGCGCGCGCGGCCCGAGGTGGACGTTCCTGTCGACAAGGACGTCCTCCCCCACGATCACGTCATGGTCGAGCCAGCTTCCCGCGCCGATCCGCGAGCGGTCACCCAACCTGGCGCCGGTCTCGACATAGGCCGTAGGTGCTACCCACGCACCCCCATGCACCCGTGCGCCTGGCGAGACCAGCCCACCGCCGTTGGAGTGGCGCACATAGCGCACCATTCGACCGTCGTTGTCCTCGAACTCGACCTTGGCTGCCATGCATCTCCTTCTCCACGTTCTGCCCAGTTGACATAACGCGCGGTCTGCAACAGAGATTCCACGGCGCCCGCCGGCCGGCGCAATGTGCCCGGCCCGGGCTCCGTGGAGCACGATGGAGCACATGACCACACTGGAGCGCCTGACCGCCGACCTGACCGCCTCGATGAAGGCCCGTACGGCATTCCAGACGAATACCCTGCGCCAGATGATCGCCGCGGTGCGCACCGCGGCGAAGGCCGGGTCAGTCGCCCGCGAGCTGACGGAGGAGCAGGTCCAGGCCGTCCTGAGCGCCGAGGTGAAGAAGCGCCGGGAGAGTGCCCAGATCTACATGACAGCGGGCGCCGGTGAGCGCGCCGTGACGGAGACGTCCGAGGCGGACCTCATCGAGTCCTACCTGCCCGTGGCCCTCAGCATCGAGCAGCTGGGCGTGATCGTCTCCGATGCCATCGCCGCGACCGGCGCCGCCACCATCAAGGACATGGGCAAGGTGATGAAGGTCGCAACAGCCTCCGCGGCCGGCTTGGGTCGGCTCGACAGCAAGGCACTGTCTGAGCGTGTGCGCAGCGCGCTGACTGGCGCTGGCGAGATCTGATCACGAGGACGGCTTGCGACCTCGCGCATCCGGCATCGGCACTCGTCAACCGATCTCTCGTGCGGGCCATGGCAGATGTGCCGGCCGGGCAAGCACGATGTGGTTGGACACGAGGGCCTTCGCAGCGAACGTCCGCAGCTCGACGGTGCGGCCGCCCGGGCCGGCGAGTGCGAGCACCACGGTCTCCGCGGGCGTCGAACCGACTGCCGTGTCGTAACCGGCGACTCCGTCAACTTGCTCCCACGACAACTCGTGGATGACCTCGAAGGTGCGCCAGGCGAGCAGCACCAGTCCGTCAGGGGTGATGACAAGCTCGACAGGACGGAGGCGCGACCCGGGCGGGGCCTGTTCGTCGCGGGAGTCCGGGAGCAGATCCATCCGGAAGTGCGCGACGGCGGACGGGTAGCGTGCCGCCACCGCCGAGCTCTCGCGCTGACTCGCGTGCCGCCCGACGAGCATCAGGGTCAGCGAGACTGCCGTGCCGACGAGGAGAACCCCTGTGACGACCGGCCGCGCCAACAGCCATGCCGTCGCAGCGACCAGGACGAACGGCGTGTGCCACCGGAGCTCCGGGGACCTGATGAGGCGCGCAAGCACAGACGGATCCTCTCTGACGTCTGGTGGCTCTCGAACCGGTCCGAGGCGGGCCGGACCAGCGCCGTCCGAGGCTATTGCACGCCGGTGTCAGCGCGCTGCACCTGCACCTGCACCTGTAGGGCTGATCGAGAGGCAGACCGATTCAGGCCCTCGTCGCGGTGGAGTCGGCGAGACTGTCCAGGGTGCCGACAGACCGGCTCGACACGTCGCCAACTCGAACGATGACCTGTGCGTCTCCCGTCAGCTCGTCTGGCGCAGCCGGCCACCACGCCGACCGGCACCCGACGAATGACCGCAGGTCAACGGCTCCACGCTTGTTCGAGGCAGATGCTCGGGTCAGGGGCCTGCGGGCTTGCGTGCGTGGACGCGTTCGATCGCACCGTGAGTGAGCCGCTCGGTGTCGACGATCGTCAGGCCGAGGTCCCGGACGATGGTGAGGGGACGTCGGGTGTAGTGCTCGCCCTGCAGGGGTATGGACACCAGCTCCACCAGATGCTCCAGCGCACGGAGCGCCGGGTTGGACGCCACGATGTGGTCGGCGAGCAGCAGGCTGCCGCCTGGCCTGAGCACCCGGATCGCTTCCGAGAGGGCCGCCCGGTCGTCGGGGATGCAGCACAACGCGAAGGTGCAGACGACGGTGTCGAACCGTCCGTCGGCGAAGGGCAGAGCCATGGCGTCCGCCCTCGTCAGGGCGATCGGTCGCAGGATCCTGCTGGCGCGCCGCTCGGCGGCCTGCACCATCTGCGGGCTCCAGTCGACCCCGGTGAGGCTCACGGTGACGGGGTAGTAGGGGAAGTTCAGACCGGTGCCCACGGCCAGCTCGAGAGTCGAACCGGTGGCCCGCTGGCACACCCAGCGCCGGCTGTCGGCGAGGTAGCGACGCTCCACGGAGGCCGTCTTCTCCTCGTAGCGGGCGGCCTCGTCGTCCCAGTGGTCGATCAGCCGTTCGCGTCGTCCCGCCACTGTCCCTCGATCCTGTCGGTCAGCGAGCCGCCGCGGAACTCGCGGGAGCGGCGGAAGATGCGGTACTCCTGCGCATCCTGGTCGGCGCGCCCGTCCCGACGCTGCACAATGCGTTCCCCCGCCGTCGCACTCATGGTTGGCAACCTACCGACGACGCAGCAGCGCGACCAGGACGCCGACCCCCACAGCCGTGATCACCCCGACCGGACCCATGACCGCCCACGCCGGCTCCCCGCGGCGCGCCGCGGTGACGAACGGTGTGACGAGGATCGGCAGGCCGGTCATGACCAGGACGACGACGGCGGCCGGAGCGAGCATGAGACCGGTCGGCCGAAGCAGCATCACAAGGCGCCCGACGCCCATCACGGCGGGCAGAACGATCGCCAGGTCCAGCACGTGCACGGGGTTGGACGGCAGGGCGAGGTCCAGGGCGCCCTTCGAGATGCGGCCCGACCAGAACGTCAGCCCGAGGACCGCCACCCACGCCAGGAAGAGCGGGGCGACGTGGATCGACATCGTGTAGATCGCGTAGTTGTACGCCGTGAAGGTCAGCACACCGGTCCACAGGAGCCCCGCCCGTAGATCGCGTCGACGGCGGCGAGCCCGATCCCGCTGGCGACCAGCGCGATGACGGCAGCCGCGGCTGACGTGGCCCACCACGTCGCGGCACGCTCACGGTCGCCGGGCGGCACTGGTCCGCCGGGGGTCATGGTGCGTGCGGAAGGGGTGGGGGATCTCGCCTCGGCAACCATGTGCCCAGCCGGTCGCCGGCTGCCCTCCGAGCAGCGTGCGAAGGTCCCACTCAGCGCCCCGCCCGGGCCGAGAGGCCCGCTCCTGCAGATCCCGCAGGTCGCGTCCGAGTCGGTGCGATACTCCACCGGGTGCCATCGGGCGCCCGCCGTCGACGGAGGCCGTTGTGTCGCTCTCATCGCCCCTTGCCATCACCGTTCTCGTCCTCGCCGCAATCCTGGTCCTGACGGTTCTCCGGTCGCTGCGGTTCATCGGTGCAGCCGAGGTCGGGCTCGTCAACAAGCGGCTGGGGGGGCGCCTCCAGGGAGACCAGGCGATCGCGTTCGCCGGCGAGGCCGGCTACCAGGCCCGACTCCTCATGCCCGGGCTACGGTTCAAGCTGTGGCCGATCTACTCGGTGACGAAGCACCCTTGGGTCCAGGTGTCCCCCGGCGAGATCGGCGTGGTGATCGCCCAGCTGGGGGCAGCGCTGCCCATCGGCGCCAAGAGCGCCGAGTACAAGGCGGCATTCGCCAACTTCACCAACCTCGACGTCTTCCTCAACGAGGGCGGCCAGAAGGGCATCCAGCGTCCGGTGCTGCCGCCCGGGACGCTGCTGCCGCTGCACCCGTTGGCGTTCCTCGTACTCACAGCGAGCCGGATGTACGGCGTCCCGATCTCTCGGGAAGGACGCCGGTCGACTCAAGAGCTCGGCACCCTCGGTCTAGTTCCCGACCAGCTGCGGGTCACCTTCATCGCACCGCAGGCCGACCGGGACGTGATCGGCGTCGTGACGACTCTCGAGGGCTACGCACCGGACGCCGGTGACATCGCGAGCCGGCTCGGTGGCTTCCAGGACATCGCTGCCCTGGAGGCGGCCGACGCGGCCGATGCTGAGAAGATCGAGGCGATCCTGTCGAGCAAGAACGGGTTGCACAACAACTACCAGGACTACCAGGCCTTCCTCGACCACGGCGGGCGCATCGGCCTGCAGCACGACCCGCTGCTCTACGGTTCGTACCTGCTCAACCCGTTCCTGGTCACTGTCGAGATCGTGCCGATGCTCGTCGTGCGCCAGGGTGAGGTGGCCGTCGTCAAGGCCTATGTCGGTCTGCCGACGGTGGACACCTCCGGCGAGGACTTCAAGTTCGGTTCGATCGTGCGCCCCGGTCACCGAGGGATCTGGAACGAGCCGCTGCGCACCGGCAAGTACGCGATCAACCCCCGTCTCTATGCGGCAGAGCTCGTGCCGACATCGATCTTGACCCTGAACTGGGCCAATGAGACGTCCGCTGCGCACAACCTGGACGAGGCGCTGAGCCCCATCGACGGCAAGTCCCGTGAAGGATTCGTCTTCGGGATCGACCTCCAGGTCCAGATCCACGTACCCGACTCCAAGGCGCCCAAGGTGATCTCCATGGTCGGCACCATGCAGAACCTGGTCAACGAGGTGCTGCAGTCGGCGGTGGGCAACTACTTCCGCAACGCACTCCAGCAGCTGCCCGCCGTGCAGTTCATCGAGACCCGCGACATCGTGCAGGAGAAGGCGCAGGAGTACATCACCGGCTACCTGAGCAACTACGACGTGGAGACACGAGGCGTCTACGTCCAGGACGTGGTCTTCCCGCCCGAGCTGGTGGCGGTGCTCACCCAGCGAGAGATCGCGAACCAGGAGCGGGTCACCTTCGAGGAGCAGCAGCGCGCCCAGGCGGTACGCGTCGACCTCGAACGTGTCCGGGGAACCGCGGACATGCAGAAGGACCTGGCCAAGGCCAACGTCAACGTGGACATCCAGAAGGCGGCGGCCGCGGCCCGGAGCGCTCAGGCCGAGGGCGAGGCCACCTTCGTGCGACTGACCGGTCAGGCCGAGGCGGACAAGCGCCGCGCGATCGGCCTCGCCCAGGCGAAGGCGATCGAGGCGCTCGGCCTCGCGAAGGCCGCCGGGTACGACGCGCAGGTCGCGGCCATCGGGCAGCAGGCGACGGCCGCTGTGGCCATCGCCGGCGCAGTCGGCGACGGCCACATCAAGATCGTGCCGGACGTCCTCGTCGGGAGCGCAGAGGCCAGCGGCGCGTTGACCGGGCTTGCGGCGACGCTCACCGGAGCCCTGCGCACCTGGAGCCCCGGCCCAGCTGCGGCAGCAGCAGCAGCGCCGGTCGAGACGACACCCCCGACGCCCGACGCGGTGTCAGAGGGCTCCGCGGCCACGGACACGGGGACCACGCTCGCCGGCGCATCCTGACGCCCCACGCCGCAGCTGTGTCGTGGGGCGTGGCGCGACTCGCTGTCACCCCGGTGGAGTGCCGCTGACCGGTTGGTCAGCCCGCGAAGAGGTCGGTCAGCTGGGCTGCCTTCGAGGCGACGAAGTCCGCTGCGCGCCGCAGCCCGTCGACCGAGCTCGCCGCGAACGCCGCCGCCTGGGCGACACCCGCCACGTTCGCGCTCATCTCGGCCGCCACTGCGGACTGCTCCTCGACAGCCCCGGCGACTGTCGACTGCTGCGCTCCGATCTCGTCGATCAGCCGCAGGATGTTGTCGACGGCCGCGCCGGCGTCGGTGCTGTCGGACTGGATGGCCTCGATCATGGCGGCGATCTCACCGGTCGCGCTCCGGGTCCGGCCGGCCAGCTCCTTGACCTCACCGGCGACGACGGCGAAGCCCTTGCCCGCCTCACCGGCGCGGGCGGCCTCGATGGTCGCGTTCAGCGCGAGCAGGTTCGTCTGCTCGGCAATCGCCGTGATGAGCTTGCTGACAGCACCGATCCGCGCGCTCGACTCCCCGAGCTTCGCCAAGCGCTCGCTGACGAGCCCGGCGGCACCCACGGCGAGGTTCGTCCCGTTCGCGGCGGCGGCCGCGCTGACGGCGATCTCGCGGATGCTCGCGGTCATCTGCTCCGATCCTGCCGCGACGGATGCCGCGCGGTTCGACAGGTCGTCGGCGCTTGCGGCAATCTGGTCACCGAGCCCGGTGAGCGACGCCGAGGACTCCGCCAGGTCGCCCGCGACCGACCGGGACGCGCGAGCGGTCTCATGCGCGTCGGTGACGTCGGTCCAGGTGACGACGAAGCCCTCCTCGAGACGGCTGATGACCACCTCCACGGCGGCACGACGACCTGCCTCGTCGACCGCGACGGCTCGCCGGACCGGGAAGTCCCGATCGTCGCGGATGATCGCAGCCAGCTCCGTGCGCAACGCGTTCATGACCGCCGTGCCACGGACAGCGCCCACCGATGCGGCCAGCTCCGTGGCTGCGCGGTTGCGGGCGACGATCGTGCCGCTGGAGTCGGCCACCATCAGCACCGGCGGCGCCGCCATGAAGATCTCCATGGGACCGATGCGGGCCACGAGGGGGTGCACGTCGGACGAGGAGCGGGCGAACAGGCGGGACATGGCTACACCTTGCGTCGGCAGGTTGTGACCGCTGCCTATCGGCCGACCACGGAGCGTTGTGAGGACCGTCAATCCGCAGCGCGCGACGTCGCGACCCACAACACTGGTCACATGGCCACCCGACCGGACCGTGTGCTCGCCGCCGTTGTCGGCGGCGTCGTCGTCCTCGCGGTGATCGCCGGGGTGGCGGCGGCGAACCGCCCGGCTGCCACGCTCGACCCGACCACCCCGCAGGGGGTCGTTCAGGAATACCTCAAGGCCGTGCTCGCGGGGGACTACCCGGCGGCCGCGAAGCTGCTCTCGTCGACGTCCGGGTGCGACCTCTCGGACGTCTCGTCCACGACGGTCTCGCAGTCCGCGCGCATCGTGCTCAAGGACATCGTCGTCGACGGTGACATGGCCGTCGTGACGGTCGACGTCACCGAGGGCGCTGACAGCGGCCCCTTCGGTGACTCCGGTTATTCACACACCGAGCGCATCACCGCCGAGCGCGAGGGTTCGGCCTGGAAGATCAGCGGATCGCCATGGTTGCTCTACCTGTGCAGGACGACGAAGGGCTGATCGTGATCATCTTCGGGCTCGTGTTCGCTCTGCTCACGATCGCCCTCCCGATCGCCCTGGTCGTGTGGGCCGTACGGCACTTCGGCAGCCGCTCAGGCGGACAGCGGAACGACGCGCGCAGCGTCCGGCGCTTCTTCCAGTACCTGCTGCTGTTCGGTCTGCTCATCGTGGCGGCCGTCGGGCTGTCGGAGCTCCTGGGCCTGCCGTTCCAGAAGGCAACGTTCGCCGGGGACAGCAGCAGCGAGGTGGCCCGCGCGCTGACCTTCACGGTGTTCGGAATCCCGATGTTCCTGCTGCTCGCGGCGTCGTCGCGGGGCCCGCGGCAACGCGACCC
>JABBOW010000024.1 GCA_012927595.1 Cellulomonas sp.
GTCGGGACCGCGCGCGTCGGGACCGCGGAGAGCGGGACCGCCGGCACTGGCGGGGCTGCCTGCGCCGACGGGGCTGCGGGCGGAGCGGTCGTTGTGGCTCCGGCGGGCCGGTAGCCCTCGAAGAACTCCCACCACGCGGGGTCGACCGCGTCCTTGTCTTTGAGGTATTGCTCGTACAACTCGTCCACGAGCCATTCGTTGGCGCCGAAGTCGGCGTGGTTCGAGTCGGGCTGAGCCTTCTGGGACACGCGAGTTCCGCCCACTTCCGCCGCGGCATCTTCCGCGTCATCGTCGGTTCTGTTGTTGACAACACTACGGCCTGCGACCTGTGGCGACGCGACTCGGAAGGCGTCTGGGGTGCACCTTCACGACACATCGACAATCTGGTCAACGCAGGGCAACGGCCCCTTCGGGCGAGGACAAAGCCGGGGTGCGCCAATCGTCCCGACGGGTCATGTGATGTCCTCCTATGGGCGGCGAGCCGTCCGACGCGGCGAGCACGCCGACCCATGCCCGGCCCCGAGATCTACCTGCGCGCGAAGAACGACGTCGTGCGCCGACTCGGCAGGGTCACTCGCATGGTGCAGCCGACGTCGGTGTCGGCGACCTCGATCGACCCACCGTGCAGCGAGATCGCCCACCGCGCGATCGCGAGCCCGAGCCCCGTTCCGCCGGTCGACGCCTGCCCGGTGATCGCCGGGTTGTTGCCACGGGCGAACCGTTCGAACACCTGGTTGCGCTGAGCCCGGTCGATCCCGGGGCCGTGGTCGACGACGTCGATGCGCACGTCGGAACCGGAACGGGTCGCGACGAGCCGGACCTCGTCGTCGGGAGGGGAGTGCCGGACGGCGTTGTGCAGGAGGTTGGCCACGACCTGGTGCAGGCGCTCAGGGTCCGCCGGCACCACGAGGTCGGGCGGATCGACCTCCACAGGGAACGTGAGGCCCTTCTCTGCCCCCACGAGCGAGGCGCCGGCTGCGGCCTCCTCGAGGAACGCGCGCAGCGGGACCGCCGTGATCTCGAGGCCCACTGCGCCCGCCTCGACGCGCGACAGGTCCAGCAGGTAGGTGACCAGCCGACCCAGACGTTCGGTCTGCGCGAGCGCGACGCGCATCGTCGCCGGGTCGGCCTCGCTGACGCCGTCGACGATGTTCTCGAGCTGGGCCTGCAGCGCGGTCACTGGGGTCCGCAGCTCGTGCGAGACGTTGGCGATCAGCTCGCGGCGCAGCGTGTCGGCCTGCTCGAGGTCGTCGGCCATCGTGTTGAACGCCGTCGCGAGCTGCCCGACCTCGTCTCGGCTCGTCGCCTGCACGCGCCGGGAGTAGTCGCCGCCTGCCATCGCGCGCGCGGCCGCGGTCATCTCGCGCAGAGGCGACGTCATGCCGCGTGCCAGGAGCTGGGTGAGAACGAGCGAGATGAGGATCGCGAGCGGGAGCGTGCGCGAGGGACCGAGATGGTTGTTCGTCCCGAGCCACGTGATCAGTGCAGCGAGCGTCACGGTTGCGGCGACGAGCACCCCGAGCTTGATCTTGATCGAACGAAGGCCGTCGAGCGGACGCACGTCCGGCAGTCGGCCCCGCAGAGCCTCGCCGCGCACGTGCTGGGGCATGCTCATTCGGGCGGCTCCGCGGGCTCGAAGGCGTACCCGACGCCGTGCACGGTGCGGATCAGGTCGGCGCCGAGCTTGCGCCGCAGAGCCTTGACGTGTGAGTCGACGGTGCGTGTGCCGCTCGCGTCGACCCAGTCCCACACCTCGGCGAGCAGCCGCTCACGCGTGAGCACTGTCCGTGGGCTCCCAGCGAGCGTCACGAGGAGGTCGAACTCGGTCGGAGTGAGGTGGACCTCGACGTCGCCGCGGTGGACACGGCGCTGTGCCTGGTCGACGACGACGTCGCCGACGGTCAGCGGCGGCTCCGAGAGGTTGGGCGTGCTCGCGAGCTCGGCTGCCCGGGCCGCACGTTCGGTCCGCCGCAGCAGCGCCTTTGTCCTGGCCACGAGCTCGCGCATCGAGAAGGGTTTGGTCATGTAGTCGTCCGCCCCGACGCCCAGACCGATGAGCATGTCGGTCTCGTCGTCGCGCGCCGTGAGCATGAGGACCGGCACCGGGCGCTCAGCCTGGATGCGCCGGCACACCTCGAGCCCGTCGATGCCCGGCAGCATCACGTCGAGAACGACGACGTCGGGCCGCATCCGGGCCGCCGCCTCGACGCCCGCATGCCCGTCACCGACCGACTCGACGCGCCAACCCTCGGCGGACAGTCGTTGGACGATCGCCGACGCGATCGAGGGCTCGTCCTCGACCACGAGAACCACGGTGGTGGCTGTTCCCTCGCCCGGCCGCGTCGGCGCGCCGACGCTGTTGTTCATCGCCATGCGGTCAGCGTGGCACAGGGAGGGGCGGAACTCCTGGCGCGACGCCGAGGGACACCCGGTCGGACGCGGGGCGCGGGCCATCGTCCGGCGCCAGACGGGTTCCGTATGATTGCTCTCATCATGAGCAGCTCAAGTAGCTGCCGGCGTCCCGACCGGGTGCTCGAGCCCGGGAGCGACCATGCCGGCTCCCACACTGTCCTGATCATCCCTGCCCCCTGGGCGCGTCACGGCGGTGGCGCGTGCTGACCAAGTGGCTCCTCGTCGGCCTCGGCGTGCTCCTCACCGCCGGGACCGCCGTCTTCGTCGCGAGCGAGTTCTCCCTCGTCACGCTCGACCCCGGGGTCGTCGACCGCAAGACCAAGGCCGACGACCGTCGCGGCCAGTCCGTCCGCAAGGCGCTCGCACGTCTGTCGACCGAGCTGTCCGGGGCGCAGGTCGGGATCACCGTGACCACGATCCTGCTCGGCTACACAACCCAGCCGGCGGTCATCACGCTGCTACGCATCCCCCTCGAGGCCTCGGTGCTCGGCCGAACCGTGGGTGGCGCTGTCGCGGGCGTGCTGGCGCTCGTCCTGGTCAACGTGTTCTCGATGCTGTTCGGGGAGCTTGTCCCTAAGAACTTCGCGCTCAGCCGCCCGCTCGGCACCGCGCGCGCCGTTGCCACCTTCCAGCGCGCGTTCACGGCGGCGCTGCGGCCGCTCATCGTCGTCTTCAACGGGAGTGCCAACGCGTTGCTGCGCCGGGTCGGGGTCGAGCCGAGGGAGGAGCTGTCCGGTGGACGCTCACCCCAGGAGCTCGCCTCGCTGGTGCGCCGGTCGGCGCGGGTCGGCACGCTCGACGAGTCGACCGCCACGCTGCTGACGAACTCGCTCGACTTCGAGGAGCTCACCGCGATTGACGTCATGACCGACCGCCAGCGGGTCGTCGTGGTGCGGCGGGACGACCCGGCGTCCCACGTCGTCGCGCTCGCTCGCGAGACGGGCCACTCGAGGTTCCCGGTCGTCGGCGACGGTCGCGACGACATCGTCGGGCTGGTGCACCTGCGCCGAGCGATCGGCGTCCCGTACTCGCGGCGGAGCGACGTGCCCGCTGGGGCGCTCATGGTGGACGCGCCCCGCGTGCCCGAGACGGTGCGCCTGGGGCCGCTGCTCATCGAGCTGCGCGAGCTCGGGATGCAGATGGCGGTCGTCGTTGACGAGTACGGCGGCACGTCCGGCGTCGTGACGCTCGAGGATGTCGT
>JABBOW010000005.1 GCA_012927595.1 Cellulomonas sp.
TGGCCACAGGGCCTCGACGATCTGGTCGCACCTCCCTACTGCCTCTGGGTCCGTGGACCCATCGATGTCGCGTCGTCCTGTCAGCGAAGCGCAGCGGTCGTGGGAGCCCGAAGCGCCACGGCCTATGGCGAGATGGTGGCCACTGAGATGGCGGCGGGCTTGGGCGAGCGCCGTTTCACGATCGTCTCGGGAGCCGCCGTCGGGATCGACGCCGCCGCCCACCGCGGGGCCGACTCCCGGCTCGCTCTGAGCGCCGCCCGCTCGTCGCGGGTCGGCGCGGAACGTCAGCGCGCCGCGAGCAGGCGCGCCATCCACGCCTCGACCTCGTCGGGCCGACGCGGCAGCGCGGCAGAAAGGTTCGCGTTGCCGTCAGCCGTGACCAGGACGTCGTCCTCGATGCGCACCCCGATGCCGCGATACTCCGCGGGCACCAGCAGGTCGTCGATCTTGAAGTACAGCCCGGGTTCGATCGTGAACACCATGCCCGGCTCGATGACCGCATCGAGGTAGAGCTCGCGGCGCGCCTGCGCGCAGTCGTGCACGTCGAGCCCGAGGTGGTGGCTCGTGCCGTGCACCATCCAGCGTCGGTGCTGCTGGCCGTCGGTGCTGAGCGACTCCTCGGCGGACACAGGCAGCAGCCCCCACTCGGCGAGCCGGGCCGCGATGACCTGCATGGCAGCGGCGTGTACCTCCCGGAACAGCGAGCCGGGCCGGGCCACTGCGAAGGCGGCGTCGGCCGCGTCGAGCACCGCCTGGTAGACGCGGCGCTGGACCTCGGTGAACGTCCCGTCGACGGGCAGGGTGCGGGTCACGTCGGCGGTGTACAGCGAGTCGACCTCGGCGCCCGCGTCGATGAGGACGAGCTCTCCAGGCCGGACCTGGCCGTCGTTGTCCGTCCAGTGCAGCGTCGTGGCGTGGGCCCCGGCGGCCGCGATCGTGTCGTAGCCGACCGCGTTGCCCTCCTGACGGGCGTGAGCGAGGAAAGTGGCCTCGATGACGCGTTCCCCGCGGCGGTGCGAGACGGCCTCGGGCAGGCGACGCACGATCTGCTCGAAACCCTCGATCGTGACAGCGACGGCCGCGCGCAGCTGCTCGACCTCGTGGGCGTCCTTGATCAGGCGCAGCTCGGAGAGCGCCTCGGCGAGCGCGTCGTCGCGCATGCCGGCATCCTCGGCCGCGCGGATCTCCTCGACGACGGCCTCGACCGTCGCGTCGACGCCGGGGACCACGACGACCCCGACGCCGGCCGGGCCCGCGTCCTTGGCGAGCGCATCGCTCAGGTCGTCGAGGTGCGCGGTGCGGATGCCTGTGAGGCGTTCGAGGTCCTCGAGCGTCGGACGCGCGCCGACCCAGAACTCGCCGTAGCGGGAGTCCGAGAAGAACTCCGCGGTGTCGCGCCCGGCCAGCGGACGCATGTACAGGACGGCCTCGTGGGTGCCGTCCCTGCCGTCCCTGCCGTCGTCGCCGGTCACCGGGTCCAGGACGAGCACCGCATCCGGCTCCTGCTCGGCACCGAGGCCGGTGAGGTGGGCGAACGCGGAGTGGGGACGGAACCGGAAGTCGGTGTCGTTCGAGCGCGGCTTGTACGTTCCGGCCGGGATGACGAGCCGTTCGCCGGGGAACTGGGCCGCGAGCCGGGCACGGCGGTCGGCAGTCTGCGCGACGGCGGGCCCGGGTGCGCCCGCCGTTTCGGGGCGCGGTCCCCAGCCGGACGTGATGAAGCTCCGGAACGCTGCGGAGTCCGGTCTCTGCGAGCGGTTGTCGTTGCGGCTCGACAGGTCCTGGTTGTCGCCCTGGGTGGTCTCCGGCCTCACGTCCGTCGTCATGGCCCCATTCTCCCACCGGCGCGGGCGGCGCCCGCGCGCATCCTGCTGACGCTCAGCGCCGGGCCGGGGTGCAGTCTCGACAGGTGGACGGGACCTAGGGTGGGTCAGTGCGCATCGACCTCCACACCCACTCGTCCGCGTCGGACGGGACCGAGAGCCCGGCCGAGGTCATGGCTGCAGCCGCACGGTCGGGTCTCGACGTCGTCGCGCTCACCGACCACGACACGACGTCGGGGTGGGACGAGGCGGCCGCGGCTGCCGTCGACGTCGGGGTGGCGCTCATGCGCGGCACCGAGGTGTCGGCCCGGCTGCACGGGATCAGCGTCCATCTGCTGGCGTACCTGCAGGATCCGACGCACCCCGAGCTCATGGTCGAGCTCGAGCGGACGCGCTCGGCGCGCGAGCGTCGAGGCCGGTTGATCGTCGACCTGCTCGCGGCGGACTACCCCCTGACCTGGGACGACGTGCTCGCTCAGACCGCCCCGAACACCGTTGTCGGGCGCCCGCACATCGCCGATGCGCTGGTCGCGGCAGGTTTCCTGCCCGACCGGAGTGCCGCCTTCGCTGGCGTGCTGTCCAGTCATGCGAAGTATTACGTCCCGTACTACGCGCCGTCGGCCATCGACGCGGTGCGGGCCGTGCGCGCCGCCGGAGGCGTCCCCGTGTTCGCCCACCCAGGCGCCGAGGTCCGCGGCCGCATCGTGCCCGACGAGGCGTTCGACGAGCTCGCCGACGCCGGGCTGGCCGGGATCGAGATCGACCACCGCGACCACACACTCGCCGAGCGCGCCCGGCTGCACGCCATCGCCGCACGGCTCGGACTGCTCGTGACCGGGTCCAGCGACTACCACGGCGCTGGCAAGGAGAACCTGCTGGGCGAGAACCTGACGGCGCCTGACGTCCTTGTGGCGATCGAGGAGCAGGGCGCGCTCGAAGTCGTGCGCGCATGAGCGACGGGGTCAGCCTGCGGCTGCTCATCGAGGTCTTCATCACGCTGTTCGTGATCATGGACCCGCCGGGAACCGTGCCGATCTTCCTTGCGCTGACCGCCGCGATGACTCGCCGTCAGCGCATCCGCGCCGCGCGGCAGGCCATCGCCGTGGCGTTCGGTGTCATCGTCGCGTTCGCGACGTTCGGCCAGCAGCTCCTGCGCTACATGCACATCTCGCTCCCGGCCCTGCAGGCGTCGGGCGGGCTCCTCCTCCTGCTCGTCGCGATGGAGCTGCTGACGGGCAAGATGGAGGAGCCGCAGCCGTCCGGCAACAAGGGCGTCAACGTCGCGATGGTGCCGCTCGGCACACCACTGCTCGCCGGGCCCGGCGCGATCGTCGCCACGATGGTCTTCGTGCAGCGCTCCGACGGGTCGATGGGCAACTGGGTCACCATCGGGCTCGGCGTGCTCGGCGTGCACATCTGCCTCTACCTGGCGATGCGGTTCGCCGGCGTGTTCCATCGCGTGCTCGGCGACTCGGGCACCACGCTGGTCACGCGGATCGCCGGTCTGCTCCTTGCCGCGATCGCCGTGCAGCTTGTCGCCGACGCGGTGCGTGCCTTCATCCTGTCCGGCTGACTCGCCCCGCTGACTGGTCCGGCTGACCAGCCCGTCGACCAACCTGCGTGCGAGAGCCCTCGATGGGCTCGGCGACCTACTCTGCTGCTGCTGCTGCTGCCGTCGTCGAGTCGCCACCGCGCGTGCGGCGACGGTTGCGTGAGCGGCGCGGGCGGTCGTTCGACCCGGCCGTGTCCGGACCGTTC
>JABBOW010000082.1 GCA_012927595.1 Cellulomonas sp.
GCGGGGCCCGCCGCGCGCCGCCAGCTCAGCGAGCAGCTCGGCGGCGCCCGGAGTCAGGCTGACCTCGGCCAGCACGTCCGCGAAGACGGTTGCCGGCAGGCCTGCCAGCGTCGCGACCCGGGCGTGCAGCGACGCAGCGAAGTCCAGCTCGCCCCGCATCGCGCGCTCGGTGATGGTTGCGACCTCCTCGCGAGACCCGGCGTGCGCGGCGAGGAGCTCGATCACCTCAGCCGTGATGAGGGTGGAGTCGACGTCCAGCACGACGAGTCGTCGGTCGTCCAGCGCACGGGGCAACGGGTTCACGGGGGTGAGAGTAGTGCTCCGGCGCGGAGAGTGCTCAGGGTTCGATGACCGTCCCCTTGGGGACGACGGTGATCCCCGAGTCCGTCACCGTGAAGCCCCGTGCAAGGTCGCGCTCGCGGTCGAGACCGACGCCCGCCCGCTCGGGGACGATGACGTTCTTGTCGAGGATCGCGCGGTGCACCTGCGCATAGCGGTTCACCTGGACGCCGTCCATGAGGACCGAGTCGGTGACCTGCGCCCACGAGTGCAGGTACGTCCCGGGGGACAGGATCGAGCCTGAGACGGTCGCTCCGGAGACCAGCACGCCGGGGGAGACGATCGAGTCGGCCGCGTGGCCGAGGCGCCCGGCGCCGGCGTGGACGAACTTGGCGGGCGGCAGACCAGTGTAGCCCGTGTACACCGGCCACTCGTCGTTGTAGAGGTTGAACACGGGCTCGATCGAGATGAGGTCCTGGTTCGCGTCGAAGTACGAGTCGATCGTGCCGACGTCGCGCCAGTAGTCGCGGTCACGGGGCGTCGACCCGGCGACGTCGTTGCGGATGAAGTCATAGACCGCCGCGGTACCTCGATCGACGAACGCGGGGACCAGGTCGCCGCCCATGTCGTGCCGGGACGTCGGGTTCTCGGCGTCACGCGTCACGGCGTCGACGAGCGCGTCGGTGTTGATGACGTAGTTGCCCATCGAGGCCAGGATCTCGCCCGGCGAGTCCGCGAGGCCGACAGGGTCGGTCGGCTTCTCGCGGAACGCCGCGATGCGGGTCGGGTCGCCCGGGACGGTCTCGATCACGCCGAACTGGTCGGCCATGGCGATCGGTTGCCGGATGCCGGCCACCGTGAGCTCGGCGCCCGTCTCGACATGCTGATCGACCATCTGGGAGAAGTCCATGCGGTAGACGTGGTCGGCACCGACGACGACGACGATGTCGGGCCGCTCGTCGTCGATGATGTTCAGGCACTGGTAGATCGCGTCCGCGCTGCCCAGGTACCAGTGCTTGCCGACCCGCTGCTGCGCGGGCACCGGTGCGACGTAGTTGCCGAGCAGCGTCGACATGCGCCACGTCTTGGAGACGTGCCGGTCGAGGCTGTGCGACTTGTACTGCGTGAGCACGATGATGTGCAGGTACCGGGAGTTCACGAGGTTCGACAGAGCGAAGTCCACCAACCGGTAGATACCCCCGAACGGCACCGCGGGCTTGGCCCGGTGCGCCGTGAGCGGCATGAGCCGCTTGCCTTCCCCACCTGCGAGGACGATTGCCAGGACATGCGGCGCTGCCATGGGATGACCCTAAGCCCCCGGGGTGCCCGACGCGATAGAGGGCTCGCCACGCGCTAGCGTGTCGCCAGATGGGCCGGTGTGGCCGGACCGGGAAGAGGGAGCGAACGTGCGCGTCGATCTGCTGACCCGGGAGTACCCGCCCCATGTATATGGCGGTGCCGGCGTGCACGTGACCGAGCTCGCCGCGGTGCTGCGCCGCAGCATCGACGTCCGCGTGCACTGCTTCGATGGCCCGCGCGACGAGGTCGGCGTGACGGGCTACGACGTCCCCGGCACGCTCAGCGGTGCCAACGCTGCGCTCGCGACGTTCGGCGTGGACCTGCTCATGGCCGACGGGGTGTCCGGCACGGACCTCGTGCACTCGCACACCTGGTATGCGAACCTCGGCGGCCACCTCGCTGGGATGCTGTACGGCATCCCGCACGTCGTCTCGGCGCACAGCCTCGAGCCGTTGCGGCCATGGAAGGCCGAGCAGCTCGGCGGTGGCTACGCCTTGTCGAGCTGGGCCGAGAAGACGGCGTACGAGGGTGCCTCCGCCGTCATCGCCGTGAGCGCCGGCATGCGGACCGACATCCTGCGCAGCTACCCGGCGGTCGACCCCGAGCGCGTGCACGTCGTGCACAACGGCATCGATCTCGACGGGTGGCGGCGTCCGACCGGCGAGGCCGCGCTCGCGCACGCCGACGCCGTGGTCCGCGGGCTCGGCATCGACCCGGACCGGCCTTCGGTGGTCTTCGTCGGCCGCATCACCCGGCAGAAGGGCCTGCCCTACTTCCTGCGGTCCGCCGAGCAGCTTCCCGCCGAGGTCCAGCTCGTCCTGTGCGCCGGCGCCCCCGACACCCCGGCGATCGCCGCTGAGGTCACCTCGCTCGTCGAGGAGCTCCGCAAGCGTCGCGACGGCGTCGTGTGGATCGAGCGCATGCTGCCGCGCGAGGAGCTCGTCGCAGTCCTCGCGAGCGGCACGGTGTTCGCGTGCCCGTCCGTGTACGAGCCGCTGGGCATCGTCAACCTCGAGGCCATGGCGGTCGGCCTGCCGGTCGTGGGCTCCGCGACGGGTGGGATACCCGAGGTCGTGGACGACGGCGTGACCGGGCTGCTCGTGCCCATCGACCAGGTGCAGGACGGCACCGGCACGCCGCTCGACCCAGACGCCTTCGTCGACGACCTCGCGGCCGCGCTCATCGAGCTGTCGACCGACCCGGCGCGCGCTGCGGCCATGGGGGTGGCCGCCCGGCGCCGCGTCGAGGACCACTTCTCGTGGGACGCGATCGGTCAGCGCACGCTCGAGGTCTACCGGTCGGTGCTCGGGGGCTAGGCGCTCGACCCGCCGGGTGCTTCCGGGTCGGGAACGGGCAGCGTCGCGGCTGACATGGCCCGGCGCGCGGCGCGGTCGACCTCGCGCAGTGCCGTCGAGCGCTGGTCCGCCTGCCACAGGTTGACCGCGCCGCCATCGTCCGCGGTGGCCAGCGCCACGATTGCCCGCAGGCGTGCGGCGCTCGCCAGGACGCGCACGCGACGCCCGTCGATCCCTCGGGGCAGTCGCCACCCCGGGTTCCCGTCGCTGCGCAGCGAGGCGATCGCCTCGGCCGCGTCCGGTCGCCAGCGAGCGACGTCGAGGGCGGCGAGTGCGTGCGTCGCCTGCGTGAGCGCCGCGCGCAGGTCCCGTTCCGCGTCGGCGAGCGAGCCGACCTGGCCGATGAGCCCCGTCTGCCACTCGGGGACGCTCGAGACCTCCCAGTGCACCAGGTGGCCCGGCTCGTACACGCTGCCGAACTCCTCGACAGTGGGGATCGCCGCGAATGACCCGTTTCCGGTCGCCACGAGCACGCACTCGCCGGCCGCGGCCGCGAGATGCCCGATGACTGCGGGGACGCCAGCGGGGTCGCCCGGTGCGGGCAGGACCGCCGCGGCAGTGCGGGCACCGACCATCCAGGCGGCCACGAGCTCGGGGAGGGTCGAGCCGAGCTGGGCCGGG
>JABBOW010000022.1 GCA_012927595.1 Cellulomonas sp.
CCGGGGGTCGGCGCAGTGACGGGGTTGCGGGCGTGGGCCGGCGTCGACGGAGCAAGCCGGGGCAGCGACGCGAGGTGGTCGGCCGGCGCGGCGTGCTGCCGGACCAGCCGCAGCGAGGTCGGCTCGACCGTGCGGCGTGCGGGCTGGCGGAGCACGAGCGGAGACACGTCCACGTAACGCCGACCGTCGACTGCGCGGACGACACCGATCTGGAGCACCTCGACCTGACGACCGGGCTCGCGCAGGAACGCGACGGCGTCCATGACCTGCGGGTCGACCTCGGCGCACACGAGGAGCAACCGCGCACCGGGCAGCGGACCCGTCTGCGCGGCGCTCAGCGGTGCCTGGTCACGGAAGTCGCGGAAGTCGGTGTCGAACGCGTCGGCGCCGCCCTGGTAGGTCCGCAACAGGTCGACACGGCTGAGGCGCGCGGCGTTCCCGGCGTGCTGGAGCGCGCGTACCAGGCTCTCGCCGTCGAGGATCTGCATGACGTCGACGACGACCGGCCTGCCCGTCGTGTCGAGCGCGAGCAGGTGCGGGCCGGGGGCGTCACCGTGGCGCCCTCGCACCGGGAACAGCTGCTCACCGAGGAGCGACGTCAGGTGCTCGGCGACGAGCGCGCTGCTGTCGGCCGCGAACGAGCCAGGTGCAGGCTGCATCGGCTGAACGAGGACCGGACGGCCCTCATCGAGCTCGAAGATGGGCATGCACTCCCGCTTCCTGGTGGCGCGGTGCGGGCGCTGGACGCGCCGCCGGACCGCCGTCCCGCACGTGCCGGGACGGCACCGGACGAAGTCTCCCACGCGAACCTGCTGGGTCCTACGTCCCGTTGGACCGTCCGGAGGCACACCGACCGGACCTCCACCGTTCGGCTCAGGCAGCCGTCACCCGAACGATTCTCACTGTGCGGCGAGGCGGGCCTCGACGCGTTCGACCTTGCCGGTGATCTCACCGGTGTGACCAGGGCGGATGTCCGCCTTGAGCACGAGACTGACGCGGTGGCCGTGCCGACCGACGGCCTCGGTCGCGCGACGGACGACGTCCATGCACTCGTCCCACTCGCCCTCGATGGTCGTGAACATGGAGTCCGTGCGGTTCGGCAGGCCGGACTCGCGCACGATCCGGACGGCATCGGCGACGGCGTCGGTCACGGACTCGCCCGCACCGAGCGGGGCGACGGAGAAGGCGATGAGCATCAGGCCACTGTGCCACTCGGGGCGACGCCCCCGCGAGAGCCGGCGCGCTGCGGCAGGTGTGCCGCGAGCAGCTCGGCGAGGTGGACGCCCTGGACGTCGGCGAGCTGGTCGGCCTGCGTGCGGCACGAGAACCCGTCGGCGAGGAACACGTCGCCGGGGGCCGCGGCCCGTAGCGCGGGCAGGAGCTCGTGCTCGGCGACGGCCACCGACACGTCGTAGTGGCCCTTCTCCATGCCGAAGTTGCCTGCGAGTCCGCAGCACCCGGCGAGCGTCGAGAACTGCGCGCCCGCCGCGGTCAGGAGCGAACGGTCGGCCGAAAAGGTCATCACCGAGTGGTGATGACAGTGCGGTTGCACGACGGCGGTGACGTTCGACAGGTCGGGGAGCGTCCAGCGGTCACCCGGGCCGATCGGGGCGGGGGCGGTGAGCAGCTCGGCGAGCGTGCGTGTCTCGCGGGCGACGGCGAGCGCGCGCGGATCGTCCGGGAACAGGTCACGCAGGTCGGAGCGCAGCACCGCGGTGCACGACGGCTCGAGGCCGACGATCGGGATGCCGTTGACCGCGAACGGGGCGAGCACCCCGAGCAGCTGCTCCAGGCGCTTGCGCGCGCCGTCGAGCTGACCGGTCGTGATCCAGGTCAGCCCGCAGCACGCCTGCTCGTCGGGGACGATGACCTCGTAGCCGGCGGCGGTCAGCACGGCCACCGCGGCGTGCGGCACGGACGGCGAAAGACCGTCGCTGAACGAGTCGGTCCAGAGCACGGCCTTCGGCCGCACGGGTGCGCCCGCGGGGGCCGCGACCGCCTGTGCCCCGCCGCGCTTCCAGGCGGTGCGGAACGGTGTCGGCGCGAACGTGACCATCGACCGGCGGGTGTCCATGCCGCCGACGGCGAGCACCACCTTCGCGATCGGTCGAACCCCGAGTGCCGTGTTCGCGAGCCACGCGAGCCCGGGTACGGCGGTCACCAGTCGGATCCAGCGGGGCAACCAGCCGAGCACGTAGTGACCGATCGGACGCACCTTGCCGCGATATGTACGGTGCAGTACCTCAGACTTGTACTGAGCCATGTCGACGCCCGCGGGGCAGTCGCTCGAGCACGCCTTGCAGCCCAGGCAGAGGTCGAGGGCCTCGTGCACCTCGGGCGACGACCACCCTCGCGTGACGAGCGTCCCGTTCGCCATCTCCTGCAGCACGCGGGCCCGGCCGCGGGTGGAGTCCTTCTCGTCGCGCGTCGCGAGGTACGACGGGCACATGAACCCGTCGGCCGACGAGGTGTCCGAGCGGCACTTGCCGATCCCGACGCAGCGGTGCACGGCCGTCGTGAAGTCGCCCGCATCGTGCGCGAACGCAAACCCGCTCGACACGGCCGGCAGCGGGCGCGCGCTGGGGCGGCGCAGGTCCGCATCGAGCGGCCGGGGCCGGACGAGCACCCCGGGGTTGAGCAGATCGCGCGGGTCGAGCAGGTCCTTGAACGCCTCGAACGCGCCGATGGCGGCGGGCGAGTACATGACCGGCAGCAGCTCGCTGCGCGCCCGGCCGTCCCCGTGCTCGCCCGAGAGCGAGCCGCCGTGCGCCGCGACGAGGTGCGCGGCGTCCGTCATGAACTCACGCAGCGGGTTGCCCGACCGCTCGAGCGGGATGTCGAGCCGCAGGTGCACGCAGCCGTCACCGAAGTGCCCGTACGCGAGCCCGTCCACGCCGTGCGACGCCATGAGCGCCTCGAGCTCGCGCAGGTACGCGCCGAGCCGCGCCGGTGGCACGGCCGAGTCCTCGAAGCCGGGCCAGGCCTGCGCGCCTGACGCGGTCCGGCCCGCGAGCCCGGCGCCGTCCGCGCGGATGCGCCACATCGCC
>JABBOW010000195.1 GCA_012927595.1 Cellulomonas sp.
ACGCACCGCCGGAGCGACTCAGGCGGGGTTCGCCGGCGGCGGGACGTCCGACGCGCTCGGCTCCTGCGGCGCCGGGACCGAACCGTCGACCGATCGGGTCGGGGGCACCGGGCGGTGCGACGGCCCGCCACCCGCAGCTCCCGGTCGCTGGCCGAGCTCCGCGGTCGGGTCGAACGGACGACCGCTCAGCGTGCCCGCGCTCGTGGCGTCAGCTGTCGCGAGGGCGGACTGCCGCCGCGCCTCGGCCAGCGCCTCGGCCGGGTCCGTGAGAGCGACCGGCGGTAGGTCGATACCGAGCGGAGAGGTCCCCGCCGGATGTGCCGGCGCTGCCGTACCGTCCGGTTGACCGGGGAACGACCCCGTGAAGCCCTGCATGAGCAGGGACAGGGCGCCGGTGAGCTCGGACGGGATGATCCAGACCTTGTTCGCCGGGGTCGCTGCGAGCTTGGGCAGGATCTGCAGGTACTGGTAGGCGAGCAGCTTCGGGTCCGGATCGCCCCGGTGCACCGCATCGAAGACCTGCAGGATCGCGCGGGCTTCACCCTCGGCCGTGAGGATCGCCGCCTGCGCCGACCCCTCGGCCCGCAGGATCGCGCCCTGCTTGTCACCCTCGGCCGTGAGGATCTGCGACTGCTTGACGCCCTCGGCCGTGAGGATCGCGGCACGACGGTCGCGCTCGGCACGCATCTGCTGCTCCATGGAGCCCTGGATGCTGGCGGGCGGGTCGATCGACTTCAGCTCGACCCGGTTGACCCGGATGCCCCACTTGCCGGTCGCCTCGTCCAGGACACCCCGGAGCTGGCCGTTGATCTGGTCACGGCTGGTCAGCGTCTGCTCGAGGTCCATCGACCCGATGACGTTACGCAGCGTCGTGACCGTGAGCTGTTCGATCCCGATGATGTAGTTGAAGATCTCGTAGACAGCCGACTTCGGCTCCGTCACCTGGAAGTAGATGACCGTGTCGATGCTCACGACGAGGTTGTCGGACGTGATCACAGGTTGCGGCGGGAACGAGACGACCTGCTCGCGCAGGTCGACGCCCGCACGGACCCGGTCGACGAACGGGATCAGCAGGTGCAAACCGGCGTCGAGCGTCCGCGCGTACCGCCCCAGTCGCTCGATGATGAGCGCGGTGGCCTGCGGGACGATCTTCACCGCACGCACGAGCACGATGATGACGAAGAGGATGACGAGCGCCAGGATGATGTACCCGGGTTGATACATGTGTTCTCCTCGGTGTAACCGTCCGAGGACTCTCGCACGGTGAGTTCAGGCGCGGTCAGGTCGACCGCGCGATCAGCTGGGGATCGGCCGGCCAGAATCTCCTGCGGCGCTCACGATGGCCGTGGCCCCCTCGATCCGGACGACGTGCACCTCGGTCCCGGGCACGAAGGCCTCGCCCTCGTGCGCTGCGCGCGCCGACCAGACCTCGCCCCCAAGCTTCACGCGGCCGCCGTCTTCGGTCGTGGTGGACAGGACCACAGCCTCGCGCGCCACGAGCGCCGCGGCGTTGGTCTCGACGAGCGGCACCCGGAGACGAAGCCGACGCAGCAGCCACGGCCGGAGCGCGAACAGCAGCAGCATGGACGTCACCACGGCGACGCCGATCTGCGCGCCCATGCCTGCACCCAGCGCACTCGAGACCGCTCCGGCAAGCGCGCCGCCGACGAGCATCAGGAAGACCAGCTGGACCGACACGATCTCCGCGATCCCGAGCAGCAACGCGCCGCCCACCCACCACAGCCAACCGCTCATGTCGACCTCCAGGTGACGGCGGGTGCACTGTCGCATCGATGCGCGGTGCAACCGTCACGACCGATCCTAGGTCATCGCTTTGCTGTTCCGTGGGGTCCTTCGGCGAGCCACCGCACTATCGGGACGCGCGTGCGGTCCAGCGGTCGCCAACGCGGTCCACGACGAGGTCGAGGCCGAAGGCCCCGGACAGGTTCTGTGCGGTCAGCGTCTCGTCGAGCGGCCCGGCGGCGTGCACGCGGCCCGCGCGCAGCAGCAGCAGGTGGGTAAAGCCCGGGGGGATCTCCTCGACGTGGTGGGTGACGAGAACAAGCACCGGCGACCGGCGGTCCCCGGCCAGCTCCGCGAGAGCGCCGACCAGCTCCTCGCGCCCGGCGAGGTCGAGCCCTGCGGCCGGCTCGTCGAGCAGCAGCAGCTCGGGGTCACTCATGAGCGCGCGGGCGATCTGCGCGCGCTTGCGCTCTCCCTCGCTCAGGGTCCCGAACCTGCGCTCGGCCAGGTCGGTCACGCCGAAGGCCGCCATGAGGTCGGCAGCGCGCGTCTCGTCGGGCTCCTCGTACGCCTCGCGCCAGCGGCCGGTAACCCCGTACGCGGCGGTAAGGATCACGTCGCGCACGGTCTCGCCCGGCGGGATCCGGTCGGCAAGGGACGCGCTCGACAGGCCGATCCGGGGTCGCAGCTCGAAGACGTCGACGCTGCCGAGCCGGGCCCCCAGGAGATCGGCCGTGCCCGACGACGGTTGCATGCGCCCGGCAGCCACCTGGAGCAGCGTCGTCTTGCCGGCGCCGTTCGGGCCGAGCACAACCCAGCGCTCCCCCTCGCCGACGTGCCACGTGAGTCCGTCGAGGATGGTGGCGGGCCCCCGCCGGATGGTCACGCCCTGCAGATCGAGCACGTCGGTCATGGGCACAGACCCTAGCCGCAGCGGGCCGCAGCGGTCCGGCCACGACGCGCGCCGTAGTTTGGAGCCATGGATGTCCCCGATCTCGACCTGCCGCGGTCGGTCGCGCTCGCGCTGTGGCTCCAAGACCTCGGCCCGGCGAGCGCAGCCGATCCTGCGCCCGTCGCCCGGCTCGTCGCCGCCGTGCAGAGCGACGACGAGCCGCACACCGTCGCCTCGGCACCCGACACGGCCCAGCTCGGATCGACCCTCACCGAGCTCGTGGCCGCCTGGATGGTCGGTGCCCGCACTGCCGCGGCGGTCCTGCCCGCACCGGGCGACCCCGCTGGCGTCCCCGCAGTCATCGGGCATCTCGCGGCCGCGGCCGGCGAGG
>JABBOW010000099.1 GCA_012927595.1 Cellulomonas sp.
GGCGACGTCGCCGACGCGCTCGCCCGCGCCGAGGTCGCGAGCGGCCGCCAGCCGCTGCAGGCCGTCGACCAGACCCTGCGCCTGACGCCACCCGAGGGTGGCCCGTGGCACGCGCTCGATCGTGGCTCGGGCCTGGCCGAGGCCAGCCTGCGCGCCGGGTCGGTCATCGCGCTCGGTCCGGCCGAGTCGACCGACGGCAACCTCCTCGCCGCGGCGAGGGTCGACATCCTGGCCGGGCCCGACGCCGGACGGCAGGTCGACATCCCGGCCGGCGTGAGCACCGTCGGGCGCGGTGCGACAGCGACCCTGCGGCTGAGCGACTTCCTCGTGTCGAAGCTGCATGCGCGGATCGTCGTGTCGGACGTCGTCGAGATCGTCGACGCCGGATCCGCGAACGGGGTGTACGTGGGGGGCGGCGCCGTCCAGCGCGCGGTGCTCGGACCCGGGGACGTCGCGGTGCTCGGCGAGTCGGTGCTCAAGGTGACCCGGCTCGCGACGGTGGGACCCACGGGGCCGTCCGGCGTGACCGTCCCGTTCAACCGGTCGCCGCGGATCGTCCCCGTGCACCCGAGCCGTGAGGTCGAGGCGCCGACGCCGCCCGAGGCCCTCAGCCCCGGACGGTTCCCCACCATCGCCTTGATCGCGCCGCTCGTCATGGGCGCGGTCCTCTTCGCGGCGACCCGCAACCCGATCAGCCTTGTGTTCGTCGCGCTGAGCCCGCTGCTCATGGTCGGCACGTACCTCGACAAGCGGTTCACGGACCGCAAGCGCCTGGCGACGCAGAGTGCGGAGTTCCGGGTCGCGCTGGACCGCCTGGTCGACGACCTCTCGCAGGGGCAGGACGCGGAGCGGCGGGCCCGCCTCCAGGAGGTGTCGTCCACGGCCGAGGCGTTCGCAGGCGCGACCGAGCTGTCGCCGCTGCTGTGGTCGCGGCGCCCCGAGCACGCGAGCTTCCTCACGCTGCGCGTCGGCACCGGGTCCGCCCCGTCCCGCACGAGCCTCACGATGCCGCCGCGCGGCAAGGCCGTCACGGAGTTCTGGACCGAGCTCGAAGCGGTCCGCGAACGCTTCGCCGACGTGTCGGGGGTGCCCGTCCTCGTCGACCTGCGTACCGCGGGCGCCGTCGGGGTGGCCGGGGACCGGGACCTGGTCGACGACATCGCGCGCGGGCTCGTCGCGCAGCTCGTGTGCCTGCACTCGCCGGCCGAGCTTGTCCTGACCGCGATCGCGTCGAGCGAGAGCAGCCCTCGGTGGGACTGGCTCAAGTGGCTCCCGCACGTCGCGTCCGCGCACAGCCCCCTCGTCGGGCATCACCTCGCGGCGAGCCCCGCAGCGGGTCTCGCCCTGGTCACGCGGCTCGAGGAGCTCGTGGCGACGCGCCGCGCCGCTGGGCGCAGCACCGAGGCACCCCTGCCCGCGGTCGTCCTGGTCGTCGAGGACGACGCGCCCGTCGAGCGCGGCCGACTCGTGCGGCTCGCCGAGGAGGGGCCGGCGTCCGGCGTCCACGTGGTCTGGTGCGCAAGCCGCGTCGAGCAGCTGCCGGCGGTCTGCCGCATGTTCGTCTCCGCGGGCTCCGGGGTGACCGCGCGGGTGGGCCTCGTGCCGGACGGCGCCTGGACCGAGGTGCTGTGCGAGCCGCTCGACCTGCGGATCGCCGAGCAGCTGGGACGACGACTCGCGGCCGTCGTGGACGCGGGTGCGCCCGTCCTGGACGAGTCCGACGTCCCGCGCTCGGTCTCCTACCTCGCGCTCGCAGGCCCCGAGATCGCGTCCGACCCGATGGCCGTCCTCGAGCGGTGGCGTGAGACAGGCTCGCTCGTCGACCGCACGGGCGGACCGCCCGTCCGTCGCCAGCATGACGCGACGCTGCGTGCTCTCGTCGGTCAAGGCTCGGACCGCGAGTTCATGCTCGACCTGCGCACGCAGGGCCCGCACGCTCTCGTCGGCGGCACCACCGGCGCGGGCAAGAGCGAGTTTCTCCAGACCTGGGTGCTCGGCATGGCCGCAGCGCACAGCCCGGACCGGGTCTCGTTCCTGTTCGTCGACTACAAGGGCGGCGCGGCCTTCGCGGACTGCGTGGATCTGCCGCACACCGTGGGTCTCGTGACCGACCTGTCACCTCACCTCGTGCGTCGCGCACTGACCTCGCTGCGCGCCGAGCTGCGCCGCCGTGAGCACCTCCTCAACCGCAAGAAGGCCAAGGACCTGCTCGCGCTCGAGCGCATCGGCGACCCGGACGCACCTCCGGCGCTCGTCATCGTCGTCGACGAGTTCGCCGCGCTGGCCAAGGAGGTCCCCGAGTTCGTCGATGGTGTCGTCGACGTCGCCCAGCGGGGTAGGTCGCTGGGGTTGCACCTCATCCTCGCGACCCAGCGCCCGGCCGGCGTGATCAAGGACAACCTGCGGGCGAACACGAACCTGCGCATCGCGCTCCGGATGGCCGACGAGCACGACTCCGCGGACGTCCTCGGCTCGCCGCTGGCCGCGGAGTTCGACCCGCGCGTCCCGGGGCGGGGCGCGGTGCGGACCGGACCCGGCCGGATCGCGATGTTCCAGACCGGCTACGCCGGTGGCCGGTTCGACAGCGCGCCGGTGAAGGCCGCCGTGACGCTCGAGTCGCTCGCGTTCGGCCCGGGGGAGCCCTGGGACGTGCCCCCGGACCCGGGCGCCGGGCCCGGCCCGGACGACAGCGGTCCGACGGACATCGCCCGGACCGTGCTGTCGATCGCGACGGCCGCCCGGCTCGCCGGCGTGCCCGCGCCCCGGCGGCCGTGGCTCCCCGAGCTGGCCGCGGTGTACGACGTGGCGACGCTCGGCGCGCAGACCGACGCGCCGCTCGT
>JABBOW010000031.1 GCA_012927595.1 Cellulomonas sp.
AGAACGCCGGCAGCGCGACGAGCTGGGGCACCGACCGGGGCAGCGCTTGCGCGGCGGCGAGGATCGCGTGGTCGGGCAGGACACGTCCCGGCGAGATGTCGCGTTGGCGGGCGTTCTCCTCGCGCGTCGTCCACAGCTCGCGGACGACGGCGAGCCGATGCGCGTCGTGGATCGCGTGCAGGCCGGATACCCGGCGCCACGGCTCGACCCGCGGCGTCGCCGGCGGGGCGAGCCGGACGGCTTCGAACTCCTGGGCGGCCCACTCGGCCTTACCTGCGACCGCGAGCCGCTCGGCGATGATCTCGCGCAGCTCGACGAGGACCTCGACGTCGAGGGCGGCGTAGCGCAGCCACTGCTCGGGGAGCGGCCGGGTGGACCAGTCGACCGCTGAGTGCTCCTTGGCGAGACCGAGCCCGAGCAGCTCGGCAACGACCGCGGCCAGGCCGACCCGATCGAGCCCGAGCAGACGGGCGCCGAGCTCGGTGTCGAAGATGCGCGACGGGCGCAGGTTCTGCTCCAGCAGGCCCGGAAGGTCCTGGGATGCCGCGTGGAACACCCACTCGACGCCCACGAGCGCATCCGACAGCATGGTCAGGTCCGGCAGGGCGATCGGGTCGATCAGTGCGGTCCCGGCGCCTTCGCGGCGGAGCTGGACGAGGTACGTGTGCTGCCCGTATCGATAGCCCGACGCGCGCTCTGCGTCGACAGCGACCGGTCCCGTCCCTGCCTCGAAGGCAGCTGCGACCCGCGCCAGCTCCTCGAGCGTGTCCACCACGGGGGGGATTCCGTCAGCGGGCTCGGTCAGGGGCACGACGGCGGGCACGGCATCGGTCTCGGTGGACGTAGCAGTGGCCGGGTCGAGTGCGGCGCCGTCAGCTGCGCCGTCGTCGGCCGGTCGATCGGAGAGCATGGAGCCCACGGTAGGCGCACCCCGGCGCCCATCGGTGCAGGCCACGCGGGGCGCGCGCGGATCGGTCGGGTCAGTCGAGCATGCCCGACCGGATGGAGATCGCGACGAGGGCTGCGCGGTCGCCGGTCCCGAGCTTGCGCGAGATGCGCGCGAGATGGCTCTTGACCGTGAGGGCCGACAGGCCGAGGTGCTCGCCGACCGCACGGTTGCTGCACCCGTCGGCGACGAGCCGGAGGACTCCGAGCTCACGTACCGTGAGGTCAGGCCGCTCGGTCGGGAACGAAGGGCCGCGTGAGCCGACAGGGATCGACGCGTGGGACTCCGAGGCGATCGCGCCGCGCAGACCTCCCGTGAGCAGTCCGACGAGCTCGGGTCGGCTCGCACGACGAGCCAGCAAGATCACTCGGCCGGTACCGCGCCGACGGAGGTTTCGCACGAGGATCTGCCCGTCGCCGTCGGCGAGGTTCGAGACGACGACGCACATCTGGCCGACCGCCCGGCGATCGGCGGGGTCGCCCGCAGCGATGCGGCTGGCGTTGGCCGAGCTCATGCCGCGCGCGCGGCTGCCCGGAGCCGGCGGGACGGCGCGCAGGGCGGTCGGACGTGCGCGCAGCCCCCCCGCGCTCACAGCTGCCTCCCCAAGGCGATCCGACGTCATGCCATGGCATCGGCAGCGCCGCAGATCACCTTGAGGTCAGGATCTCTCGGTGTTCACCGCGCAGCGGGTGGAGCTGCGGCGGTGTGTGCTGGGCGACGGCCGAGGAGCCGACCCGGTCAGCTGCGGCGCGGGAGGGGAACGACTCCCGCCGGCAGCGGAGGGAGGCCCGCGGCCGTGCACAGCAGCTCAGCCCACGCCTGCAGGTGCGGCTCGAGGTTCTCGTCGCGAGCCGTCCAGCTCGCGCGGATCTCGAGGTCGACCTGCTCAGGGCGCCTGTCGAGCGCACCGAAGCTCTGCGACAGCACGCGCGTGATGGTCCCGCCGGCAGCGTGCGGGTCCAGACCCGACTCGGCCAGCGCGTCGACGAACCAGCTCCAGGCGACCTCGCCGAGCATCGGGTCTGAGCCGACCTCGGCCTCGAGGGACGCCCGTACGAGGGTGACGAGCCGGAACGTCCCGTCCCAGGCCTCCTGACCGGCCGGGTCGTGCAGGACGACGAAGCGTCCGGACGCCAGGTCGTCGGCCTCGATGTCGCGGGCGTTCGCTCGAACCTCCGCGGCCAGCGCAGCGGTGTAAGGAGCGATCCGGGCGGGACCGGGCACCTCCTCGAGATGGATCTCGGGACGCAGCTGCACGTCGCGCAGCGACCGCAGCGCTCGGACGAAGGCGGGCGGTGCATCGTCGGGTCCGGCGGGGATCACACCGGCGAGCGTACGTGCGACATACGACAGTCTTGCGGTCCGGCACGCCGCGTCGTCGTGTCGCCCGCGCCGTTAGGCTGACCGATGAACCTGGCCGTCGGCTCGACGACGTGAACTCGTACGAAGGAGAACCGCTCATGACCGCACCAAGCGCCCGCGCGGGAACCGCTCAGATCGGTGTGACGGGACTTGCGGTGATGGGCCGTAACCTGGCCCGCAACCTGGCGCGGCACGGGTACACGACGGCTGTGCACAACAGGTCGTTCACGAAGACCCAGTCGCTCGTCGCGGACCATGGCGGGGAGGGCACGTTCGTGGCCTCGGAGTCGATGGTGGACTTCGTCGCCTCGCTCGCGCGGCCCCCCACGGTCCGAAACAAGGTCAAGGCCGGCGGCCCCACGGATGCGGTGATCACCGAGCTGGTCCCGCTGCTCGACCAGGGTGACATCGTCGTCGACGCGGGCAACGCGCACTTCCCCGACACTATCCGTCGCGAGCTCGAGCTCAAGGCCCACGGCCTGCACTTCGTGGGCTCGGGCGTCTCCGGTGGCGAGGAGGGCGCTCTGCTCGGTCCGTCGATCATGCCCGGTGGATCGCGCGAGTCGTATGCGCTGCTCGGCCCGATCCTCGAGGCCATCTCGGCGAAGGTCGACGGCGTCCCGTGCTGCACGTACGTCGGACCCGATGGCGCCGGCCACTTCGTGAAGATGGTCCACAACGGCATCGAGTACGCCGACATGCAGCTCATCGCCGAGGCGTATGACCTGCTGCGGCAGGGCCTGGGTGCCTCAGCTGCCGAGATCGCCGAGATCTTCCGGGCCTGGAACGGCGGCGAGCTTGAGTCTTTCCTCATCGAGATCACGGCCGACGTCCTCGCTCACACCGACGCCGAGACCGGGCGGGCCTTCGTCGACATCGTCCTGGACCGGGCCGAGCAGAAGGGCACCGGACGCTGGACGGTGCAGAACGCCCTCGACCTCGGCGTGCCGATCACCGGGATCGCGGAGGCGACGTTCGCGCGTGCGCTGTCCGGCTCGGTGCCGCAGCGCACGGCAGGTGTGCGGGCGCTCGAGGGCCATGCCGGGACCTGGGACGTGAAGGACCGGGACGCCTTCATCGAGGACGTGCGTCTCGCGCTGCTTGCGTCGAAGGTCGTGGCGTACTCGCAGGGCTTCGACCAGATCGCAGCCGCATCGGCGGAGTTCGGGTGGGACATCGACCGCGGCGCGATGGCGAGGATCTGGCGCGGCGGCTGCATCATCCGCGCCCGCTTCCTCAACCGCATCACGGAGGCCTACGAGCGCGACAGCGGGCTCGCGCTGCTGCTCGCGGACGAGTACTTCGTCGAATCTGTCGGCAGGGGGGTCGGGGCGTGGCGCCGGACCGTCTCGCAGGCGGCTCTCAACGGCGTGCCCACACCCGCGTTCTCTTCGTCGCTCGCCTACTACGACGGCGTGCGTGCTCCGCGCCTGCCCGCCAACCTCATCCAGGCGCAGCGCGACTTCTTCGGCGCCCACACGTACCGGCGCACCGACCGCGGCGGTACCTTCCACACCGAGTGGTCCGGCGACAGGACCGAGTCGCCGGCGTGAACGGGCCACTGCAACCGGTCATCCTCGGTGCGGACATCGGCGTCTACGGCCTTGCCCGGTCCTTCCACGAGGCCTACGGCGTGCGCTCGATCGTCGTCAGCGGCGCCGCGCTGGGGCCGGTCGCCAGCTCCCAGCTGATCGACAACTCGCTCGTCTCCGACGGCCACGACCCGCGCCAGCTCGTCGACCGGCTCGTCGAGCTGGGCAAGGAGATGTCGGACCGCACGCTTGTCCTCCTGGCGAACTCCGACTGGCTGGTGCGGGTCGTCGTCCAGCACCGCGTCGAGCTCGAGGCCCACTACATCGTTCCGTTCCTCTCGGAAGAGGTCCTGGACCGAATCTCCGACAAAGCCACTTTCGCCCAGATCGCGGTCGACCTCGGGATCAGCGTGCCGCGGACCCTCGTCCAGGACTTCTCGGGCGCGGACGACCCGGGCTGGAACGCCGCGCCGGTCGACATCGCGTACCCGTTGATTGCCAAGGCGGCCAGCAGCGCCGATTACCAGGAAGTCGAGTTCGTCGGCAAGAAGAAGGTCTTCGAGATCGCCGACGCAGCCGAGCTCGAGGCTCTGTGGGTCTCGCTCGCAGGCGCCGGGTTCCGCGGCAGGTTCGTGGTCCAAGAGCTCATCCCGGGCGATGACACCCAGATGCGCTCGATCACCGCCTACGTGGACAGCCGTGGCGTGGCGACGTTGCTCTGCTCGGCGCACGTGCTGCTCGAGGAGCACACTCCGTCGGGTCTTGGGAACCCGGCCGCGATGATCACGACCCGTATCGACCCGATGCTTGACCAGGCGCGGTCGTTCCTCGCTGCGACGGGTTACAGGGGCTTCGCCAACTTCGACGTCAAGGTCGACCCGCGGGACGGGTCGTTCCGCTTCCTCGAGGTCAACCCGCGCATCGGTCGCAACAACTACTACGTGACGGCCGCCGGGGCGAACCCGACCCGCTTCCTCGTCGAAGATCGGGTCGACGGGCTCGCCGTCGAGCCCGTCGTCGTGGACCGCGAGATCCTCTACTCGATCCTGCCGCACCGGCTCCTGCTCCGGTACATCCTGGATCCGGCGCTCGCCGCGAAGGTGCGCGGGCTGATCCGTGCCCACGCCGTGGCCCATCCGCTGCAGTACCGGAACGACGCGCTGCCGCGCCGTCGTGCGTATGTCACGGCCGCGTTGCTCAACCAGGTCCGCAAGTTCCGTCGGTACTACCCCGAGGTCACGTCGACCGGGTTCTGAGGCCGACCCGACCGGCCCGGACCGCGCGTCGGGCGGACCCGGACCTCCGCGTCAGCCGAGCTCGCTGGTCCCCGCGTACAGGTGCAGCACCGGGACCTGGAGCACCTCGCGGGCGCGCGACGCCCAGTCGGTGTGGAACGTGTCCTCGACCGCATGCGGGTACGTCACGACCGCAACCTCACGGATCCCGCCGGCAGCGACCGCGGCCCGCAGCGCCGGGAGGGGATTGTCCTCGACGATCGCGCCGGTGGCCGTGCGCCCCGCCTCGGTGAACGCCGCGAGGCTCTCGGCCAGCTGGTCGGCAGCTGTTGCCTTCGCCTGCGTCTGGGCCGGCTCGCGGCGGAGCACGGTGGCGAGCGCGTCGCGCAGCTCGCCCAGGCTCAGCTGGTCGACGAGCGATACGAGCAGGTTCCGCTCGGTGTCGGCGGGCACGAGGACCCGGTAGGCGAGCGTCTCGTCGGGGTGCAGCGACACCAGGTTGGCGACGTCTGCGGAAGCGAGCGTGTCCTCGGTGAGGACCAGGATCGTGTCGGTCACGGGGTGAGCCTAGTGCCGTCGACAGAGCTGGGCCGCGCGCCGATCAACCAGCGGGCCAGCAGCACGCCGTCGCAGTGGAGGAGGTGGGCGAGGGTTGCAGCCCGCGGCGGCGCGAGCCAGGCCTCGGCGTCCAGGATCCGCGCGGCAGGGCCTCCGACCAGCAGTGGCGTCGTCGTGAGGCACAGGTCGTCGACCGCATCGCTCCCGACGAGCTGTGCGAGCAGGTGTGGACCGCCCTCCGCGAGGACGCGCACGAGGCCGCGCGCCGCCAGCGCGGCCAGCACGCGCTCGACGTCGACCTCGGTGTCGCCGGCCTCGATGACCTGGTCGGGGCCGAGCCGTCTGCGCAGCGCCGGGAGGGCCGGGCTCGAGGACACGGTCAGGATGAGCGGGAGGTGGTCACCCGTGAGCAGCTCGGGCGGGAGGGCTCCCGAGGCGGACACGATGGCGAGCTCGAGCCGGTCGGACTGACCACGGGCGGCCCGCGAGCCGGCGAGGGCCTCGGGCACGCTGAGAGATCGGTAGCGCTCGGCACGGGCTGTCCCGGCGCCGATCAGGACCACGTCGGCCGCAGCCCGCAGCACGTCGAACACACGGTGGTCGGGCGGGTTGTTGATCGACCCGGAGACGTGGTCGGGACCCGTGGCCCCGCCGTCGACCGAGGCGACCATGTTGGCCCGCACCCACGCGGGGCGGGAGGCACGCGGCGCGGGATGCGCGTAGAGCGCACTGAGCGACGTCTCGGCCGGGTCGGGGCCGAGGGGACCGCGCCCCGCTGGTAGGAGGACGTCGAGGGTCGGTACCTGGCGGGGCGATGCCATGCGGGTCAGGCTAGCCGCCGGGCGCCGGCACCGCTGGTCGGCTGGGCTAGGGGGTCACGACGAGGCGCGGCAGGTGCCGGCAAAGGACACCGCGAGATCCACGACCGGGCCCACGACGACGACGGCGGGGGAGCGGACGGCGCGGGCCGCGGCGAGGTCGCCGATGTCCGCGAGGGTGCCGATGGTGGTGCGCTGGTCCGGCGTGGTGCCGCGCTCGACGACCGCCACCGGGGTCGAGGCCGCACGCCCGAGCTCGACCAGCCGCGCCGCGTGCTCCTTCAGCCGGGTGACCCCCATGAGCAGAACCAGCGTCCCGTCGAGGCTGGCGAGCGCGGGCCAGTCCAGCGCGGCGTCGTGCGCCGACACCACAGTCACCTGCCGGGACACGTTCCGGTGCGTGACGGGGATGCCGGCGGCCGAGGGCACCGCGAACGCGCTGGTGACACCGGGGACGACCTCGACCTCGACGCCTGCGGCCAGGCACGCCAGCACCTCCTCGCCGCCGCGCCCGAGCACGAACGGGTCGCCACCCTTGAGCCGCACGACCCGGTTGCCGGCCTGTGCGCGGTCCACGAGCACGGCGTTGATCTCGTCCTGGGTGATCGTGTGCGCATCCGGTGACTTTCCGGCCTCGATGATCTCGACGTCGTCGTCCAGCCCGGCGAGCAGCTCGCGCGGGGCGAGCCGGTCCACCACGACGACGTCCGCCTGCGCGAGCAGGCGTCGTCCACGGGTGGTGATCAGGCCGGGGTCGCCGGGGCCGCCGCCGACGAGGGCGACCGATCCGGCGCCGGGTCGGCGGCGACGGATCGGCAGATCACCGGTGTCGAGCAGCATCGCGACCGCCGAGCGGATCGCCGCTGCGCGTCGCGGGTCGCCCCCGGCGTTGACCGCGACAGTGACGTCCCCCGAGCGTGCGACCGCCGACGACCAGGCACTTGATGCCGCCGGGTCGCCGGTCCGGATGCACCAGGTGCGCGCAGCGTCGGCGTCCGCGACGACAGCGTCGTCCGTCGCGGCGTGGCCCGTCGCGGTGTGTACGAGCCACGCTCCGTCGAGGTCACCGCGTTCGTAGCCGCGCGGGACGTACTCGATGCCGCCGGACCGGGCAAGCTCGGCGAGGTCGTCGCTCAGGGCGGGCGAGACCACGCGGACCACCGCACCGGCGTCGAGCAGGTTGACGGTCCGTCGGGTGGCCACCACGCCGCCGCCGACCACGACCACACCCCGGCCGTGCAGGTCGAGCAGCACCGGGTGGCGGACCGGGCCGGCTGCGGTCTCACTCATCGCACGTCACCGCCCGCCCGGGCCGGTCAGACCACGCGCGCGCAGCACCTTCCGCTCGAGCGGACTGAAGACGGCGAGCTCGATCGCCATGCCGACCGCGAAGATCAGCAGGATGGCCGCGATGACCAGCGACATGTCATTGGTCTGGCGCCCGAGGTCGAGCAGCTGGCCCAGGCCGGTGCCGAGCCGCGGGGACGACGAGATCAGCTCCGCGGCCATCAAGGACCGCCATGCGAACGCCCAGCCCTGCTTCAGCCCGGCGAGGAAGCCCGGCAGCGCGCCCGGGAGAAGCACATAGCGGATCCGGGTCCACCCGCTTGCCCCGAGGACCTGCCCGACACGCAAGAACAGCGGAGAGACCTGGTCGACACCGGCGAGCAGCCCGTTGACGATCGAGGGGATCGCACCGAGCAGGACAACTGTGAAGATCGCGGCGTTGCTCAGCTGGAACCAGATGAGCGCGGCCGGCACCCAGGCGACCGACGGGAGCGACTGCAGGCCTGAGACGATCGGCCCCAGTGCGCGGCGCAGCAGCGGCGCGGTCGCCAGGGTGGTGCCCAGCAGTACGCCGACAACGACCGAGATGGCGAATCCCAGCCCGCCCCGTTCCAGGCTGAGCCCGACTGCCCGCACCCCTGAGCCGTCCTGCGCCGCGACGACGAACGCAGTCCACACGTCGGCCGGGCTCGGCAGGGCGTACGACGGCCTGAGCCCGGCGAGTGCGACCGCCTGCCACACGCCACCGAAAACCACGACGGCCGCGGCGGTCGGCCAGAAAGCGCTCCACGCAGCGCGCGTCCTGTTCGAGGCCACGGGTGTGACGAGCGAGTCGAGCGCGTCGAGGCCGGCCTCGAGGGCGCGGACGTCGCTCGGATCAGTGTCAGCGGCCATGGCGGACGATCTCCCGTCGCAGGTGCTCGGTGATCTCGGTCGAGAGGTCGCCGACGGCCGGGTCCTCGATGCGTCGGGGCTGGGGGATGCTGACCGTCCACTCGCGCACGACCCGGCCGGGCCGGGAAGACAGCAGCACGACGCGCTGGCCGAGCCGGACGGCCTCGCGCACGTTGTGCGTCACGAACAGGACTGAGAGGCCCGTGTCCTGCCAGATGCGGGTCAGCTCGTCGTGCATCACGTCGCGCGTGATCGCATCGAGTGCGGCGAACGGCTCGTCCATGAGCAGGACCCGTCCCTCCTGGGCGAGGGCGCGAGCCAGCGCGACGCGTTGGCGCATACCGCCGGACAGCTCATGGACACGCTTGGCCGACGCACCGTCGAGATGGACGAGGTCGAGCAGCCGACGTGCCTCGCCGCCGCGCGCGCCGCGCGGCACTCCTCGCAACCGCAGGGCCAGCTCGACGTTCTGGCCCGCGTCGAGCCACGGGAACAGCGCGGGCTCCTCGACCATCAGGGCCGGGTGCCCGGCGGCGACCTCGACCGTTCCCGAGGTCGGCGCGTCGAGCCCCGCGATGATCGACAGAAGCGTGGACTTCCCGCAGCCTGATGCCCCGACCAGGCACACGAACTCGCCAGAGGCCACCGTCAGGTCGATCCGGTCCAAGACGGGAGGTCGACTCGTGTCGCCGAAGTCCTTGGACACCTGTTCGAGGCGCACGGCGGCAGGCGGGTGCGGGTCGTCGTGCACGGAGAGGTCGGCGGGGAGCAGGGAGTGGTCCGTCCTGGTCGCGGTCATCGCTACTCCGTCCCGAGCCCGGCGGCCGACTCGGGCGGGAGCCCGTGCGCGCGCAGGAGGTCGTTCAGCGGGGTCAGGTCGTAGATCCCGTGCAGGTCGACCTTCCCGGATATGCCGACCTCGGCCGCGTGCTCGGCGGACATCTGCACCGAGCTCGCGACGGGGTCGTTCGTGATCGTGAGGTTCGACCACGCGCGGTCGAGGACCGCCTGGCTGAGCTTCTTGGACGTCAGGGCCTCGATCGCGTCGTTGGCCTGCGTCCTGGCCTGGGCGTCGTGCGCGGCGATCCAGTCTGTCGTCGCCAGCTGCGCTTCGAGGAGCTTGGCGACGGTGCCCGGGTACTGCGTGAGGAACTCGGTGCGCACGACGAGGTCCGTGGTCACGAACTGGGCGGAAGGCCACAGGTCCGCCTCGTTGACCAGGACGTGCGCGCCGCCGTCGAGCACGAGGCGTGACGCCCACGGCTCGGGGACCCAGGCGCCGTCAAGAGTGCCCCGCTTGAACAGGTCCAACGTCTGGGCGTTGTCCTGCGGCACGATGTCCACGTCGTTCTGGCCGCCCTTGACCGACGTCGCCAGCCCGTTCGACTTGAGCCACGCGCGCAGCGCGACGTCCTGGGTGTTGCCGAGCTGCGGAGTTGCGATCGTCCTGCCGCGCAGGTCCGCGACCGAGGTGATCGCGTCGCGCACGACGAGCTGGGCGCCGCCCGACGTCGCGCCCGCGACGATCCGGATCGCCTCCCCGTCGGACTTCGCGAAGGCATTGATCGACGGGTTCGGGCCGATGTAGGCAGCGTCGATCCCACCGCCGAAGATCGCCTCGACCGCTGCCGGGCCGGCGTTGAAGATCTGGGTCGTGAGCTTCGTCCCGCCGAGCTCCGAGGCGAACGTGCCGTTCGCGACGCCGATGAGCGGGATCGCGTGGGTGATGTTCGCGAAGTAGCCGAGGCGAAGCTCAGGCGCCTGCGCCGCGGACCCCACGGACCCCGCGGTCGTGGGGCCAGTCGCCGCCAGCCCGGAGGAGGCGCAGGCGGCGAGGCTCACGGCGGCGAGCGCCGCGAGTGTCCCTGCGAGGACGGTACGAGGGCAGACGGGGGGTAGGAGGTGCGATGACATGGGTGGTTCCTCTCGGCCGAGCTCAGGGATGGCGGACGCGTCTCCTACCGCGCGCGACACTGCTCCGGCTCGTTCGAGGCGGCCAGAAGGACCGACGGTCCGACCATGCCTGCGGCGAGCGTCGAGCCGTCCGCCGGGTCGACCAGGAGAAACACGCCCGTACGGCGGTGCTCGGCGTAGGCGTCGAGCACAACGGGCTCGGCGAGGCGCACGTGCACCGTGCCGATCTCGTTGAGCGCGAGGCTCGTCGCCCGCTCGTCGGTCGTCAGGGTGTCGATGTCGAGCCGGGACCCGACGCTCCGCACGAGGCCTCGCACCGTCCTGGTGCCGATCCGCACGAGCACGCGAGCGCCCGGTGCGGGAGCGCGCTCCGACAGCCAGCACACCGTGCCCACGAGACCCGCACCCGTCACAGTCGGGGTGTCTGCCGGCGCGAGCACGTCGCCCCGGGACACGTCGAGGTCGTCCGCGAGCCGGAGCGTCACGGACTGCGGCGCGAACGCCTGCGTGAGCTCTCCGTCGGCGGTGTCGATGCCGACGACGCGCGTGCGGCCGCCCGCAGGGAGCACGACGACCTCGTCGCCGACACGGACGACCCCGGACGCCACGCGACCGGCGTACCCGCGGTAGTCGGGGTGCTGCGCCGTCCGGGGCCGGATGACGACCTGCACGGGGAACCGGAACACCTCAGTCGTCGGGTCGCGGTCGACCGGGACGTCCTCGAGGTGCGACAGGAGCGTCGGGCCGTCGTACCAGGGCATCCGGGTCGACGCATCGACGACGTTGTCGCCCTCGAGTGCCGACAGCGGGATCGCCTGGACGTCGCGGACACCCAGGTCTGCCGCGTACCGCGCGAAGTCTGCGGCGATGGCCCGGAACGTCGCCTCGTCGAAGCCGACGAGGTCCATCTTGTTGACGGCGAGGACGATGTGCGGGACCCGCAGCAGCGCGGTGATCGCCGCATGACGACGGGTCTGCTCGAGGACCCCCTTGCGAGCGTCCACCAGCACGATCGCCAGCTCCGCGGTCGACGCCCCGGTCACCATGTTGCGCGTGTACTGCACGTGACCCGGTGTGTCCGCAAGCACGAATGCGCGGTTCGCCGTGGAGAAGTAGCGGTACGCGACGTCGATCGTGATGCCCTGCTCGCGCTCGGCCCGCAGCCCGTCGGTGAGCAGGGCGAGGTCGACGACCGCTCCGCCGCGCGCGACGCTCGCACGCTTGACCGCGGCGAGCTGGTCGGCGAGCACCGACTTGGTGTCGTAGAGGAGCCGCCCGATGAGCGTGCTCTTGCCGTCATCGACCGATCCGGCAGTGGCCAGCCGGAGCAGGTCGCGTTCGTGGTGCTGCGTCGTGCCCATCAGAAGTACCCCTCACGCTTGCGATCCTCCATGGCAGCCTCCGACGCGCGGTCGTCGGCCCGGGTCGCCCCGCGTTCGGTGAGCCGGCTCGCTGCGACCTCGACGATGACGTCGTCGACGGTCAGGGCCCCGGACTCGACGGCGCCCGTGCAGCTCATGTCGCCGACCGTCCGGTACCGCACGGTGCGCCGCTCGACGGTCTCGGTCCCGCGGGGCCCGCCCCAGTCGCCGGGTGCGAGCCACATCCCGTCGCGCAGGAACACGGAACGCTCGTGCGCGTAATAGATCGTCGGCAGGTGGATGCCCTCCCGCTCGATGTAGCGCCAGACGTCGAGCTCGGTCCAGTTCGACAGCGGGAAGACTCGGACGTGCTCGCCCGGGCTGTGCCGACCGTTGTACAGGTCCCACAGCTCGGGGCGCTGTCGTCGCGGGTCCCACTGGCCCAGCTCGTCGCGCAGGGAGAACACGCGCTCCTTGGCACGCGCCTTCTCCTCGTCGCGGCGCCCGCCGCCGAACACCGCGTCGAACCGGTGGGTGGTGATCGCGTCGAGCAGGGGGACTGTCTGCAGGGCGTTGCGCGAGCCGTCGGGGCGCTCGCGGACGGCCCCCGCGTCGATCGCGTCCTGCACGCTCGCGACGACCAGCCGGAGCCGGTGCTCAGCCACGACGGCATCGCGGTAGTCGATCACCTCGGGAAAGTTGTGGCCCGTGTCGACGTGCAGCAGCGTGAACGGGACCGGTGCCGGCCAGAACGCCTTCCGCGCGAGATGGAGCATGACGACGGAGTCCTTGCCGCCGCTGAAGAGCACGACCGGGCGCTCGAACTCGCCGGCAACCTCCCGGAAGATGTGGATGGCCTCGGCCTCGAGCGCCTGAAGCTGAGTGAGCCTGCCGGGCGCCGTGGCGGCGCGGGCTTCGGTCACGGTGATCCCAGTCGTCATGTGTGCAACCCGCATTCCGTCTTGTCCTGTCCGGCCCAGCGCCCGGCCCGGGGGCCCTCGCCCGGTGCGACGGCGCGGGTGCACGGCGCGCACCCGATCGACGTGTACCCGAGCTGGCGCAGGGGGTTGAGCAGGACACCGTGCTCGGCGACGTAGGCGTCGACGTCGTCCTGCGTCCACGCCGCGAGCGGGTTGAGCTTCACCTTGCCGCGCTTGTCGTCCCAGCCGACGACGGCGATGTCCGTGCGCGTCGGGGCGTCCTCACGGCGCATGCCCGTGACCCAGGCGCGGTACGGCGCGAGTCCGCGCTCGAGCGGCTCGACCTTGCGCAGCGCGCAGCACAGGTTCGGGTCCCGGTCGTGGAGCCGGGGCCCGTGCTCGGCGTCCTGCTCCGCGACCGTGCGCAGCGGCAGGATGGTGCGCAGCGTGACGTCGGTCGTCTCGGCGTACGCGTCCCGCGTGCCGATCGTCTCTGCGAAGTGGTACCCGGTGTCGAGGAACATCACGTCCACGCCCGGGATCGCCCGCCCGGCCATGTGCACGAGGACCTCGTCGCCCATCGACGACGCCACGACGAGCCCCGGTCCGAACGTCTCACCGGCCCAGGCCAGCACGTCGAACGGGTGCTCGGCCTCGAGCGCGGGCGCCTGAGCGGCGACGATCGAGCGCAGCGTGGCCTCGTCGGCCAGGAGCGCGCTCACGAGCGCACTGCCAAGCCGATGAACCGGACCGCGAACACGCGGGTGCATTCGCGGCACTCCCACTCGCCGTGGCGCTCGCCCGCGGGGCGCAGGTCCTCGCCGGCGCAGTACGGGCAGTAGTACGCCGTGACACGCTCACCGGAGCTGGTGACATCCGCGGCGCTCACCGGAGCTCCGACTCGTCCGCGCGCAGCGCCCACTGCGCGAACGCCTCGTCGCTGTCGCGCTGGGCCTCGAACCGCGTCGCGACCCGCTCGACGTACTCGGGAAGGTCCTCTGCGGCGATCCGCAGTCCGCGCACCGTCCGGCCGAGACTGCCCGCGATGCCGAGCGCGCCCCCGAGATGGACCTGGAAGCCCTCGGCGCCGCCCGCCAGCACGCCCTTGAGGCCGATGTCGGCGACCTGGATCCGGGCGCACGAGTTGGGGCAGCCGTTGAGGTTGATCGTGAGCGGGTGCTCGAACGTGGGGAGCCGCCGCTCGAGCTCGTCGACGAGGGCTGCACCGCGGGCCTTGGTCTCGACGATCGCGAGCTTGCAGAACTCCAAGCCCGTGCAGGCCATCGTGCCGCGCCGGAACGTCGAGGCACCGGTGACCTGCAGGCCGAGCCGCTCGAGCCCGGCGACCAAGTCGTCGACCCGATCGGCCGCGACGTCGAGCACGACGACCTTCTGCTCGACCGTGAGCCGGACGCGGTCACTGCCGGCCCGCTCGGCGAGGTCGACGAGGGACGTGAGCATCGGCCCGCTGATCCGCCCGACCGTCGGCGCGGCACCGACGTAGAAGCGGCCGTCGCGCTGGGGGTGCACGCCCACGTGGTCACGACGCCCGAGCGGCGGCGCGGGGGGTTCGGGACCGTCGTCGAGTCGCCTGCCGAGGTACTCCTGCTCGAGCACGTCGCGGAACACTGCGGCGCCCCAGTCAGCGACCAGGAACTTCAGGCGCGCACGGTTGCGCAGGCGCCGGTAGCCGTAGTCGCGGAAGATGCCGATGACGCCCGCCCACACCTCGGGCACTGCCTCGAGGTCGACCCAGGCACCGAGGCGGACGGCGAGCATCGGGTTGGCCGCCAGCGCCCCGCCGACCCACAGGTCGAACCCCGGGCCGAGCTCGGGGTGCTCGACACCGACGAACGACACGTCGTTGATCTCGTGCACGACATCGTGGTGTGGTGAGCCGCTGATCGCGGTCTTGAACTTGCGTGGCAGGTTCGAGAAGGCGGGATCGCCGATGAACCGGCGGTGGATCGCGTCGATCGCGGGGGTGCCGTCGATGATCTCGTCGGCGGCGACTCCGGCGACCGGTGAGCCGAGGATGACGCGCGGCACGTCGCCGCACGCCTCCTGCGTCGACAGCCCGACGGCCTCGAGCCGACGCCAGATCCCCGGCACGTCCTCGATGCGGACCCAGTGCAGCTGGATGTTCTGCCGGTCGGTGATGTCGGCCGTGCCTCGGGCGAGCTCGGTCGAGATCTCACCGATCACGCGGAGCTGGCGCAGGGTCAGCCGACCGCCGTCGCAGCGGACCCGCAGCATGAAGTACTCGTCGTCCAGCTCGTGCGGCTCCAGGGTTGCGGTCCGACCGCCGTCGATCCCGGGTCGGCGCTGGGTATAGAGGCCCCACCAGCGCATACGGCCCCGCAGGTCGTCACCGGGGATCGACGCGAAGCCGTCCCGGGAGTACACGGTCTCGATGCGGGCACGGACGTTGAGTCCGTCGTCGGCGGCCTTGAGCTCCTCGTTGGCGTTCAGCGGCTCGCGGTCGCCGAAGGCCCACTGGCCTTCGTTCCTGGCCGCACGTGGTGCTTTGCGGGTGTGCGCCATCAGCGCTACCTCCGGGGGTCGTGGACCCACGGTCACGTCACGGCGCCAGAGGCGGTCTCCATGAAGGTGACCGCGCGCCCGCTAAGGGTGTGAGGCGGTCAGTCGACCCGCTGGCAGCAGCAGACGCAGCTCGCCGCGAGGTCGCCACAGGGGAGACACCACCCGGAGACCGCGGTCATCAGCACCGGATCAGGCTGACACACGTGTCCGACTGATGAAACCACCCATCCGCATGATGAGACGTATGTCCCGGGCCGCGTCGCGTCCTGGGTGTATCGGCGGCGCGATGCGCTCGACGTAGGCTGGTCGATCGTGACCGAGCCGGCGACCCCAGCGAACCCGCCCTCGGCCTCGCTGACCTCACGCCACCCGCTCGTCCCGGTCGATCGGCTGCTCGCCGAGCTGGTCCCGCCGCGGTTGTTTGCGACCGCGTCGTTCGACACCTACCGTCCCGACCCGTCCCACCCCAGCCAGCAGAACGCGGTCACGCGGTTGCGGGAGGTGGCGGCCGACGTCGCAGCGGGGGACCGCGGCTCGTGGTGGCGGCGTCGGCGCCGGCGTGCGGCGCCAGCGGTCTACCTCGACGGAGGCTTCGGTGTCGGCAAGACGCACCTGCTCGCGGCCCTCGCGCACGCGACGGGCACGGGATCGGTCCTCGGCACAGGTGCGGCATACGGCACGTTCGTCGAGTACACGAACCTGGTCGGGGCGCTGGGATTCCTGCCGACCGTCAAGGCGCTTGCCGCGCACCGGATCGTCTGCATCGATGAGTTCGAGCTCGACGACCCCGGCGACACGGTCCTCGTCACGCGCCTCCTGCGTGAGCTCGCCGATCGAGGCGTGGCCGTCGCGGCGACGTCGAACACGCTGCCGGGCTCCCTCGGTGAAGGCAGGTTCGCCGCCGAGGAGTTCCTTCGGGAGATCCAGTCGCTCGCGGCGCGGTTCGAGGTGCTCCGCATCGACGGCGAGGACTACCGGCACCGCGCGGTCGTCACAGATGCTCCGGGTCTGCCCGACGAGGCCGTCCGGGCCTCCGCAGGCGCCATCTTCGGCGCGACGATCGACCCCTTCGCGGACCTGCTGGCCCACCTCGCGACGGTCCACCCGAGCCGGTACGGTGCGCTGCTGGACGGCGTCACGCTTGTGGCGTTGACCGGTGTGGGGACCATCCACAGCCAGGACGTCGCGCTGCGGTTCGTGGTCCTGGTCGACCGGCTCTACGACCGCGACGTCCCGGTCGTGCTGGGCGGTGCGGGCGAGCAGCAGCTGTTCACGCCCGAGATGCTCGCGGGCGGCTACCGCAAGAAGTACTTCCGCGCGCTGTCACGGCTCGGCGCGCTGACCGGAGCCGGGCGCGCGATGCTCGCGGGGTGAGCCCGCGCGGGGACCCTGGAGCACGCACAGCTGTCCGTCAGGGCTGCTGCGCGTCGATCCGCGCCTTCTCGGCCTCGACGTCGAAGTCGGCCGACGGCCAGCCCAGGTCGAGGCCCCTGAACGCGTGCGTGAGGAGCTCAGTCACCGCGAGCCGTGCGTACCACTTGCGATCGGCGGGCACCGCGTACCAGGGCGCGACGTCGGTCGATGTCCGGTCGAACACCGCCTGGTAGGCCTCGGCGTACCGCGGCCAGAGCAGCCGCTCGTCGAGGTCGCCGGGGTTGTACTTCCAGTACTTGTCGGGCCGCTCGAGGCGCTGGCGCAGGCGCTTCTTCTGCTCGGCCTGCGAGACCATGAGCGCGACCTTGATGATCGTGGTACCGCTCGCCACGACACGGGCCTCGAAGTCGTTGATCTCGTCGTACCGCGAACCCCAGACCTCGGGCGGCACGAGCTCGTGGACACGGACGACGAGCACGTCCTCGTAGTGCGACCTGTCAAACACGCCGAGCCGACCTGGTTGCGGGAGGGCGTTCGCGATGCGCCAGAGGTAGGGGTGCGTGCGCTCCGCCTTGGTGGGCACACCGAAGGCCGTGAGCTGGACGCCCTGCGGGTCGACCATGGCGACCACGTGCCGCACGGCGCCGCCCTTGCCGGCGGTGTCCATGCCCTGCAGCACGAGCAGCACGGATCGGGTCCCCCCCGAGCGACCCTCCGCGAACAGACGCTCCTGCAGCTGGGACATCAGGACGCCCCGTCGAGCCAGGTGCGCGTCGGCGTGCTTCGACCTCCCGTCCCAGCCGGGCTTGCCGGTGGGGTCGAAGTCGGCCAGCCGGAATCCCTCGGACACCCGCAGGGCGTCGTGGGCGGGTGTGGTCCAGCGGTCGGACGTGGGCACGTGGGCCTCCTTGTGGCGGTGGTCGATCGAGCCTGACCCTATCCAGCGCTCGTGACGGCTGCGCTTCGAACGGCCGGTCGGGTGCGCGGATCCGGGCTCGTGGTGCGGCTCAGGCGAGCACGGCGACGCTGCGGGGTGGCATCGCGATCGTCGATCCCGCCGTGCCCGTGGGCTCCCACGCGGCGAGCACGGCGAGCGCGCTGTCGGTGCGCAGCTGTACCCGTTGGGCCTGGGCGGCGAGGTTGCAGACGATCCGGGCAGCGCCTCGCTCGACGACGACCCAGCTCGGCCGGTCGTCGTGGTCGAACCGGACCGCCGTGGCTGCGAGGTCGCCGGCCGCGAGCTCGGGAATCGCCCGCCGCAGCCCGATCAGGGTGCGGTACCACGCGAGCATCCGGACGTGCTCGGGTTGCGTGGTCTCCGACCAGTCGAGCCGGCTGCGCTCGAACGTCGCGGGGTCCTGCGGATCGGGGACCTCCGGGTCGTGGTCGGTGGCCCCCGACGCGTCCGCGTGCCCGTGCTCCGCGAACTCGGCGCCCCGACCGTCGCGCACCGCCTGGGCGAGATCCGGGTCGGTGTAGTCGGTGAAGAACTGCCACGGCGTTCTGGTTCCCCACTCCTCGCCCATGAACAGCATCGGGGTGAACGGCGACAGCACGACGAGGGCCGCCTCGATCGCGAGCGCGCCGGCATCGAGCGTCGCCGCGGGCCGGTCACCCTGGGCGCGGTTGCCGACCTGGTCGTGGTCGGAGGCGAACACGACGAGCCGGTGGCCGTCGGTGCCTCGTGGGATCTGATGCCCCCACGGGCGCCTACGGACGGTCGAGTACGTGCCGTCATGGACGAAGGCCCTCGTCAGCGCGGTCCGCAAGGTTGCAGCCGTACCGAAATCGGCGTAGTACCCCTGGCGTTCGCCGGTCACGAACGCGTGGATCGCGTGGTGCACGTCGTCGGCCCACTGCGCGGTCATGCCGTGGCCCCCTGCGGCCGTCGCGGTGATGGTGGCGGGGTCGTTGAGGTCGGACTCCGCGATGAGGGACAGCGGTCGTCCGAGCTCGGTGGCGAGCACCGTGACCTCGTCGGACAGCTGCGCCAGGATGTGCCGCTCCGATTCGTCGACCAGCGCGTGCACAGCGTCGAGCCGCAGGGCGTCGACGCGGAAGTCGCGGAACCACCGCAGCGCGCTGTCGCAGATCCACCGCCGCACCTCGGCGCAGCCCGGTCCGTCGAGGTTGGCCGCGGCCCCCCACGGTGTCTCGTGCGCGCCCGTGAAGTAGGGCCCGAACGTCGACAGGTAGTTGCCGGCCGGTCCCAGGTGGTTGTGGACGACGTCCAGGCACACACCCAGGCCGCGGGCGTGCGCGGCGTCGACGAGCTCCTGGAGCGCGGCGGGCCCGCCGTACGGCTCGTGCACGGTGAACAGGCCCACACCGTCGTAGCCCCACCCGTGCGCGCCGTCGAACGCCGCGATCGGCATGAGCTCGATGATGTCGACGCCGAGCGCGACGAGATGGTCGAGCCGGCCGATCGCGGCCCGCAGCGTGCCCTGTGGCGTGAAGGTCCCGACATGGAGCTCGTAGAGGACCCGCCCGCGCACGTCGGTCCCGCGCCAGCCGTCGTCCGACCATGCGAACGCGTCCGCGTCGAACACGCGACTGGCGCCGTGCACGCCGGTCGGTTGCCACGCGCTGCGCGGGTCGGGTCGGGGCGGTGACCCGTCGACGCTGAAGGCGTAGTCGGTGCCCGAGGCGAGGTCGACGTCAGCGGCCCACCAGCCGTCACGGTCACGAGCCAACGAGTGTCGGTTCTGGCCGAGCACGAGCTCGACGACGTGGGCGTCGGGCGCCCACACGCGGGGGACCACGGCTCAGTCCGTCGCGCGCACGAGCAGCGCGACCGGCAGCCGGTCGAGCAGCGGGGCGATCTCTTGGACGCCGCCCACGACGACGCGGTTCGTCAGCACGTCGTGCCACGCGCCCTCGGGCAGCGCGACCGTGTGGTCAGCCCACCCCCCGAGCCGGTCGAGAGCGATCGCGAGGCGCGTCGCTATGACGACGACGGCTGCCTCGCCGGCCACGGTGCGTGCGTAGCTGAGTGCGTGGCCGGATGAGTGCGCCAGCGGCCGGAAGCCGGCCCCCGGACCGACGAATGCCTCGGAGAGGTCCCGGCGTGTGCGCAGCGCACGGGACGTGACGAGCAGCTTCTCGTCTGCCAGGTCACGGGGGCCCGCCCCCTCGTCGAGTCGTGCGAGCCGAGCCGCGAGCGGCGCGACGTCCACGGCGCGACGGTTGTCCGGGTCGACGAGCGCGACCGAGGGGACCTCGGTGCCCTGGTACACGTCGGCGACGCCTGGCAGCGTGAGCTGCACGAGCTTCGTGCCGAGGGTCGCCGCCCGGACGGCGGTCCGGGTGCGCAGCTCCCACGCGGCGAACAGCTCGACCGCACGGTCGTCGCCGAGCACGTGCCGCGCTGTGGCGAGGACCGCTGCCTCGTACGTCGCGTCGGGCTCCGTCCAGGTCGTGCGGGACTTCGCCTCCCGGATCGCCTTGGTCAGGTACCCGGTCAGCCGGTCATCGGACAGCGGTCCGTCCGGCGTCCAGGTGCCCGCGAGGGTCTGCCACAGGAGGTTCTCGGTGCGGCCGTCGAGCAGCGCGCTGCGGTACGGCGCACTCGTGGCGCGCAGCCGGTCCACCAGGGTCGACCACTCGACGGCCGCCTCGCTGAGGACGCCGAGCCGGGTCCGGGTGTCCTCGCTGCGCTTGGTGTCGTGCGTCGACAGCGTCGTCATTCCGAGCGGAGCCTGCTGCTGCTGGCGTGCCGCCCAGAACGACAGCTCGGTCGGGGTGAGCGCGAAGCGCGCGGGTTCGCCGCCCACCTCGCACAGCCCGACGAGGTGCGTCCAGCGGTAGAACGCGGTGTCCTCGACGCCCTTGGCCATGACGGCCCCGCACGTCTGCTGGAACCGGACCACGAGCTCGTCGCGGACGGGGCTGCGGGTACGGCCCGCGCTGCCAGCCTCGCGTCCGAGGAGCAGGTCGACGAGCACGGACATCGTCGCGGCACGCTCGGGGGGGAGCCTGTCCGCGGCGATCCGTGCAGCCGACTCCACAACCTCGACTGACACGGTCGGCAGCGGGTCACCCGGTACGACGTAGGCGCGGTACCGGTCGAACGCCACGAGCAGCTCGACGAGGCAGTCGTGCACCGACCGCCAGGTGTGGTCCCGCAGGCGCAGGTCGTCGTGGCAGATCCCGGCCGCGAGCGCTGTCAGGCGATGAACCTCGGCGTAGAGTGCGCCGTCGACCATCTCGCGCTTGGCGGAGCTGATGATCGCAGGCAGGGCGTCAGACGTGTCGCCCGTCAGGCGGTGCATGACGGCACCGAGCACCGCGGCGCCGCCCGGGTCGACGAAGGTCTGCTGCACGCGCCACAGCGCCTCGTACCCCGTTGTGCCGGCGGTCTCCCAGTCGGTCGGGAGCTCCTCGTCGCCTTCGAGGATCTTCTCGACGACGACCCATGCCCCGCCCGTGCGCTCGCGCAGTCGCGTCAGGTACCCGGCAGGGTCGGTCAGTCCGTCGGGGTGGTCGATGCGCAGACCGTCGAGGGTGCCGTCGGCGACAAGGCCGAGCACGAGAGCGTGCGTCGCGTCGAACACGACCGGGTCCTCGACGCGGATCGCGACGAGTGTGCCGACGTCGAAGAACCGCCGGTAGTTGAGCTCCTCGTCGGCGACCCGCCAGTATGCGAGGCGGTAGTGCTGACGCTCGAGCAGCTCCGCAAGGGGGAGGTGCTCGGTGCCTGGGCGCACCGGGAACACGTGGTCGGCGTACCGCAGCACGGTTCTCGGCGCCTCGCCGGCCCCGGGGACGACGATCTCATCGAGGGTCAGCTCGCCGCCGGCGAGGACCGCTCCGATCCGGTCGGCGAGCACCGGCATGAGCACGGCGCCGTCCCCGGCGGACCAGTCGACGTCGAACCACGCGGCGAACGGCGAGTCCGGACCATCGGCGAGCACGGACCACAGCGCGCGGTTGTGCCACACCGGGGTGGGCACGGCCATGTGGTTCGGGACGATGTCGAGCACGAGCCCCAGTCCGGCTGCATGCGAGGTATCGGCGAGCCGACGCAGCGCGGGCAGCCCACCGATGAGGGGCGAGATCTCGTCATGGTCGACGACGTCGTACCCGTGGGTCGACCCGGGCGCTGAACGCAGCACAGGGGACAGGTACAGGTGCGTGACACCGAGCATGGCCAGGTACGGCACGCGTTCGGCGGCGTCGTCCAGCGTGAGCTCGGGTCCGAGCTGCAGCCGATAGGTCGAGACGGGTACGGGCAGCCCCTCGCCGACCAGGCGGCGCGATGCGGTGGCCTGACGGGCTTCGCTCATGCGCCTGCGCTCGGTGCGGCCGCCGGGGTGCCGGCCAGCGTCCGCAGGGCTTCCACCGGTGGTCGCCTGAGCATGACGAGCGAGTGGTGCTCGAGGATCAATGCCGCGCACGCCTCGAACGTCTGGCCTACCTCGACCCGTGAGTCGGTGTCGAGCACCGCGGTCCAGACAGCCCCATACTCGGCGGCCGGCAGTGTGAAGGTCGCAGGCTCGGGTTGGGCGTTGTACAGGACCAGGAAGCTGTCGTCGACGATCGGCTCGCCACGCAGGTCCGGCTCCGTGATGGCCTCGCCGTTCAGGAACACCATCACGGCCCGGGCTTGGTCCGCCTGCCAGGCGTCACCCGACATGTGCGTTCCCGCCGGTGCGAACCAGGCGATGTCGCGCAGGTCTGACTCGCCGCCGTGGTCGGGTGCGCCGGCGAAGAACCGGCGCCGGCGCAGCGCGGGGTGCTCGCTCCGGATCCGGAACACGCTCTGCGTGAACTCCAGCAGCGCGGACCGGTCCTCGTCGAGGTCCCAGTCGACCCACGTGAGCTCGTCGTCGTGGCAGTAGCCGTTGTTGTTGCCGTGCTGCGTCCGACCGAGCTCGTCCCCGTGCGCAAGCATCGGCACGCCCTGCGAGAACAGCAGCGTCGCGATCATGTTGCGCTGCTGACGCCCCCGCAGCTTGCGGATGTCGGGATCAGTCGTCGGGCCCTCGGCCCCGCAGTTCCAGGACCTGTTGAAGCTCTCGCCGTCGCGGTTGCCCTCGCCGTTCGCGTCGTTGTGCTTCTCGTTGTACGAGACGAGGTCGGCGAGCGTGAAGCCATCGTGCGCCGTCACGAAGTTCACCGAGGCGATAGGCCGACGTCCCGTGTGCTCGTACAGGTCGGACGAGCCCGTCAGACGGCTCGCGAACTCCGCGAGCGTGGCCGGCTCGCCGCGCCAGAAGTCCCGCACCGTGTCCCGGTACCGACCGTTCCACTCCGACCACAACGGCGGGAACCCGCCGACCTGGTATCCGCCGTCTCCGAGGTCCCACGGCTCGGCGATGAGCTTGACCTGCGAGATCAGCGGGTCTTGCTGCACGATGTCGAAGAACGCCGACAGCCGGTCCACCTCGTGGAACTGCCGGGCCAGCGTCGCCGCGAGGTCGAACCGGAACCCGTCGACGTGCATCTCGCTGATCCAGTACCGCAGCGAGTCCATGATCATCTGCAGGACGTGCGGGGAGCGCATGAGCAGCGAGTTGCCGGTGCCCGTCGTGTCGAAGTAGTGGGCCTGGTCGGCGTCGACGAGCCGGTAGTAGCTGGCGTTGTCCAGACCTCGGAACGACAGCGTCCGCCCGAGCTCGTTGCCCTCGGCCGTGTGGTTGTACACGACGTCGAGGATGACCTCGATGTCCGCTGCGTGCAGGGCCTTGACCATCGCCTTGAACTCCTGGACCTGCTGGCCGGGTGCCGTGTAGGCGGCATAGCCGTTGTGCGGCGCGAAGAACCCGATCGTGTTGTAGCCCCAGTAGCTCGACAGCCCCTTGCCGACCAGCGTGGGGTCGTTGACGAACTGGTGCACGGGCATGAGCTCGATCGCGGTGACGCCCAGCTCGGTCAGGTGCTCGATCACCGCGGGGTGCGCGAGGGCCGCGTAGGTGCCCTGGAGCTCCGCGGGAACGCCCGGGTGCAGCTTCGTCAGTCCGCGCACGTGCGCCTCGTAGATGACGCTGTCGTGGTACTCGTGCTGCGGCGGGTGGTCGTGGCCCCAGTCGAAGAACGGGTTCACGACGACCGACGTCATGGTGTGCCCGGCTGAGTCGTCGTCGTTGCGCGTGCCCGGTGCCCCGAACTGGTACGAGAACAGCGACTGGTCGCCATCGATCTGCCCGTCGATCGCTTTCGCGTACGGGTCGAGGAGCAGCTTGGCGGGGTTGCAGCGGTGGCCCCGAGCAGGGTCGTACGGTCCGTGGACCCGGTACCCGTAGCGCTGGCCGGGCTGCAGCGCGGGCAGGTAGCCGTGCCACACAAATGCATCGACCTCCGGCAGGTCGACCCGTTCCTCGGTGCCGTCCGCGGCGATGAGGCACAGCTCGACACGCTCGGCGACACCCGAGTACACGGCGAAGTTGGTGCCGGTGCCGTCGTAGGTCGCGCCGAAGGGGTAGGGACGTCCAGGCCAGATACGCATCCGCTCAGCCTGCCAGCACTTGACGGTCCCAGACACCGCAGAAGGGCTGTGACGTCACGCGTGCCGTGCGCGTCGGCGGCCGAGGACGGCGGAGATGGCATCGCTCATGAGGTCGACGCCCTTGAGCGCACTTGTCTCTGCCGGCCCGCGGACCGTGCGCAGACCGGTCGAGTCGGAGAGCTGCGACGCGCCGCCGTCGGGGCCGAGGGGGAGCACGATCCGCTCAGGCGCCGGGGTGTAGGTGGCGGACGGCACGCGTCCCTCGATGAGGTCGCGGATGTTCGTAGCGACCACCTCGGCGTGCGCCCGCGCCGCGCTGGCACGCTTCGTCTCGCGGATGTCGGTGATGTCGCCGATCGCGAAGACCCGCTCGTGGCCGACGACGGACAAGGCCGACGTCACGCTCAGGCTCCCATCCTCGTGCCGTCCGCGGGACAGGTCGGCGTCGAGGTAGTCGGTCATCGGGTGCGACCCGTAGCAGCGGAACCAGATGTCGGCGCCGATGTCGAGACCGTTCGTCGTCTGGATGGTGAACGGCGCAAAGGTCCCGACGTCGACCGGCGGCAGGTAGCCGAGCCTCGAGTCGAGCACGAACCGCACGCCGCGGCTGTCGAGCTGGCTACGAACCGCCGCACGCAGCTCGGGGAGGTAGTCGCCGGCGGGGAGGATGTCGGTCCCCTGCTCGACCACGGTCACTGCAAGGTGCGGGAATGCCGATGTCAGCTCGCCGGCGAGCTCGAGGCCGACGGGACCGGCGCCGACGAGGAGCACGCGCCGGGCGGATACGAGGGCGGCCCTGGTCCGCACGAGCCGTGCGGCAGCCACGCTGACCTGGTCTTCAAGGTACTTCGCCGGGAACGGGTAGCTGGTCCCGGTCGCAAGCACGAGGAAGTCGGTGTCGATCGACTCGGTCGCGGACAGGTGCACCCGGGTGGCGCTGGCAAGCCGGACCCGGTCACGGATGATCTGCCCTTGCCGCAACAGCTGGTCGTAGGGAAAGAACACCCGGTCCAGCCACGCGGGGTCGACGACGGCCCGCAGCGCGCCCGTGGCGTGCACGAACGCGTCCTTGGGCTCGATCAGCACGACCTCGAGCAGATCGTCGAGCGCCTTCGCGACCAGCGTCCCGCCGTAGCCGGCGCCGACCACGACCACTCGTTGGCCCATCCTGATGCTCCCATCGCCTTGGTGTGTCGTGGACCCAGCATGGACCAGAAAGGTCGACGAGAACGGTGCGCGGGGAACGGACGCGCTGTGGAGCCGGTCTCACAGGGTCGCCGCAGCGACGGATCAGGGCGCCGTCGTTCCCGAGGGGGGCCGCACGGCCGCCATGGACGCCGGGAGTACCAGGAGAGACAGCAGCCCGCCGGCCGCCAGCAGTCCTGCGCAGATGAGCATCGCCGCTCGGTGCGCAGGGGCGAGGGTCGAGGCGTCGGTCAGCTGGGCGCCGACCCCGGCGACGAGCGGCAGGACGGCGACAGCGAGAAGACCGGCGATCCGGGCCACGGCGTTGTTGACGCCGCTCGCCGTTCCGGCGAGGTGGTCGGGAGCAGCCGACAGCGCCACGGAGGTCAGCGGTGCGACCGTGAGCGCGAGCCCGAGACCGAGCCCGACCACGCCGGGCAGGACAGCCGACACGTACGGCGCGTGGGGGCCGAGTCGAGCGAGCACAGCGACGCTTCCCGCGCACACGAGCGGACCGACCGTCATGGGCAGACGTGGGCCGATCCGTGTCCCCAGGCCGCCGGCGCGCGAGGACAGGACGAGCAGGAGAAGCGTCACAGGCAGCGGCGCGACCCCGGCAGCGAGCGGCGAGTACCCGCAGACCACCTGGAGCGTGACGACGAGGAAGAAGAAGACGCCGGACAACGCGGCGTAGACCAGGAACGTCGCGCCATTGACGGCGCTGAAGGACCGCCAACGGAAGAGCCGGAGCGGGAGCATCGGGTACCGCGTGCGGGCCTCCACCGCGAGGAACCCGACGACCGCGGCGGCCCCCACGACGAGAGGCACGACGACTGCCGGGTCGCTCACACCGTGCGTCGGCCATGCGGTGAACGCCGTGGTCAGCCCGGCGAGCCCCACCGCACCCAGGGTCGTGCCGACGATGTCGAGGTGCGGAGCTGCGTCGGCGTCGGCGGACTCCGGGACGTGACGCAGTGCGGCGGCGACGACGACGGCCAGGGGGACGTTGACCCAGAACACCCACCGCCAGCTCGCGACCTGCACGAGCCACCCACCGATGAACGGTGCGAGCGTTCCGGCGATGCCTCCGAGTCCTGACCACGCGCCGATCGCCCGCCCCCGGTCATCGGGACCGAACGACGCCTGGATGATCGCGAGAGAACCCGGCGTCAGCAGCGCACCGCCGACGCCCTGGAGCGCGCGCGCCGCGATCAGCGTTCGGATGTCCGGTGCGAAGCCGCAGAGCAGGGACGCGAGCGCGAACCAGACGACGCCGACCCGGAACACGCGGCGCCTGCCGACCCGGTCGCCGAGCGACCCCCCGAGCAGCAGGAACGCCGCCAGGGTCAGCGCGTACCCGTTGACCGTCCACTGCAGAGACGCGGTGCCCGCGTGCAGCTCGCGGCCGATGACCGGCAACGCGATCGTCACGACTGTCCCGTCGATGAGGGCCAGCGCGGACCCGAGCACCGTGGCGAACAGGACCCAGCGACCTTGCGGGGTCCCGAAGACCAGCCCGCCGTCCGTCTCGGCCATGGCGCCACCCTGCGCTGCCCCGCAGCAGACCGCAACAGTGACCCGCTGGCGCCACGCCCGAGGGTGGACCGGAGCGAACAGGCGGCACCGGCAGCCCTGCGGGACGATCATCGGACAGCACGGTGGCGTCGAAGGAGATGGCGATGAGCAAGACGGTGGTCGTGGGGTATGACGACTCGGCGGAATCCGCGGCGGCCGTTCGGTGGGCGGCTGGAGAGGCGGCTCGGTTCGGTGCCTCGCTGCAGGTTGTCCACGTGTGGGGGTTCGCGGGAGAGCCGCACGGCGGCGCCGGCACGTCGCGGCTCGGCGAGCAGGTGATGGCAGCTGTCCAGGGGGTCGCCGACGCGGGTGCGGACATCGCGCGGGACACGGCACCCGACGTCGAGGTCAGTGCGATCGTGCGCCACGGACCGGTGGCGCAGGTGCTCGTCGACCTCTCGCGCGACGCGCTGCTCGTCGTCGTGGGTCGACGGGGGAGCGGGCAGGTCGCCGGCGGGCTGCTCGGTTCCGTGGCCCACGCCGTCCTGCACCTTGCACACTGTCCCGTCGTCGTCGTCCCGGCTGTGGACGCCGGGTCGATTCCGGGTGTGGGCTCCGACGAGGTCGTGGCCGGGTTCGACGGGTCGGCCAGCGCCTACCAGACGCTCGATGCCGCGGCGGCGGCCGCGCGGGTGCGGGGCGGCGGAGTCCGGGTCCTGACCGCGTGGTCGCCGGCGAGCGAGACCCGGTCGACGACGTACTGGGCCGTGGCTTATCCCGACGCGAGCCCCGGCGAGGTCGCGCTCGAGCGTGCGGAGCGCGCGCAGGCCGAGGCCCGCGAATGGTGGCAGACCCGGCACGCCGACGTGCCGGTCGAGTGGGAGCTGCCGATCGGACGCCCGGTCGACGCGCTGGTCAAGGCGTCGGTCGACGCGGGGCTCGTCGTCGTCGGCGCTCGGGGGCGCGGCGGCCTCGCGAGCCTCTTGCTCGGCTCCGTGAGCCGCGCCGTGGTGCACGGGGCGCATGGGCCGGTCGAGGTGACGAGGAGCGAACCGGCGACGGTGTAGCGGCCGCGGCGGCCGGGCCGATCACGCTGGTGGGCCGGGTTGTCCGGTGGCTCCGCCCGACTCGTCCCGGCGGCAACGCTGGGTCAGGCGGAGGTTCGGCAGCGGGGGCACGCGATGCGCTCGTCGCCGTGGCCCAGTACGTGCCTCTAGCAGTCGGTTCCGTCGTCCTCCCGGTCCCGACGTGCCTGGACGATCTAGTCGTGGCTGCGTTCGACGAAGTTCCACCACCTGATGAGGTCGTCCGCACACGGCTCACCGCCGATCAGGAGCACGCGCCCTCCGCCGGGGCTCGCTGTCGCGAGGCGGTCCCGACCGGCCCCCAGGTACAGCAGCGGGCCAGCTCCAAGCTCGGTGCCGTCCACCGTGACAGTGCCCCCGAGGATCAGCACCGCGTGCTCGAGACGGGGGTCCAGCGGCAGCGTCGTCCTGCTCCCGGCGTCGACCACGATGTCGGCCCCGACGGTGCACACGCGCGCAGGCGAGGTTCGCCCTCCGAGCTCGCCGACGAGCACCGTCGCCGCGATGCCGCGAGGCGACTGGGTCATCCGGCCGAGCTTGGGGCTCGGTCCAGGTTCGGCTGCGGCATTCCCGAACGTCAGCCACGGGGCGCCGGCGATGTCGAGGTTGCACTTGAGCGTTCGGCTCGGGTAGCCACTCCAGGGTCAGATCCGGCTCCAGGTGGCGCCGCGGTCCGTGCTGCGGAAGATGATGACGCCGGGCCACCAGGAAACCTGCGTGGTCACCATGATCGTGCTCGGGTTCTGCCGGTCGATCGTCAGGCCGCTGCACCCGGAGTAGTCGTCCGTGCTCGACGACGGGATCGGGCTGATCTGCGTCCAGACGCCGGTGGCCGTGTCGAGGCGCCACACGTCGCCTCTGGCCCCGTCGTACGGGGCTGACGTCCGCCGCACGCCTTCATGGGAACGCTGAGATGACATCGCGGACCGGGGCATATCGGACCGGTGGCAGGGATCGACCGTATCGATGTGCTTCGAGTGACTCGAGGGTGCGAATCGTTGAGTCGATGGCGCGCGGACGCTCCTGCCGCGGCGCCGGTCGCAGCTTTCCAGATCGCCCCGAACGCGTGCGCCAGGAGCATCCACGGAGTAGAACCAGTGGCATGAGTCGCAGAACCGGTGGCACGCGTCGTGGGCGCGCGGACCTGACCTCGGACCCGGCCGCCGAGCACCTCGCGGACCGCACACCGTCGGACGATGAGGTGCGCGCCGCGGACGCCCGAGCCGGCGGCAACGCGTCGCAGGCCCCGCGTTCGTTGCTCGGCGTCGAGCTCGAACCGGACGACGAGGCGATCGCGAGCAGCGAGGAGTGGGACGACCCCGAGCGGCTGTGACGCCTCTACTCGAGGCCGACCCCGTGGGCCGTCCACTCGCGCAGGAGGGCCGCCCCGTCCGCACCCTGCAGCAGCGGGACGTCCGCGCCGCGGGTTCGAGCCTTTGCGCTCGCTGTCCCGGTCGCGGGAGCCGGTGCGCCGTGGGCGAGCACCTGTTCGGTGCCCGACAGCTGACGGATCGCCACGGCCAGCACGCGCTCGGGATGCTCTTGCACGACCTCCGCATAGATCTGCGGATCGCGCTGTCCGTCGTCGCCCACGAGGACCCACCGGATGCCGGGCAGCTCGGTGAGCAGGCGGCGCAGCGCAGCACGCTTGTGCTCGGCCCCGCTGCGGAACCAGCCGGAGTTCGTCGGTCCCCAGTCCGTGAGCAGCAGCGGCCCGGTCGGGTAGCGGTGCCGTAGCAGGAACCTGCCGATCGCCGGTGCCGCGTTCCACGCGCCCGTCGAGACGTACATCACCGGGACGTCACCGTGCGCCCCGAACGCCCGGCGGTAGAAGTCAGCCATTCCGGGGACGGGCTCCCGAGCGGTGTCGTTCCGGACGAACGTGTTCCAGGCCGCGATGAACGGCCGGGGGAGCCGGGTGATCATCACGGTGTCGTCGATGTCGCTCACGACCCCGAACCGCGCGTCGGGACCGATGACGACCACGGGAACCGTCGCCTTCCGCCCGCCGAAGGTCACCAGCTCGACGTCGTGCCAGCCCGGGGTGAGACCAGAGCTGATGACGCTGTCGACGAATCCGGCCCGGTCGGCGACCAGCTCGCGCCGGGTGCCATCGACCACCGCGTGCACACGCGCGAACGGCAGCGGGACGACGGCGAAGCTGCGCCAGCCGCGCAGTGCCGTGACCGGTCGCGCTGAGCCGCCCGTCGAATGCGCGCCAGCTCCAGGCAGGTCGTCGTCTCTCACGCCTGGGCCCGCGAGGACGACGCGGCCGAGCACCCGGACCCAGCCGGGCGCGCCGTAGCCCACGTACGCTTCGACCCGCGCCGTCCACCCGCGGTGCTGCAAGAACGCCGCGAGCCACGAGTCGAACGCGTACTCGAGCCGGGCCGCCCGGTGTGGCCGGCTCGACGTCGCGTCCGAGGTCACGGCTCGCGGGGTCGAGCCGGCGCCGTCAGCGCTGGGAATCACCCTTCGCTGCCGACCCCGCCTTCCGGGCGGCCTGCTTCTCGGTCGTCGCGCCTGCAGTGCTCAGGGCGCCGCCGGCCGACTCGAGGTGTGCGCGGACGAACCAGTGGAAGAGCTCGAGCTGGTGGAGATGGCCGATCAGCAGGTCGTTGGTGACGATGTCGAGCTTTTCGACGTCGTCCGCTGCCGTCCGGTGAGCCTCGATGACGTTCCGATAGACCTCGTCGAGCGCCCCGAGGTGCTCGATGGCGGTCGCCCGCCCGATCGAGTAGTCGTCCCACGTGCGCTCGGCGACGAGAGCACCCGGCGTCCCGACCGGCGCCACGCCGAGCGTGGCGATGCGCTCAGCGATCTCGTCGACCATCAGGCGGACCGCGTCGACCTGCGGGTCGAGCATCGTGTGGACGGCGATGAAATAGGGGCCCACGACGTTCCAGTGGATGTGTTTCAGGGTGAGCGCGAGGTCGTTGAGCGAGTCCAGACGGGTCTGCAGGACGGCGGCCACCTTCGCTCCGTCCTCGAGGGTCAGCGAGGGGACGGTGTACTGGGGCAGCTCGGTGCGGCGGGCCATGTTGGTGCCTCCTACGATCGGTCGGACGGCGCCGGCTCGGCGTCGTACAGACCTACGTTGCCGCACTGCGGACGGGCACGCATCCGGAGCGGGCCGACCCGACGGGCCGCCACAAGGCGTCGTCGCATCCTCGACAGTCGTGACCACGGGTCCGCCGACCCCGAGAGTGGTCGCGGTGATGATCGGTGAGGATCACCAGCAGCCAGCCGTTCGCGAGCCACTCCCAGCCCGCCAGCGGGGTGATCACCTCGGTCCACCTCGTGAGCGTGCCGAGCACGAGCACGCGCAAGGGCACGGAGGCGTTCAACCCGGCCGCTGTCGCGTGACCGGTCCCGGTCCGGATCTCGAGCATGCTGGCGATCGCTGCATCCCTGACGTAGCGGTGACACTCGATCGGTCGGCGGCCCGCGAGGCCCGACAGCGGAGCTCAGCGCAGGAGGTCGCCGGCGTCGTCGAGCCGGCGCAGCACCTCGGCCGGAGACAGCTGGGCGAGCGCGGGGCCGAGCTCGTCCCAGTCGCGGGGCGCTGCGACGGCCGGCTGCTCCCGGCCGCGCCGCGAGGGCGGGGTGATGGTCGTCTTGGCCGGGTGGTTCTGGGACCAGTCCAGCAGAACCTTGCCGCCACGCAGGTCCTTGCGCTGCAGCGCGACGAGGACTTCGGGGTGACGGCCGGCGAGCTCGTAGGCGAGCGCGCGGGCGTAGGCACGGACTTCCATGGCCGTGCTCGTACCGGGCAGGGGGGCGTACAGCTGCAGCCCCTTGCTGCCTGACGTCACCGGGACGGTCTCCAGCCCGTCCTCGCGCAACCGGTCGGCGACGAGGCGCGCGGCGCTCGCACACTCAGGCAGCCCCGCCGGAGCGCCGGGGTCGAGGTCGATCACGAGTCGATCCGGGTTGTGGACCGTCCCGTCCCGGTCGACCCGCCACTGCGGCGTGTGGAGCTCGAGCGCGCCCTGGTTCGCTGCCCACACGAGCGACGGCAGGTCGTCGAGGAACGGGAAGGTCACGTCCTTGCCCTCGTCCGGGACACCGGGGGCCGCGTGCATCGTCAGACGACGCACCCACTCAGGTGATCCGGCAGGCATGTTCTTCTCGAAGAACCGTTGGCCGTCGAGGCCCTCGGGGAACCGGATCCGCGTCACGGGACGGTTGTGGAGCTGGTGCAGGAGCGCGGGGGAGACACGCGTGACGTAGTCGATGACCTCGGCCTTGGTCATCCCGTTCGACGGGTACATCACACGATCGAGGTGGCTGAGGCGGACCTCGCGGTCGCCGATCGTGACGAGCTGGGCGTCTTCCTTCGGGTTCATGGGTCCTCCTTGGTCGCGCACAGGCCCGTGACGTGCTTGCGAGAGGGCACCGTCACCGGTCCATCCTGCCCAGAGAGTCAAGGTTCGTCGCGCGCTGGGCGGGGTGCTCGCGAGGAGGTGGTCGTCGGTGCAGGATCGGGACGGTCCAGACGGCACGCGCGGTCAGGACGACCGGGCGACGCCCTCAGCCACCCAGGCCGCGCTCGGGGTGCTGCGCCGAGTGGCGTTCCTGCTCGAGCGCGCGCAGGCCGACGAGCACCGCAGCGCGGCCTTTCGTGGAGCGGTGCGCGTCGTCGCCGATCTGCCCGCAGGTGAGCTGATGGCCCGCGTGGCGGCACGGGCACTCACCGACCTGCCGGGCATCGGCGCGAACCGCCGAGGTGGACATCCTCGACGACGGCTCCCTCGACCAGGACGACGCGCTCCTCGACAAGCTCGACGTCGTCGTCGCCTCGATGCACTCGAAGCTGCGCATGGATCGCACCGCGATGACACGGCGGTTGATCGCCGCTGTGTCCAACCCGCGGGTCGACGTGCTCGGCCACTGCACCGGACGGCAGATCACCGGCAAGCAGCGGCCGCCCAGCGAGTTCGACGCAGCTGCGGTCTTCGAGGCGTGCGCCGAGCACGGCACCGCGGTCGAGATCAACTCACGGCCGGACCGGCTCGATCCGCCGCACGCCTTGCTCGAGGTGGCCATCGCGGCCGGCTGCGTGTTCTCTGTCGACTCGGACGCGCACGCGCCGGGCCAGCTCGACTGGCAGGTCGCGGGGTGCGCCCGCGCCGCCGCGCACGGCCTCACAGCCCATCGCGTGGCCGATGCGTGGCCGGTCGACCAGCCGCTCGACTGGACCCGCACCAGCCTGACATGACCGCAATTGCGCGTGGCGATGCGCAAACACGGCCCTGCGGAGGTTAGTGTCGTCCGCGACGGACCGGGTACACGGGCGCGCCGACTGGGCGCCTGGGCCAGCGTTGCTATCCGTCACCCGTCCGGGCCGGTCGTCCGGGCACGTTCGAACCGACCAACTAGGAGTACATCCCGTGAGCGTGAACCGCACCGAGCTCGTCCAGGCCATCGCTGCCAAGGCGGGCCTGACCAACACCGCCGCTGACGCGGCTCTGAAGGCCTTCCAGGAGGTTCTGGTCGAGCAGCTCTCCGCTGGCGAGAGCGTCACCATCCCCGGCCTGCTCGCGATCTCCCGCGCCGAGCGGTCCGCCCGCACCGGCATCAACCCGCAGACCGGCGAGAAGCTGGAGATCCCCGCGGGCTTCCGCGTCAAGCTCTCCGCGGGCAGCGCGCTCAAGCGCGCCGTCGCCGCCAAGTAGCGCGCCGACGCCGGCAGGTCCGGCGCCACGACGCACAACGACCTCGGGCTCGGCCGCACTCCGGCCGGGCCCGATGTCGTGACGTCTATGCTGCACCTCGGCCACCGAGAAGAGGAGACCGGCATGACAACGGCGCCGCGACCAACCCGCCAGCGCTCGGAGATCCTCGCCCTGCTTGACGGCCTCGATGGGTTCAGAAGTGCGCAGCAGCTGCACGAGCTCCTGCGTTCGCGGGGGTCGACCACCGGGCTGGCGACGGTGTACCGCGCAGTCCAGCTTCTGAGCGAGAGCGGCGAGGTCGACGTCCTGCGCACCGAGGACGGCGAGGCCGTCTATCGCAGATGCGAACGGCGCAGCCACCACCATCACCTGGTCTGCCGGCACTGCGGGCGCACGGTCGAGATCGACGGGCCCGTCGCGGAGTCATGGGCTGCCCAGGTGGCATCGGCACATGACTTCACTGATGTCGAGCACACGATCGAGCTGGTCGGGATGTGTGCCGAGTGCCGGTCGACGGGCGCAGACCGGCTCTGATCGTCGTGGGCGCAGGGTCCTGCCTCGAGCTGTGCGCGGGTGCGAGAGACTGGTCGCCGTGAACCGACTGCATGACCCCCACCGCCGCCACTTCGCCTCCGACAACTACGCGGGGGTGCACCCCGAGGTGCTGACCGCGCTCGCCGAGGCGAACGGTGGCCACGAGAAGGCCTACGGCTACGACGCGTACACCGCGCGGCTCCACGAGGTCCTCGCTGCCCACTTCGGTGCGGATGCCCGCGCCTACCCTGTGCTCAACGGCACCGGCGCGAACGTCCTGGCGCTGCAGGCGCTGCTACCCCGCTGGGGCGGCGTGGTGTGCGCCGAGACCGCACACATCAACACCGACGAGAACGGTGCCCCTGAGCGTGTCGGCGGCCTCAAGCTGCTCACCGTCCCGACCCCTGACGGCAAGCTCACCCCGGAGCTCGTCGAGCGGCAGGCCTGGGGGTGGGGCGACGAGCACCGCGCCCAGCCCGGGGTCGTGTCGATCACGCAGACGACCGAGCTGGGGACCGCGTACTCGGTCGCGGAGATCCGCGCCTTGGCCGACCACGCGCACGGCCTCGGCATGACTCTCCACGTGGACGGGGCGCGGATCGCCAACGCCGCGGCCTATCTCGACGTCCCGTTGCGCGCCATGACGACGGACGCGGGCGTGGATGTGCTCTCGCTCGGCGCGACGAAGAACGGCGTCATGTTCGGCGAGGCGGTCGTGGTCCTGCGACCCGACATCGCGCCCGGCCTCGAGTACCTGCGCAAGATCGACATGCAGCTCGCGTCGAAGCTGCGATTCGTCTCGGCGCAGCTCCTCGCGTTGTTCGAGACCGACCTGTGGCTCCGATCCGCGCAGCATGCCAACGCGATGGCCGCACGCCTGCTGGCGGGTGTCGAGAGCATCGACGGTGTGCGCGTCACCCAGCCGACCCAGTCGAACGCGGTGTTCGCGGCGCTCGCCCCGGGTGCAGCGGACAGGCTGCGCGAGTCGTACCACTTCTACGACTGGATCGGGGGCGAGGTCCGGTGGATGTGCGCGTTCGACACGACTGCGGCTGATGTCGACGGGTTCATCGCCGCGCTCCGCGCCGCCGTCCAGGCGGACTGACGGTTCTCGGTCGACCGAGCACAGCGGGTGCGGGGAGCGATCCGCCCGCCGCCCGCACCCGGTCTTGAGTCCGCCGCTCGTCCGGCGGCCACCACGGCCGTCCCTCGCGTGCTGGAGCGACAGCCGTGGCGTTCGAACCGCGCCGTCTCGGCTGACGGTGCAGGTCGTGCCGTATGCCGTCGGAGCTGTGGTGTCGGTTGGGGGAGGCGCGCCACCCGTGATCATGGGGGACGCGTTCGTCACGAGCTCAGTGAACTGGGACTCGAACCACGCGCCGGCTAGCGGAGCGTTGGGGGAGGCGCCGGTCAGCTGGTTGGCGAGCTTGGGCGGTTGCACCAGGTGCCGCGGAGGACGCCCCAGGCGAGTCCGACTGCGCGGTGGTCGTCACGCGCGTCGTCGCCGGGTCGGTGAACGGCGGGCCCGGTGAGGACGTGACCGACGCCGACGTCCAGGTGCGGCGTGAGGTCGTCCGGAGGTTGCGGCGGTCGTTGCGCGGGGGAGGCTGCGCGGCCCGTCTCGGTCAGGACGAGTTCGTGGTCCTGCTCGACGACGTCCGGCCGGGTGGCGACGCCGCACGCGTCGACGAGCTGCTCGCGCGCATGCGAGCTGATCTGGGGTCGCGGTGGTCGCCGGCATCATCGCCAGCGTCCACCGCTGTCACGACGCCGACGACGCCCTGCGTGAGGCGGAGATCGCGCTGCTGCGCGTGGAGGCACAGCCCCCGCACCGGGGGAGCTCCGCCCAGCGGTGACGGCAACAGCTCCGGCCCGCGAGCCGGACCGGAGCCGTCAGTGCTGGGCGGATGTCGTTGCTCAGCGGGCGCTGGTGTGCCGCGGGAAGCGGTCGCGCGCGTCGCTGCGGGGCTCGGGTCGACGATCGCTACGCGGGGTGGCCCCGGGACCGGTCGGCCGCGAGGCGCCGTGCCCGCTGCGAGGCGCCGGGCCCTCGTCGACGCGGATCCGCAGCGGACGTCCGGCGACCCGGGCACGTCCGATCCGGTCGAACGCGTCGGGGGTGAGTCCGCCGGGGATCTCGACGATGGAGAAGCTGGGGAAGATGTCGATCTTGCCGAGGTCCTTGCCCGTCAGACCACCCTCATTCGTCAGCGCACCGACGATGGCACCCGGCTGGGCCCCGTCGTTGTGACCCACGGCGACGCGGTAGCGCATGCCGCCGTCAGGGCGGTGCGACGTGCGGCGCGGTCCGTCCGAGCGCGGTCCGCGATCGTTGTGGTCGCCACCGCGGTCGGGGGCCAGCGTCGCGCGGCCCAGCGCATCGTCGAGGTCATCGCCGTGGCTGGTCCGTGGCGCAGGCCCCCGGTCGCCCACGGCAAGGGCGGCGATGACAGCGAGCAGCTCGAGCGGATCGAGGTCCGGGTTCACGGCGAGGTGCTCGGCGATGGAGGTGCGGTAGAGGTCGAGACGACCCAGCTCCGCGCGGGCGGCTACGTCGGTCAGGAGGCGCTCGACGCGGTGGGCCGAGACGTCCGCCGGCGACGGGATCGCGATCTCTTCGATCTTCTGGCGCGTGAGGCGCTCGATGGCGCGCAGGCGGTGCTGCTCGCTCGGCGTGACGAACGTGAGCGCCTCGCCCGACCGCCCGGCGCGACCGGTGCGACCGATGCGGTGCACGTACGCCTCGGGCTCCGTCGGGACATCGAAGTTCACGACGAGACCGATGCGGTCGACGTCGAGCCCTCGGGCGGCCACCTCGGTGGCGACGAGAACGTCGAGCGCACCGCTCCGCAGCCGTTCCACGACCTTCTCGCGGTCACCCTGGGCGACGTCGCCCGAGATGAACGCTGCGGAGATGCCACGTTCGATCAGCGCGCTGCCCACCTCCTCGGCGGCACCGCGGGTGCGCACGAAGACGATGGCGGCGTCGGCGTCGGAGACGGCGAGGACGCGCGCCAGGGCACCGGCTTTGTGACGGAACGGAACCACGGCGTAGGTCTGACGCACGCTCGTGACGGTCGACGACTGGCGGGAGACGGCGATCTCGACCGGGTCGGTCAGGTGCTGCGCCGCGACCCGACGGATCCCGGGGGGCATGGTCGCGGAGAAGAGGGCGACCTGTCGCTTCGCCGGTGCGGCTCCGAAGATCTTGTCGACATCCTCGGCGAAGCCCATGCGCAGCATCTCGTCCGCCTCGTCGAGCACGAGGAACTTCACTGCGTCGAGGTGGAGCGTGTGGCGCTCGAGGTGGTCGATGACGCGCCCCGGGGTGCCGACGACGACCTGGGCGCCGCGCGTCAGGGCACGCTGCTGCGGCAGGAACGGCGAGCCGCCGTACACCGCGATGACCTCGAGACCCGGGATGTGCGCCGCGAACGACTCGATCGCCTCGGCGACCTGCATCGCGAGCTCTCGGGTCGGCGTCAGCACCAGGGCCTGGACCGAGCGGAGCTGTGGGTCCACCGACGCGAGCAGCGGGAGGCCGAACGCTGCCGTCTTGCCAGTTCCGGTCTGGGCGACGCCGGTGATGTCGCGGCCCGCGAGCAGGGCCGGGATGGCCTCGGTCTGGATCGCGGTCGGGATCTCGAAGCCGAGCTCAGCGACGATGCGCTCGAGCGCCTCGGGCAGCCCCAGGTCGGCGAAGCTGGGCGCATGTCGCGACGTCTCGGTCGCGGGCGCACTGGAAGAAGGCATGGTCGTCATGGGGGACACCGTTCAGGTTGCGGGAGTCACGTGCGGCACGGCCAGGGGGGCCGTTCCGGAGGTCGCATTCCCGAACACATCACCAGCGGTGACACCGGTACACATACACGAGGGACGCGCGACGAACTCCAGGTTCGCTCCGAGTGTACCCGGAGGACGCCCGCAGCCTGGGTGATCTCGCGCACACCCGTGTCAGCCGAGACCGAGCCGCGGACCTTCGATGGCCGGACAGACATCCATGACGACGTCGAGACCCGCGGCTCGAGCCCGGTCCGCGGCCGCCTCGTCCACGACGCCGAGCTGTAACCACACCGCGCGAGCGCCGACCGCGATGGCCTCGTCCACCACGGCGCCGGCCAGCCGCGCGTTGACGAACACGTCGACGACGTCGATCGGTCCGACGACGTCGACGAGCCGCGTGTGACCCGCCGCGCCGTGCACGGTCTCACCCCGCGGGTGGACGGGGACGATCTCGTGCCCCAGCCTGTCCTGGAGGTAGGCCGCCACCCCCCACGCGGCGCGAGCGGCGTTCGTCGAGAGGCCGACGACGGCCCAGCGCGCGGGTGTGGTGAGCAGGCGTCGGATGACGGCGGGGTCGTTCGCTGGACGGTCGTTCGCGATGGTCACCGGACAAGCCAAGCACAGCAGCCCGGGCGGCGCGGTGGCGGCCCGCCTATGGTGATGGACGTGCCGTCCCGCAAGTTGATCCTGCCGTCCGACGGCGCTGAGCTTCGGGCAGGCTTCGCTGCCGTCCGTTCCGCGCTCGACGTCCCCGAGACGTTTGATCCGGCCGCGCTCGCGGAGGCCCGCTCCGCAGCGGGTCGCCCTGTCAACGTAGATGGCCGCAGGGACCTGCGCGACCTCGCCTTCGTGACGATCGATCCCCCGGGAGCCACTGATCTCGACCAGGCGGTCCAGCTGGAGCGGCGCCGCAGCGGGTACCGCGTCCGGTATGCCATCGCCGACGTGGCGTCCTTCGTCGGG
>JABBOW010000077.1 GCA_012927595.1 Cellulomonas sp.
CGCGGCGCCCGAACCGCTCGTGCCCGGCTACCCGTGCGCGACCTCGTCGGCGGCACCGGCACCGACCGGCGACGCCGCGACCGCTCAGGCCCGTGACCTGATGAGCTCGCTCGGCGTCGACGCCGGCGGGTATCGGTTCGAGATCCAGAAGGACCAGGGGCAGCCCACGGCGACGTGGGTCACCGCGAGCCAGATCCTCGTCGGGCAGCTCACGGGCGTCCAGTGGAGCTTCACGCTCCTTGCCGACGGTGTGCAGTCGATCTACGGCTCCCTCGCACCGGTCGTCGACCTCGGGGCGTACGCGCTGGTCAGCCCCGCGGACGCGGTCGCCCGACTCGGCGACGCCCGATTCGCCTCCGGCTACGGCGGCGTGATGCCGCTCGGGACCGCCTCCGCCTCGGGGTCGTCGTCGGGCACGCGCAGCTCGGGAGTCGCGACGGCCGAGCCCCAGGTGGCGACGGCCGCGCCCACCCCGACCGTTCCCCCGACCCCGTCCGCGGGTGAGTCGATCCCGTGGCCGGTGCAGACGGTGACCCTCACGGCGTCGCGGCTCGGCCTCGGCATGACGACGCTCGCGAACGGCGCGGTCCTCCTGCTCCCGAGCTACGAGCTGAGCAACGCCGAGGGCTCGAGGTGGAGCGTCATCGCCGTGACGGACGACCGCCTGGACTTCAGCCCGACGCGGTGACGTGCGGGTCAGCGTCGCACGGCGGCTCGCGTGACCGTGAGCCGGGTGACCGCCGACGTCGAGCCCTGGACCAGGGTGTCTCCCGAGTGGACCACCGTGAGCGCATGTGAGCCGACGTCGAGCACCGGCAGCCGCACGCTCGCGCGGCCGTCGTCCGAGGCGCGCAGGGTCGTCCGGGCGATCTCGACGCCACCGTCGCGCACGACGAGAGTCCCGGTGGGCCGCATCTCGTGCACCGAGCGGCCGCCGTCGGCCTCGACCGTGATCCGTGCGACGGGCTGCTGGCCCGCGCGCACGCTGCGGTCCACGTCGAGCGCGACCCGTGACGTGGCGCGTCGGTCGGGCGCGGCCGCGTCGGGTGCGAGCTCGGCCGCGGCGGGCAGCAGGCGCCCGTCGAAGTCGAAGAGCGCCTGGTTCTCCCACGCGTTGCCCGACGCCGGGTCGGCCGGGTCCCAGCCGTTGCCCGCGACGGACGTCCAGGCGGGCTCCCAGTACACGGTCCCGAGCCCGCGACCGCCGGGTGCGGAGGCGACGGCGTCCTGGACGGCACGCTGCTCGGCCGCCTGGCCGGCCGGGGTCGCGGGGTAGCCCGGGACGAGCTCGGTCGGCAGGCTGATGACGTTCTCCCAGGTCGGGGTGTCGTCGGCGAGCGTGAACGGGTAGGCGGTCTCGACGATGAGCACGTCCCGGTCGTACCGCGCGGAGAGCGTGCTGATCGCACCCTGGAGGTCCGCGAGGCTGCCGTGCCAGTACCCGTAGTACGACAGGCCGATGACGTCGAACGGCACCGACCGCGCGGTGATCTCGTCGAACCACCAGGTCAGGCTGCCGATCCCGTTGTTGATGTTGGTCAGGTGCAGGATCACGCGCGTCGTGGGCGACACCTCACGGACCGCCTGGGCGCCCGCGGTCAGGAACGACGCGAGGTTGTCCCACTGCGCACCGGTGACCCTGTCGGACGTGTTGACGTCCCACGTCTGGCCCCACGGCCACAGCATCCCGGGGTTGATCTCGTTGCCGACCTGCACGTAGTCGGCCGTGATCCCGGCTGCGGCGAGCGCGTCGAGGACGGCGCGCGTGTGGTCGTGGACCGCGACCGCGAGCTGTGCGGGCGTGAACCCGGCCCACGCTGCGGGCACGGTCTGTGCACCGGGGTCGGCCCAGCGGTCGGAGTAGTGGAAGTCGACGAGGAGCTGCATCCCGGCGGCCTTGATGCGCTGAGCGGTGGCGACGACGTGGGCTGCGTCGTTGTAGCCGTCCGCGGGGTTGACCCAGACCTTGAGCCGGCCGAGGTTCATCCCGGCGTCCGAGAGGATCTGCACGGCGTCACCGGGTGTGCCGTCGGCGGACGCGTAGGTCGCGCCGAAGTCCTCGTTCTTGGCGAGCCCCGACAGGTCGCCGCCGCGCACGTCGCGAGTGACCCGACCGGGTTCGAGCGCGACGTCGTCCACGCCGACCCAGGCCCCGCCGGGGCCGTTCGTCGCGATCGACACGGTGCACCGCCCGCCGACGACGTACGTCGAGACTGCGAGGCGCACCCACGCGTCGTCCTGCTCGGTGATGGGCGTGGTCGTCGACACGTCCGGGACCCCGCACCTTGTCAGGCCGAGCGTCGTGGCATCGAGCGCGCCGCCGGACTTCACCCATGCACTGACGGTCCACCAGCCCTCGGTCAGGTGCGTCACGGTCTGCCGGGTCGTGACCTGGTAGGCGGTGGCAGCCCAGTGCGTGAGCCGTGTCGCGGAGCCGTCGTGGCCCGGGGTCTCGGTCTTCGCGGCCGTGGGCGTGCCGGTCTCGGACGTCACGGTCCAGCCGGTCAGGCCGGCCTCGAACCCGCCGTTGACGAGGGTTCCAGGGGATCCGGGAGCGGTCGCGCCCGCGGGGCTCGTGCCGGCGAGCGCGCCGGCCACGGTCAGCGCGGCCGTGGCGAGCAGAGCCGCGGTCGCACGGGTGCGGCGGCACCCGGGTCGTGGTGCTGGATGGGGGTACTGCCTCATCATCGTCCTCCTTGACGCGTGGGGCGGAGGGGGGGGGGGGGGGGGCCCCCCCCCCGGGGGGGGGGCGGGGGGGGCCCCCCCCCCCCCCCCCCCGCGCCCGCGCCCCCCCCCCCGCGGGGCGGGGGGGGGGGGGGGGGGGG
>JABBOW010000092.1 GCA_012927595.1 Cellulomonas sp.
CGCGCCCGCTGCCCCGGCCCCGGCGCCCGCTGTCCCGGCCCCCGCGGCGGCTCCCGCTCCTGCGCCTGCGCCGCCCCCGCCCGTCAACGTGGTGACCAAGGCATCGAAGTGAATCCGGTCCGGGAGGCGCCAGTACCGCCGACCCGTGAGCTCGCCGTCGCATCCTTCGACGCGATGGCGAGCCCGGTCACGTTGAGCGTCGTGGCTCCTGGACCGGACGCCGCCGAGTGCCTCGAGCGCGCCGAGCAGGTCGTCCGCGACGTCGAGCGCACGTGCTCACGCTTCGACCCGGCGAGCGCCCTCTCACGCGCCAACCTCGAACCCGATCGGTGGCACGACGTCCCGGCGACGCTCGCCGCGGCGGTCGGCGAGGCCGCCACGGCGCACCGGGAGACGGGTGGCCTCTTCGACCCGCGCATCCTCGACGTCCTGCTCGGCTGGGGATACGACCGGTCGCTCCCGTTCGCCGCGGGGGACCTGGATCGCGGCCCGGCTGGGATCCCCGACCTCCGCGGGTCGCACCACGGCGAGATGGTCGTGCCGTGGCTGCCGCAGGTCGTCGAGAGCGACGGCGCGTGGCGACTGCACCTGGGTGGGTCTGCGATCGACCTCGGTGGGATCGGCAAAGGGCTGGCAGCCCGGTGGGCCGCGGCGGAGCTGGCGGGCGCCGGTCGGGGGTTCGCCGTCGACCTCGGTGGAGACTGCGCGTTCGGCGGTGCCGGCCCGGACCGTGACAGCTGGCGCGTCGGTGTCGAGGACCCGACCGACCGGGCCGAGCTGGTCCTGGTCCTGGACCTCACCGACACGGGTTGCGCGACGTCGTCGACCAGGCTCCGCCGGTGGCGGTCGGGTGGTGTGGCCGTCCACCACCTCGTGGACCCGCGCACCCGTCGTCCAGGCGGCGAGGGCTTGCTCGCCGTGACCGTGGTCCATCTGGACCCGGCATGGTCGGAGGTCTTGAGCAAGTCGGTGTTCCTCGCCGGGGCTGCGGACATCGGGTCGCGTGCCGAGGAGCTCGGCCTCGCGGCCGCGTGGGTCCGTGCGGACGGGACGGTCGGCACCACGACCGCGCTTGACGCGAGCGTCGTCTGGCGGCGGTCGGATGTCTGAGTCGCGGCCCGCGCCTGCTGCCGTGCTGGGGGCTGTCCTCGCCGTGATCGCGGGCGTCGGGGCCGTCGGCTTCGCCTGCTGGGCGGTGGTCGCTGCGTTCGGCGGCTCGTCGCCCGTCCCCTGGGTGTTCGCCAGGGCGAGCGGCGTCACGTCCTACGTCCTGCTCGTGGCACTGGTCGCGACCGGCCTCGTCCTGTCCCATCCCTGGTCCCGCGGGATCCAGCGGCCGTCCGCGCGGACCCGCCTGGCGATGCACGTGTCGCTGGCGACCTTCACGCTCGCCTTCACGGCGCTGCACGTCGTCGTGCTCGCGACCGACCCCTGGGCCCAGGTGGGCTGGCGGGGTGCCGTCCTGCCGATGGCGTCGACCTACCGACCGGTCCCGGTCACGCTCGGTGTCACCGCGCTCTGGGCTGGTCTGGTCACGGGCGTGACGGCCCGGCTGGCGGGCTCGATCGCAGCCCGCGTGTGGTGGCCGGTGCACAAGGTCGCGGCTGCTGCGCTGGTGGCCGTGTGGGGGCACAGCGTGCTGGCCGGGACCGACGTCGTCGGCCTGCGCGGCTTCTACCTCACGACCGGGTTCGCGGTCGTGGGGCTAGCCGTGACCCGGTACGCCGCGCGGACCCCGGCGGACCGGGTCGGCGAGCTGAGCCGCATGCTCGACGCGTCGTCGGCTGTCCCCGCACCGCGCGCGACCTCAGCGCTCGGAGGGTCCGGGCGGGTTGTCCGATGACGGCCGACGCCCTCGCCTGGGAGTCGTCGCGCGGCGTCCCGCGCACCCGCGCCGACGCGGCTGTCGGCTCGCTCCTGCTGCACCCCGTCCAGCTCGACCGCTCGGGCCCTGCCGTGCCCTGGGAGCGCGCCGCGACCGAGCTGCTGGACGACGTCCTCGACGACGTGGGTCCGCGCCCGCGTGGGTCGGTCGAGCTGCTCGGCGTCATCGAGCAGCACGGGCTGACGGGGCACGGTGGTGCGCACGTCCCGACGGCGGCCAAGTGGCGGCGGGCACTGCGCGCGGGCGGACCGCTCACGGTCGTCGCCAACGGCGCAGAGAGCGAACCGCTGTCGGCCAAGGACTCCACGCTCCTCCAGCAGCGACCTCACCTGGTCCTCGACGGTCTCGCGCTGACGGCGGAGGCGCTGGGTGCGCGCCGAGCGGTCGTGTGGCTGCACGGTGCGGATGCGCCGACGAGGACGGCGGTGCTCGCGGCGGTCGCCGAGCGCCGCGCGGCACACGTCGCCGAGCCGGTGCTCGAGGTGGTGACGGGTCCGACGCACTACCTCGCCGGTGAGTCCAGCGCGATCGCTCAGGCCCTGCGCGGCGGACCCACGTTGCCGACCGCGCGTCGCCGTGCGAGCACCGATCCCGACGCCCCGCGCACGCTCGTGCAGAACGTCGAGACCCTGGCCCGTCTCGCACTGCTTGCGCGCGGGTACCCCCCGGCACCGACGATGCTGCTCACGGTCTTGACGGGGACCTCCCGGGAAGTTCTCGAGGTGACTCGCGGGACACCGCTCGTCGACGTGCTCCGCATGACGGGCGTGCTGCGCGGGCGCCCGCCGAAGGCCGTGCTGCTCGGCGGGTTCGGCGGCGTGTGGGTCTCGTGGCAGGACGCCGAGGGGCTGACGTTCGACGAGGAGCGGCTGCGCGCGGTCGGGCTCAGCGTCGGTGCAGGAGTCGTCGCACCGTTGTCTGCGGGCGCGGGCGGG
>JABBOW010000208.1 GCA_012927595.1 Cellulomonas sp.
ATGCGTTTATTATTGCACACCGGGGTTGTCAGCGCCAGCGATCCAGCACACGAATATGCACGTCAGCGGGCTGCAGGCACGCCGAGACCGGCAGCTATGTCAGGAGTCCTGGAGCCCGACCCGTCGCCGTACAGCCGCAACCCAGACCGGTGGATCCACGAGTTCGACACCCTGACGATGGACGAGTGGTACCACCCCACCGCCACAGGTCACCAGGAGGAGTCCAAGCTCCTGCGTGGCGCCTCCATCCCGGGCCGTCCGACCACAGCCGCAGCAGGAAGCCTGGACCTGGTCTTCGTCATCGACGCCACCGGGTCGATGTCCTCCCTGATCGACCAGGTCAAGGCCTACACGACCGCGATGGTCAGCCTCCTGCAGAGCTCGACCGGCTCCTACCGGTTCGCGCTGGTCACCTACCGCGACGACCCGACCTGGACCGGCGACCCCGGCGACTACGCCGCTCGCGTCGACCTGCCGTTCACCACGGACACCGATGCGATCCGCGCGGCACTGGCCACGATGAGCGCCAACGGCGGCGGCGACTGGGAGGAGACAGCCCTGAGCGGACTCGACACCGCCATGTCCCTGCCCTGGCGGCCGGGCGTGAAGAAGGTCGCAGTCATCATGGGTGACGCCCCCGCCCACAACCCTGAGCCCGTCTCCGGTCTGAGCTCAGCTGACGTCATCGCGCACTCCCTGGCGGTGGACCCGGTCGAGGTGTTCACGCTGTCGGTGTCCGGCACGTCTCTGGGTGACTCGCTGACCGACGTCGTCGACCGCACGGGTGGCCAGCTGGTCACCGCGACCGGCGATGTCGCGGCGACCCTCACGACGACCATCACCGGCGCCCTCGACAAGCCGTACGCGTGGTTGGACGGTCCGTGGACGGTCAAGGTGGGAACGACGCTGACTCTGGACGCTCGAGGCTCCTACGCGCCGGTCGGGTCCCTGGTGTCGTACGCCTGGGACCTGAACTCCGACGGCACCACCGACGTCACCACGACGAGCCCCACGCTGGAGCATCTCTTCGACACCGCTGCTAGCACGGTGGTCAGTGTGCAGGTCACAGACGACGCTGGCAGATCGAGCATGGCAAGCACGCGGGTGACGATCACCGACGACGGCGACGACATCCCTGCCGCGTCCGACACCTGCCCCGATGTTGCCGACCCGGCGCAGACCGACAGCGACGGCGACGGGACTGGCGACGCCTGCGACACGACCCCACTGCCCGCCCTGCCGGCGAGCGACGTCATCGTCTTCGGTCCCGACGAGCTCGCATCGTTGTCCACGGCCACCCTGGCCGGCACGGTCACAGACTCCAGCGGGCCGGTCGCGGGAGCGGCGGTGACCGTCACAGGTGCCGACGCCGGCGGGCAGCCGGCATCTGCGACAGCAACGAGCGCGGCCGACGGCACGTGGCGGACACCGGGCCTTCTGCCCGGAACGTATTCGCTCACCGCGGCCGGTGCTAGCGCCGCGCGAGCTGGGTCCCTGACCGTGGGAGCCGGCGACGGCTCCTCCGCGGGAGTGCCCGACGGCTCTGTGGTCCGGTCGATCGTCCTGTCCGGAATCGGCTCCTCAGCGACCGGGTACGTGTTCACGGCCGCAGCGCCAGCGGTCACGCAGACCGCCACCCCGACGCCCCCGGCGGACCCGACGGCGACGCCGGTGGCCGCCGTCATCACCGGGACACCGGCGGGCCCGACAGCGCCGGTCGCGCAGGTCGCCGGGCGCGCGCCGACGGCGTTGTCGGCCACCGGACTCGGCGGACTCATCCCCCTCGCCGCGACAAGTGGGGGGCTCCTCCTGGTCGGGCTCCTCGCCCTCACAGTGGCACTCTGGTACCGGCGACGACAGGAAGGCTGACATGAGGGCACGGACGTTGCTCGCGGCCACGCTGCTCGTGGGGGTCCTCCTGTCGGGGTGCTCCACGAGCAGCGCGGATCTGGACGCGCTGCGCGCGGACCCGATGGCGACGACAGCTCCCGCGGGGTTCACGTCGCAGTCGGTGGCCGAGGACAAGGGTGGCGTCACCTTCGGGATGCGCAATCCGGCCTCCCTGCTCCGAACCTTCCACCTTCCAGAGCCGGCTAACGCGCTGGTCGAGCTTGACCGCGACGCGCAGGACGCCGGATGGCTCGTCAGCGTTCCCCTGGACCTCACGAAGACCCCGGTAGGTGCGTACTACGTGCGCACGACTGACGGGCGTCCCCTGGGGCTGACCCTGACGTGGGATGGCACGGACGCGCTCGCCCTGAACCTGAGCACCCCGTGACCAGCCCGGTGTCCTACGCCGACGTCAGCAGGCGCCCGAGCTCTTGACGCTCCGGCGGGTTCAGCGGACCCCGCAGGACGGGGGATGAGCCGTCTGGGTGCCCCGGCCCCAGGTGGGCCGATCCGGCGGGACTGTGCCGAAGGTCGGCGCTGAGACGAAGGTCGCCCTGGAGAAGGCTGAGGGCGACCTTTCGTTTGCGCGCCTGGTGCAGCCCATGAAGCGTCCACCCGGAGAGCAGCTCATCGAGCAGTTGGCGTTCCACTACGACCAGTTCAACAACATTCACCCGTTCCGGGAGGGCAACGGGCGCACGCAGCGCGCGTTCTGGGGCCGCGTTGCCCGTGGTGCGGGGTGGCAGCTCGACTGGCGAACGGTGCAGGGAGCGAGCAACGACGAGGCATGCCGAGCGGCATCCGAGCGACAAGACGTCGGGCCACTTCGGTCGATGTTCGACGCCATCGTCAGCCCGGCCGTGCTGATCGGTGGACGTGACGACGCGTGGCGCGGTGCGGAGCGCGCGCGTGTGTCTTTTCCCGCGGGCGCGGTGCGGGCGTTCGTCGACCACGGCGAGTCCAGTCGTGTCGCGGACCGCCCGCAATGGGTTGGGTGTCGGGGCTTCCTGCGCGCGGGGGACACGTTGGTGGTGCGACGTCTGGACCGGTTGGCCGGCAGCGAGGTCATGGCAACCCAGACCATCAGCGAGCTGCACGAGCGCGGGGTGGACATCAAGAGCTTGATGGAGCCGGACATCGACACCACGACGCCGATGGGGCGCGCACTGTTCGGCATCGTCGCGGTGTTCGCGCAGCTGCGCGTGGACACGATCCGCCAGAACACGATGCGCGGTCTGGCGCACGCCCGATCGCAGGGCCGCGTCGGCGGCCGGCCTACTGTCATGACCCCGGCCCGGACCGAGACGGCCGTGCAGCTGCGGGCAGCCGCGATACCTACAAGGGCCGCAACGTCGTCGAACGCTCCTTCGTGCGCCTCAAGCAGTGGCGCGCCCTGGCCACCCGCTACGACAAGCTCGCCATCGTCTACCGCACCGCCGCCGTCCTCGCCGCCGTCATCACCTGGCTACACCACTGAGGAGACACTCCCTAGCGGACAGTCACCTCACGCGTCCCAAGAATCTCCATTCGGCGACCACCTCCTTTCCCATGTGGCGTCGGCGCCGGGCGCTCGACAAGGCCCTTTCGCGGCCGGGCGCCCGATGCCGTCACGTCGCCGTTGCCGTACCAGGCGAGGTGGTGCCCGCCGACGTCGCCGGGCGCGCGTGCACGAGGAACCGGGTGTACGCGGGCACCGTGAGGAACGTCGGGTACGCGTCGTCGAGAGCGACCTCGCGGAACAGCTCGGCCGCGTCGTCGTACCGGTCGCCGGCGAACCGCTGCAGCCCGTCGAGCACGGACGTCAGGACGTCCTCGACCGCGTCACCGGTGAGCCGGGTCCCCTCGGCCGTGACGACCTCCTGGTGCACCCACTGCCAGATCTGCGACCGCGAGATCTCGGCCGTGGCGGCGTCCTCCATGAGGTTGTCGATCGCGACCGCACCGTTGCCGCGCAGCCACGCCTCGAGGTAGCGCACGCCGACCGACACGTTGCCGCGGACGCCGGCGTCCGACACAGCGCCGGGCTCGCCGCCGCCCGCCGACGGGATGTCGAGCAGGTCGGCGGCTGTGACGCGCACGTCCTCGCGCAGGCGATCACGCTGGTCGTGGCGGTCGCCGAGCACCTCGTCGAACACCGTGCGGGCGACGGGCACCAGGTCCGGGTGCGCGACCCAGGTGCCGTCGTAGCCCTGGCCGGCCTCGCGCTCCTTGTCGGCCTTGACCTGCGCGAGCGCACGCTCGGTGACCTCGAGGTCACGCCGGTTGGGGATGAACGCCGACATCCCGCCGATGGCGTGCGCACCGCGCCGGTGGCACGTCGCGACGAGCAGCTCGGTGTAGGCGCGCATGAATGGGACGGTCATCGTGATGCGGCCGCGGTCCGGCAGGACGAACCTCGGGCCACGCGAGCGGAAGTTCTTGATGATGCTGAAGATGTAGTCCCAGCGGCCCGCGTTGAGCCCCGCGCAGTGCTCACGCAGCTCGTAGAGGATCTCCTCCATCTCGAACGCCGCCGTGATCGTCTCGATGAGGACCGTCGCGCGGATGGTGCCGCGCGGGATGCCGAGCCGGTCCTCGGTGAACACGAACACGTCGTTCCACAGCCGCGCCTCGAGGTATCCCTCGATCTTCGGCAGGTACAGGTAGGGCCCGCGGCCGCCGTCGATGAGCGCCGGGGCGTTGTGGAACAGGTAGAGGCCCGCGTCGACGAGGCTGCCCGACGCCGACGAGCGCTGGCCGGCCCGGTCCGTGAACCGCAGGTGCTTCTCGGCGAGGTGCCAGCCGCGCGGACGCATCACGATGGTCGGCGTCGTCGGCCCGACGCGGTACTCCTTGCCGTCGTCGGACGTGAAGTCGATCTGCCCACGGATGGCCAGCGCGAGGTTGTGCTGGCCGCCGACGATGTTCTCCCACGTCGGCGACGTGGCGTCCTCGAGGTCGGCGAGCCAGACGCGCGCGCCGGAGTTGAGCGCGTTGATGGTCATCTTGCGGTCGGTCGGGCCGGTGATCTCGACGCGACGGTCCGCCAGGCCCGGCCCCGGCCCGGCCACGCGCCAGCTCGGGTCCTCGCGGATGTGCCGGGTCTCGGGACGGAAGTCGGGATCGAGCCCGTTGGCGAACCGCTCCCTGCGGCGCTGGCGGGCCAGCAGCAGGTCGTGGCGCGAGCCGGCGAACCGCGTGTGCAGCTCGGCGACGAACGCGAGCGCCTCGGGGGTCAGGATCTGCTCCGAGCCGGGCACGACGGGCCCGGTGATCTCGAGGGTCGGCGCTGTGACGGCGGCCGTAGAACGGGTCGTGGTGGGCGTCTGCGTGGGCATGGCGTGCTCCTCTCGTCGTGCGGCGGGTGCAGCAGGGTGGGCTGCGGGGTGTGCTGTGGGGCGTGGTTCGAGCCTGGGCTCGAGGACCTCGTACATCTCAGTGCTGCTGCGCGAACTGCGCGGTCTCGGTCGACCCTGCGAGAGCGAGGGTCGCGCTGGCCGGGTTGAGCGCGGTGGCGACCCGGTCGAAGTAGCCGGTGCCTACCTCACGCTGGTGGCGGGTGGCGGTGTAGCCGTCGGCCTCGGAGGCGAGCTCGGCCTCCTGCAGCTCGACGTACGCGCTCATGCCGCGCTCGGCGTAGCCGCGGGCGAGGGAGAACATCGAGTGGTTGAGCGCGTGGAAGCCGGCCAGGGTGATGAACTGGAACGCGTAGCCGCAGGCCGCGAGCTCCTTCTGGAACCGCGCGATCGTCGAGTCGTCCAGGGCCGCACGCCAGTTGAAGGACGGCGAGCAGTTGTAGGCGAGCATCTTGCCGGGGTACTGGTCGTGGAGGCGCTCGGCGAACTCCCGCGCGAGGTTGAGGTCGGGGGTTGACGTCTCGACCCAGATCAGGTCGGCGTACTCGGCGTAGGCCATGGCCCGCGAGACGACCGGGTCGAGGCCCGGACGCACCCGGAAGTAGCCCTCGGCGGTCCGCTCGCCGGTGAGGAACGGCTCGTCGCGGGGGTCGACGTCGGACGTCAGCAGGTCGGCGCCCAGCGCGTCGGTGCGCGCGATCACGACCGTCGGCACACCCGCGACGTCGGCCGCGAGCCGTGCCGCGCTGAGCGTGCGCACGTGCTGGCTCGTCGGGACGAGGACCTTGCCGCCGAGGTGGCCGCACTTCTTCTCGGCCGCGAGCTGGTCCTCCCAGTGCACGCCGGCCGCCCCGGCCTCGATCATCGACGCCATGAGCTCGTAGGCGTTGAGCGGACCGCCGAACCCGGCCTCGGCGTCGGCGACGATCGGCGCGAGCCACTCGCGGGTGCGCCCAGCGCCCTCGGAGGTCTCGATCTGGTCAGCGCGCAGCAGCGCGTTGTTGATGCGGCGCACCACGGCGGGGACGCTGTTCGCGGGGTAGAGGCTCTGGTCCGGGTACGTCTGGCCGGACAGGTTCGCGTCGGCCGCCACCTGCCAGCCGGACAGGTAGATGGCCTCGAGGCCGGCCTTGACCTGCTGGACGGCCTGGTTGCCGGTGAGAGCTCCGAGCGCAGGGACCCACTCGCGGTCGTGGAGCAGGTCCCACAGCCGCTCGGCCCCCCTGCGGGCGAGCGTGTGCTCCTCGCGGACCGACCCGCGCAGCGCGATGACGTCCGCGGCGGTGTAGTCGCGGCGGATGCCGGCCCAGCGCGGGTCGGTCGCCCACTGCTGGGCGAGCTCGGCCGCCGTCTGGGTCTGGTCGCCCGGGCGAGTCCTGGTGGGCTGCTGCGGCGACGACGTTGTCTCGTTCACGATGTCCCTCGATCTTCCGGTTGCTGGCCTAGTGGGACCACTCTGGGGGAAGGTCAACGCGTCTTCACCGGCAGAATCTGGAGAAGATCGGCGAAACTTCTGCTCGACAGAAACGCCCGGTTCTGGCAGCGTCGAGGCATGGCGATCACCCCCACGCTCGCGCCCCTGCCCGACGCCGGCGTCGACACCCTCGTCCTGGGCCGTCGTATCCGCCACCTGCGCACCACGCGCGGCCTGACCCTCGACGAGCTGGGCGCTGCGATCGGCCGGGCCGCGTCGCAGGTGTCCATGATCGAGAACGGCCACCGCGAACCCAAGCTGTCGCTGCTCAGCCAGATCGCTGCGGCGCTGGCCGTGCCGGTCGCGGAGCTGCTGCGAGACGAGGCCCCGAGCCGGCGGTCGGCCCTCGAGGTCGAGCTCGAGCGGGCCCAGCGCGGACCACTGTTCGCCTCACTGCAGATGCCGACCGTCAAGGTCGGCAAGTCGCTGCCGACCGATGCGCTCGAGGCGCTCGTCCGGCTCCAGGCCGAGGTCCAGCGGCTGCTCACCGAGAAGGCCGCGACGCCCGAGGAGGCCCGCCGCGCCAACGCCGAGCTGCGCGCAACCATGCGTGCGCAGGACAACTACTTCCCCGAGCTCGAGGAGCAGGCGCGCCGGCTGCTCGGCGCGGTCGAGCACCCCGGCGGTCCCCTGTCCCAGCGCGGGACGGCCGACATCGCCGCGCACCTCGGCTTCACACTCCACTACGTCCACGACCTGCCGCACTCGACGCGCTCGGTGACCGACCTCGCGAACCACCGGATCTACCTTCCGCACGGGCTCACGTCGTCGAGCGACCCTCGCTCCGCGCTGCTGCAGGCCATCGCGAGCTTCGTGCTCGGGCACGCCGAGCCGCGTGACTACGGCGACTTCCTGCGCCAACGCGTCGAGACGAACTACCTCGCCGCGGCGCTCATGCTGCCTGAGGCCGGCGCCGCCGAGCTCATGCGCGCGGCCAAGGCCGAGCGCCGGCTGTCGGTCGAGGACCTGCGCGACGCCTACGCGGTCCCGTACGAGACCGCCGCGCACCGGTTCACCAACCTCGCGACCCGGCACCTCGACGTGCCCGTGCACTTCATGAAGGTCCACGAGAGCGGCACCCTGCACAAGGCGTACGAGAACGACGGCGTGCGCTTCCCGTCGGACCCGTTGGGCGCGATCGAGGGTCAGCCGGTGTGCAAGAACTGGACGGCGCGCGTCGTGTTCGCGATCCCTGACCGGTTCAGCCCGTACTACCAGTACACCGACACCCCGACGGGCACGTTCTGGTGCACGTCACGCGTGCAGGGCTCCTCCGAGGGCGACTTCTCGGTGTCCGTGGGCGTGCCGTTCCAGCACGTGCGCTGGTTCCGGGGTCGCGAGACGACTGAGCGTGCTGTCTCCAAGTGCCCCGACCCGACGTGCTGCCGCCAGGCGCCGACGGAGCTGTCCGCCCGGTGGGCCGATCGGGCCTGGCCGAGCGCCCGCCCGCACGCGAGCACCCTGGCTGCCCTGCCGACCGGGGCCTTCCCGGGCGTGGACACGACCGAGGTGTACGAGTTCCTGGACCGGCACGCGCCGCAGGGCTGACTGGCGACGGTCGACGGCCCAAGGTCCCGGATAAGCACGGTCCACGCCGTGAATACTGCCGAGACGGCCGCGTGCGGATGCGGCCCCACCACTGACCTGGAGGACCACATGCCCACCGAGATCGTCGAGATCGAGACCCACCCCACGACCCCGGCGGCCGCCGCCGAGGGTCACGTCTGCGGCTGCCAGCCCGACGAGGCCGAGGGCGGGCTCGACGTGCGGACGATCCCGCACGCCGTCCGCCATGCCGCGGTCCGCGGAGCGTTCGGAGCCATCCCCGTCGGCGGCACCATGGTCCTCGTCGCCCCGCACCGCCCGATGCCGCTGCTTGCGGAGCTCACCGCCGACGCGAACGGTGCGCTGACCGTCGAGTTCATCGTCGAGGAGCCGGGCGAGTGCCACGTGCGCCTGGCGCGGACCGCGGGCGCCGTCTGACGGCTCTCGGCTCGGCCCAGCTGCTCGACGTGCTGCGGTCCACGGTCTGCGCCGGGGTGCCGCTGGTCGACGCTGTGCGAGCCGCCGCGACGACGCCGGCGACGGGGCTGGGGGGCCCTCGGGTCGGCGCGCCCGCGACGGCGCCTGTCAGCTCGTCGGTGGCGGCGCGCCTGTCGGGGTCGGGCTGTCGGCTGCGGAGGACCAGTCGTCGTCGGGCAACCGCTGCATCTGCAGGACCGCCCACGGGCTCACGGGCACGTCGCCCGCGGCGATGAGCGCCCGGAACTCCGCGGGCGTCACCCACCGGTGGTCGGCGACCTCGGACGGGTCGGGCGTCACGGTCACGCCGGCCGGGACGTGCGCGAGGAACACCGGGCAGATCTCGTTCTCGACGATGCCGTTGTCCATCACCGCGCGGTAGCGGAAGTCCGGCAGCAGCGGGGTGACCTCGACCTCGCCGCGGATGCCGAGCTCGTGCGTCAGCCGCCGCAGCACCGCGCCGACGAGGTCCTCGTCGAGCCCGGGGTGCCCGCAGCACGCGTTCGTCCAGACGCCCGGCCAGGTGCGCTTGGCCGGGGCGCGCTGCGTGAGGAGCACGCGGCCGTCGCTGCCCACGACGTAGCAGGAGAACGCGAGGTGCAGCGGGGTGTCGGTGGTGTGGACCTCGGCCTTGAGCGCGGTGCCGATGACTTTGCCCGACTCGTCGAGAAGCACCACGTGCTCGTGATCGGGCTCGACCGACCCGACGTGCCTGCCTGCCATCGTTCCCCTGCCGTCGCGGTGACCTCACCCCAGGATGAGGGCACGATCCTAGCCAGAGCTGGCGTCAAGCAGCCCGTTACGGGGAGAAGAGCACCTGCACGAGCAGGATCTTCACGATGATCCCGAGTGCGAACAGCGACGCGAGCCCCACGGCCGCGAGGATCAGCAGCATCCCGACCTGGCGGCTCGGGTGGGTCGACCGTATCGGCTGTCGGGCGGGACCAGCAGCACCATCCGGCGGCACCCCGACCAGGTCTTTTGTAGGCTGTAGGGATGCGCGCGCGAAGGGTCGTCGTCGGGGTCGTGGTCCTCGGCGTCCTGGCTGTCGGTGTGGTCGTGGCGGACCGCGCGGCGGCGTCGGTGGCAGAGCAACGGGTCCGCAGTGAGATCGAGTCGCGGATGCACGTCACCGGGACGCCACAGGTTGACGTCGGCGGGTTCCCGTTCCTGACGCAGCTGGTCGCCCGTTCGATCGACCGCACGACGGTCCACGCAGACGCCGTCACGTTCGCCGGCGTCGAGGTGACCGACGTGGACCTCGACCTGCACGGGGTCTCGGTCGCCACCCCCGTCGTCGCTGACCGGATCGTCGTCACCGGCACCCTCTCGCCGGCCACGCTCACACGGCTCGCCGCGGGCAGCTCGGGTCTCCCGGTCGAGCTCACGGTTGACGGCGGCGCCATGACCGCGTCGACCACCGTCCTCGGGGTCCCGCTCGTCGCTCTGCTCGCACCGCGCGTCGAGCCCGGGGTGATCCGCGTGGACGTGACGACGGTGCGGCTCGGCTCGCTCGACGTCGCGATCGACACGCTCCCAGGTGCGCTCGCGGACCGTCTGCGCGGGCTGCAGATCCCGGTCGACGGACTGCCGCACGGCGTCCAGCTCACGGCGGTCGCGGTCGTGCCGGGCGGCGCGCGCATCACCGCGGCGGGTAGCAACGTGTCACTGAACGACCTGCGTTGACCCGCCCGCCCCGCGGATCTGGTTGGCTTCGCCCCGGAGGTGATCCGTGGACCTGATCACGCAGATCTGGGAACGCGCGACGACGACGCAGGAACCGCCGTCGGGCGAGGTCGTGCTGCTCACGGCCGGGGTGGCGCTGGTGTGCCTCATCGTGCCGACGCTCTGGCACCTGACCCGGCACGTCCTGACCATCGTCCACGAGAGTGCGCACGCGACGGTCGCGGTGCTGACCGGGCGGCGGCTCGCGGGCGTCCGGCTGCACTCCGACACGTCGGGGCTCACGCTCTCGGTCGGCAAGCCGCGCGGCCCCGGGATGATTGCGATGGCGTTCGCCGGGTACACCGGGCCGGCGGTCCTCGGGCTCGCCGCCGCGTGGGTGCTCGGGCGGGGCTATGCCGTCGGGCTGCTCTGGCTGCTCGTCGTCGCCCTCGGGCTGCTGCTCGTGCAGATCCGTAACTGGTACGGGCTCTGGACCGTGCTCGTCAGCCTGGCCGCGCTCGTCGCTCTCACGTGGTGGGCCACGCCGGTGTGGCAGTCGGGATTCGCCTACGGGCTGACCTGGTTCCTGCTGCTCGGTGCCCCGCGGGCTGTGGTCGAGCTGCAGTCATCCCGGCACCGCTCGCGAGGCGCCCGCACATCCGACGCCGACATCCTGGCCAGACTGACGCACGTGCCCGGCCTGGTCTGGGTCGGGGTGTTCCTCGTCGTGACGGTCGGCGCGCTCGCCTGGGCCGCGACGCTGCTCGTGCGGTAGCGCTGGTCGGCGTGGACTCGGCTACTCGACGATCTGGTCGGACTCGAGACGTTCCGCGAGCGTCTCGTCTCCCTCGACAGGGTTGCGCAGATGGCGAGGGGCCTGCTCGCGGACGTCGTCCGACTCGATGCGCTCCGCCAAGGTCTCGCTCGTTCCAGGGACCGGGTGGATGTGCTCGGGCTGCTGCTCGCGGAGGTCGTCCGACTCGATGCGCTCCGCCAAGGTCTCGCTCGTCCCAGGGACGGGGTGGACGTGCTCGGGCTGCTGCTCGCGGAGGTCGTCGGATTCGATCCGCTCCGCCATCTCGTCATCGGGCCGCATGAGGCACCTCTCCTCGGTTTGTTCTCGTCACTCCATGAAACCCTGGGACGACGTGGTCCGCAACCCGTCGCGTGGTGCTCGTTCCGGGCCGCGTCCGTCGCGCGCTGGACGGGCATATCGGTAGCCTCGAGGAGATGCCTCCCGAGACCAGCCTGACCGCCACGGACCTCGAGGTCGACGCTGCCCCGGTGCTGTCCTACCCGATGGCGCACAACCGGCTGGCTGTCGTCCGCCGCATCGCCGTGAGGCATCGCGGGCCCGCGGTGGCGGGTGCGAGTGTCCAGGTCGAGGTTCGCGACGTCGAAGGTCGGATCGGCACCGCGTGGGAACAGCTCGTCGACCTCGCGCCGGACGCCGTGACGCAGCTGACCGACATCGACCTGCGCCTTGACGCGGACGCGATGCTGCAGCTCGAGGAGCAGCAGCCCGGGCAGGTCGTGGTGCGTGTGCTGGGCGACGGAGTGCTGCTCGCCGAGCGCTCGCTGCCGGTCGAGCTGCTCGCAGCCCGGCAGTGGGTCGCGGTGCCGTCCCTGCTCGCGGTCGAGCTGCTCGCGGCGTTCGTCATGCCGAACCACCCGGCGGTCGCGGCGCTCGTGGCCGAGGCGTCGGTGCTGCTCGAGGAGCGCACCGGGAGGCCGTTGACATCAGCGTACGACGAGGGTCCCGAGCGGGTCGACGCGACGGTGCGCGCGCTGTTCGACGCGATGCAGGCCCGTCGGATCCGCGCCATCGAGGCGCCCGCGAGCTGGTCCGAGGTCGGGCAGAAGGTTCGGACGCCCGACGAGGTCCTCGACGGCGGTTCCGGCACCTGCCTCGACACGCTCGTCGTCCTCGCCGCTGCGCTCGAGCTCGCGGGCGTCCGCCCGTTGCTCTGGCTCGCCGAGGGGCACGCGTTCGGAGGCTACTGGCGTGAGGAGGCGGCGCTCGGCGCGATCGCCCAGACGGATCCGGGCGACGTCGCGGCGATCGTCAACCTGGTCGACCTCGGGCTGGTCCGGCTGATCGATCAGACGCTGGTGACCGTGCGCGAGGAGCCCGCGACGTTCGACCAGGCTCACCCAGCGGCGTACTCGCGGTGGCTGACGGGCGACCTGGACCGGATCCTTGGCGTCGTCGACGTGTGGCGGGCGCGGCGGGCCGGAGTCCTACCGCTGCCGGCCCGGACGCTAGGGGCCGACGGGACCGTCGTGATCACGCAGTACCGTGCGCCGGAGCGGTCCGGGCTGACCGCGGAACGGTCCGCTACATCGGCGGGTGCGCTGCGCGGCGTCGCTGCCGGGCCGGTCGTCGGAGGCATGCCGGAGAGCGCGGCCGAGCCCGGTGGCTCGCCGGAGCCTGCGGCCCCACCCGTACCCGCACGCGTGCGGCAGTGGAAGAACGCCCTGCTCGACCTGTCGCTGCGTAACCGGCTCCTCAACTTCTCGCCGCGGTCGGCGGTCGCGCTCGCGGTCCCCGCGGGTCACCTGGGGGTGGTCGAGGACGCGCTGCACGCTGGGCACGCGGTGCACCTGCTCCCCGCCGACCAGCTCGAGGAGCTCCAGGTCGCGCGCGGGATCCGCACGGGCCGTGACCTGCCGGACGACCAGCGCGCCGAGCTGTTCGGCCAGCGCACCACGCTGTTCACCGACCTGCCGGCCGTCGTGTATGCCAGCCGGCTGCGCAGCCTCGCGTACAAGGCACGCACGGTCGTCGAGGAGACGGGCGCCAACAACCTGTACGTCGCGTTCGGTTCGCTCGTGTGGTCGCTCGACGGTCGCGAGCTGCGCTCGCCGCTCGTGCTGGTCCCGGTCCGGCTCGTGACCCGGTCGCGCGAGCGGGCGTACCGGATCGAGCTCGACGAGGCCGGCGCCAGCACCCCGAACTACTGCCTGCTGGAGAAGCTGCGCCAGGTGCACGGGCTCAGCGTGCCCGGTCTCGCCGAGCCCACCGAGGACGGCGCAGGCATCGACCTGGCCGGGGCGCTCCTCGCGATGCGCACCGCGCTCGCGGCCGAGGGTCTCGGCTACCGGGTCGAGGAGACGGTTGACCTCGCGGTCCTGCAGTTCGCGAAGTACCGGCTGTGGAAGGACCTCGACGAGAGCTGGCCGGTACTGGCGACGAACTCCCTGGTCAGGCACTTGATCGAGACGCCGACGGACCCGTTCGTCGATCCGGTCGCGCCGGTGGCACCCGACGGCGATCCGGCGCGCACGGATCTCGACGAGCTCGCGGCGGCGTGCCCGGTCCCGGCCGACGCGTCGCAGCTGACCGCGGTGGCCGACGCGGTCGCGGGTCGCACGTTCGTGCTCGAGGGACCCCCGGGGACCGGCAAGTCGCAGACCATCACGAATCTGCTCACGCGTGCTGTCGCCGACGGCAAGCGGGTGCTGTTCGTCGCCGAGAAGCGTGCCGCCCTCGACGTCGTGCGCGCCCGGCTCGACGAGGTCGGCCTGGGGCCGTTCTCGCTCGACCTGCACGACAAGGGCAGCAAGCCGTCCGCCGTCCGCGCCCAGGTCCGAGCCGCGCTCGACCACACGGTCGACGTCGACGAGCAGGGCCTCGAGGTCGAGCTGGAGACGCTGCGCGCTGCGCGGAGCGCCCTGGCCCGGTACGCCGAGCGGCTGCATGCGCCGAACGGCGCGGGGCTGTCCTTCTACTCGGCGCGCACGAACCTGCTCGCGCTCGGCGGCGGTGTGGTCGGCGGCGCCGTGGGCCGTGCGGCGCCCGGGCCGGTGCTCTCCGTCCCGGTCGACCTGCTCGACGCCACGGGGGCCACGCGCCTCGCGGGCGTCCGGCGCGCGCTCGAGCTGCTCCCCGACACCGCCGAGCCCGCCCGGCCGCGGCCTGACCACCCGTGGGGATTCGTGGGGCTCGCCGACCCGGCGCGAACCGACCTCCCTGCCGTGGCACGCGCCGTCGGAGCCGTCGACGCCGCGCTGCGGACTGCGACCCTGCACGTCGGGCCCGCGACCCCTGCCCTGGGCGCCGCGCGTCACCACGTCGACCTCGCGACGCTCGCGAACCTCACCGCCGCCGACGGCGTCACGCTCGACGAGCTGGACGACAGCCGGGCGCCCCGGTGGCGTGCCGCCGCCGAGGCGCTCGTCGACGAGGTGGCCTCGTTTGGGACCACGCCGCACCCTGGTCTCGAGCTCGTGGTGCCCGACGGGCTCGGGCTGCCGCTCGGCGACCTCGCCGTCGAGGCGCACGCCGCGGCCGCGTCGAGCTGGTTCGGACGCCGTCGGCGTCTCGCCAGGATCGCCGAGCACCTGCGCCCGGGACTGCGCCTCGGGGCGATCGTCAAGCCGGCCCGCGTCCCCGAGCTCACGGCCTCGCTCGCAGCGCTGCAGGCCGCGGCCGAGAACCTCGCGTTCCGTGCCGAGCAGCTCGCCGGCATCGCACTGCCCGCCACCTGGAACCCGATGGTGCCTGAGGCCCTTGACGAGCTCACTGCGCAGGTCGAGTGGCTGACCTGGGCGGGTGCGGCGGTCAACCCTGACAGCGACGACCCGACCGCCGACCTGTTCGTCCGGGCCTTGCGTGAGCTCATGGCCGACGGTGGCCGTGGCGCGATGGCGGCCGGCACCGTCGAGGGGCTCGACGAGCTCGCGCGGGCGGCGGCCGCGCTCATGACGACGGTCGCCTCGACGCCCGAGCAGGTCGCGCGGTGGAGCGCGGACGTGGGCGTGGTCGGACGCTGGATCGTGACCGCAGAGGGCAGGGCGACGCGGCCGACGGACGACGACGCACCCGTCCGGCGCGGCGGCGATCGCCCGGCCGAGATCGACCCTGTGCCGCTCACCCGCTGGGTCGCGTTCGTCGGCGCCCTCGAGCCGCTGCGGCACGCCGGCCTGCTGGCAGCACGCGAGGCGCTGCTCCTGGGCACCGTGGACTCGACGGCCGCGGTCAATGCGCTCGGCCGCGGCGTGGCGCTGGCGTCGGCCCGCGAGCGTCGCGCGGCCACCGGGCTCGACGGGTTCGACCCCCTGGTCCAGGAGCACACGGTCGAGCGGTTTACCGCGTCGGCGCGAACGGTCCGCGACCTGCAGCGCGCAGCGATTCCCGGCGAGATCGTTCGGGGGCGCGAGCTCGACGCGGACTCGGCCGTCGGGCCGGTCGGTGCGCTCAGGCGTGAGCTCGCTCGGCAGCGTGGCGGGCTCGGGGTGCGCGGGCTCATGGCGACGTACGGGGATCTCATCACGCGGGTGCTGCCGTGCGTGCTCGTGAGCCCGGACTCCCTCGCCCGGTTCTTCCCCGTGCAGGAGCACCTGTTCGACCTGGTGGTGTTCGACGAGGCGTCGCAGATCCGCGTCGCCGACGCTGTCGGGGCCATGGGCCGGGCGCGGAGCGTCGTCGTCGTCGGCGACTCGCAGCAGCTGCCGCCCACGTCGTTCGCCGAGGTCAGCGGCGGCGACCCGCTCGACGACCCGGACGACAGCGTGCTGGGCGCCCTGACCGTCGAGGACGAGGAGAGCATCCTGTCCGAGTGCGTCCAGGCGCGGGTGCCCCGGCACTGGCTCAGCTGGCACTACCGCAGCCAGGACGAGTCGCTCATCGCGTTCAGCAACCACCAGTACTACGAGGACCGGCTGAGCTCCTTCCCGGCGCCGTCGTCGGGAAGGGCCGACCCCGGCCCGGGCGGGTACGGCGTGAGCCTCGTGCGCGTCGACGGGACGTTCCACCGCTCTGCCCGCCGCGAGGACGGGACCAGCGGTCTCCTGCGCACGAACCCGGTCGAGGCCCAGGCCGTCGTCGAGGAGATCCGGCGCCGGTTCGATGCCCAGCCCGGGCGGGTGCCGTCGCTCGGCGTCGTCACGTTCAACGCCCAGCAGCGGACGCTCATCGAGTCGATGCTGCGGGACTCAGGCGACGACCGGCTCGTCGAGGCGCTCGACGGCAACCCGCCGGACGGTACCGACGCCGACGCCCATGGGACCCATGGTCACGCGACGAGCGGCGAGGGGCTGTTCGTCAAGAACCTCGAGAACGTCCAGGGCGATGAGCGCGACACCATCCTGTTCTCGACCGCCTTCTCCGTGAACGAGCGAGGCTACCTGCCGCTCAACTTCGGGCCGCTCAACCGTGACGGTGGGCAACGTCGGCTGAATGTGGCCGTCACCCGTGCGCGGCGACAGGTGGTCGTCTTCACGTCGTTCGACCCAGAGCAGCTGCGCGCCGAGGAGACCCAGAGTGTCGGGATCAAGCACCTGCGCGCCTACCTCGACCTGGCGGCGACGGGTTCGCGGACTGGCTCGCGGACGGTCTCAGTGGCGGGGCGACGGCCGGCCGTCGTCGACCGGCACCGCGAGCAGGTCGCCGACGCGCTGCGCGTGCGGGGGTACGTGGTCCGGACCGACGTGGGGCTCTCGGAGTTCCGCATCGACCTCGTGATCGCCGACCCGAGGGCCCCCGACCGACCGCTCGTCGCGGTCCTGCTCGACGGCCCCGGATGGGCCGCGCGGCGCACAGTCGGTGACCGCGATGGGCTGCCGCTCGAGGTGCTCGGACGGATGCTGCGGTGGCCCGCGGTCGAGCGCGTCTGGCTGCCGGCCTGGCTCGCGGAACCAAACGACGTGCTCGACGATCTGATCGCTGCGGTCGAGGCAGCGGCCGCCGATGTTCCACGTGAAACTGCTGGTCAGCCGCATGTTTCCGGGCCTGTTCAAGCGTCGCGTCAACGGCGAGGAGTCTCGTCGCTACCGCGGGCTGCGCCGACAGACCAGCCTGAGTCGAGCGTCGAGCCCGAACCGAGCGTCGAGCCCGACCCGACGGTCCGGCCCGGGCCGACGGAGCTGGTGCAATTCGCGCCGTGGGAGCCGAGGGTCGCGGGCGACCGCGCGGTCCTCGACGGACTCCCTGGCGAGCGCGCCGCGGCCCAGGTCCGCTCGGTCATCGAGGAGGTCGTCGCAGCCGAGGGCCCGCTGCACCTCGACCGGCTCACGCGCCTCGTCGCGGCGTCGTTCGGGCTTTCGCGGATGACTCCTGCGCGCGCGGCCGCGATCGCAGCGCAGGTGCCGGCTGATCTCCTCGCGGACGACGCGTCGACCGGCGGCGACTCGGCATCGGACGACGGTGACTCCGCCTCGCGTGACGGCGCGTCTCGTGATGCCGGCCGCTTCGCCTGGCCACGCGAACTCGACCCAGCGACCTGGACCGGCTACCGCTGCGCGGCACCCGGCACGACGCGGGCGATCGAGCAGGTTCCGATGCGCGAGATCGCGAACGTCATGGTCGCGCTCGTCCGGGCCTCCGCCGCGATGACCGAGGCCGAGCTGCTGCGTGCGACGCTGGCGGAGCTGGGCAAGGCCCGCATGACGGCGACCAACCGGACGAGGCTGCTCGCGGCGCTCGGCACCACGGTCGACACCGGGCGCTCGCAGGTGTCGCCGGCCGGGTTCGTCACGGCGCCCTGAGCTCGGCTCGTCAGACTGGTCCGACGGCCCCAAGTCCCAACTGCATCTGCGCGTGGCCAACCGGAGGTTCTCCCGCTCAGCCTGGAGGTCCTTGGTGCGAGTCTGATGCAGGAAGAAGAAGCTGCGCTGGACCCGGGGCTCCTGGCGTGGCGTCTGGCTGCGCGTTGCGAGGCGCAGGGTGGGAGAACAAGCCCGTCGACTGGATCCCGAATGCCCTTGGCGCGCCGACGGCATTCGGCCTCGATCTGAGTAGGTGTACGGATCCGCCGGGGGAGACGACGGGGCAGACTGAGGACCGCGGAAAGCCACCCGACTGCGGCGCTGAGCATCTCTGCGACTCCAACAAGGCGTCGCACCATGACATGGGCACTGAGATCTTCGGCTCTCCGGTCGTTTCCCTGGGTCGCGTTGACCAGTGGAGTTCAGTCACCACCCCGCCCTCACGAATGTGCAGATCGCCGACGACCTCGTTGACGCGGAGGTGGCGATCGTCGCTGGCGGCGCGGTTGCGGCGCCGCAGTTCCGGTTCCCGTACGGCGACCACACCTGCGCGGACATCCGGGCGGTCAACGCCGCGGGCTAGGTACCGGTGCGATGGACGGTGGACACACCAGGCTGGAAGAGCACCAGCGGCGGCCAGACCACGGCGACCGTGGAGCAACGCGCCCTGGGCGCCGCCCAGCGGGGCAAGATCGTCGTGATGCACGTCGTCGCCAACCCGGATGACGGAACGATCGTCGCCCAAACCCTTCCTTAGGTCATCGCGGGTCTACGCGCCGCGGGCTACGGCTTCGTGACCGTGGACTGGTTGAGCCGCTGAGCCGGCACGACGAGTACGACGACCGCAGAACACGGGCACCGGAGGCGCCGCGTCGACGGCGACTTGCTCTACTTCGGCCTCCTGGGGCTGGGCGCGCAGGAGGCCGTCGGCGCGGTCGACTGCGCTACGGGCCGGCGTCCGCACCGGCAACCGTCTGGCGGCTCGTGGTGCCTCCGTGCCACTCGAGGAGCATCAGTGCCGCGTCGTCCTTGATGGTCCCGCCGGTAGCCGCCAGGAACGCTCGCGAGAGGTCTTGCGCGACGTTGCGGGGATGCCGATCGGCGGTGTCGCGCAGGAAGCCGGGGAGGTCGAAGGCGGCGGCGCTGCGCTCGAACATGCCGTCGGTCATCAGCAGGAGACGGTCACCGGGAAGCAGCCGAAGCTCGTATTGCTTGAAACCTCCGGGCCCGATGCCGAACGGCGGGCTGCCCGCCGGCGCGACGGTGGTCACCTTGCCGCGGCGAAGCAGGAGCCCACCGGGGTGGCCGGCATTGATGAGCCGCAGGGAGGCACCGGCCTCCGGGGGTGTCGCCGCTGGCTTCTGAGCCCCGCCGTGAATCGTGGACAGGTCGACTTCGAACAGGATTCCCGTGACGAATTGCCCGTCCTGCGCGTGGGTGAGCATGGCCTGGTGGGCGGCCTCAGCCTGCTCCACGAGGGTGGCGCCGCTGCGTCGGGCGTTGCGCAAGGTGTTGACGGTCAGCGTGGCCAGCAGAGCCGCAGCGACGTCGTGACCGACGGCGTCGGTCAGGCTGGCGGTCAACCGATCACTTGAGGCGACGTAGTCGAAGGTGTCTCCACCGGCACTGGCGGAAGGTTCGAGCCAGGCGGCGAGCGTGAACGATCCCCCCTCGCACACGAACGCGGCTGGCAGGAGGCGACGCTGAATCTCCATCGCCAGCTCGAACGGCGTCGACCGCATGGCCGTCTGGTACACATCGGTGTTGCGCTGGTTAGCGATGACGATATAGCCCAGCGCATGGGCAATGGCACTCAGCTGTTCGGCCACCAACTCGTGCAGGACGACAGGCTCCGAGAGTCCGCCCGGCCAGGTCCAGCTGCTGTCATCCGGTAGCTCGACTGCCAGCACGCCTAGGGCATCTCCGCGCACCGTCACCGGCACGTACGCCCGGCGGAACTCACCGTCGAGCTCCAGTCGTTGGTTGCGCCAAGCGCTGCCGGGGAGAGTGCTGTTCAGGTCTTCTCTCACGGCGTCATCGAGGTGATCGATCAAGGCGTTGCCCCCGGCATCAGCGATGAGGAACTTCACCTCTCCGGTCGCGAGCACACGCCTGAGCTCCTGGGTGGCCGCGAACACCGCGGCCGCAGGGGACGCATCCTCCGCAGCGATCAACAGCTTCGCGAGGTTCACGTCGCGCGTCGCCATGCGCGCAAGCATGGCATGGCGCCGCCAGCCCGGCGCGATGGCAGCGTGAAGCGTGAGAGGGCAGACCCAGCCCGATGTTCCAGCGACCTGGCGGTGACGAGTCGGCCCACCCCTGCGAGACGCCCCTGCGCATCGTGATGATCGACATGGACGGCCACGATCGCCTCAACCCGCAGCTCAATCGGGATGCAGAGCAGATCCTCGTCAACCTGCCCCGTGACGTGGTGACTGGCGTGGAACGAGACTGGTCAGGTCATGTCGCGAGGCGTTCGGTGTGGTCCGCGTCCTGGGGCGTCAGGGTCATCCGCGGATGCGACGCGAGGGCCACCAAAGCGTCCTCGTATTGGGACCAGAAGCCAGTCGTAGGAGCCGAACTCACGGCGCCCCGACCTCGGCGACCACGCATCGGTCGAGCTGGCGCCGCATCGTGTCTCGCTCGGCGGCGGTGACCCACAGGACGTACGCCGCCTTCACCCGCACCTGCCGCAGCACGTAGACGCAGCGGTAGCCGGTGTTCGGCGGCAGCCAGGTCGCGGCGTCACCAGCGCCCTTCTCCTGGTTGAGCGGGCCGTCGACCGCGAGCAAGTTCGCCGGGTCATTGGCGAACGCCTCGCGGGTCTCTGGCGCCCACTGCTGGGCGCCCTTCTGCCAGGCGTCGGCCAGTGCGACGACGTGGTCGATCTGCACCGCCGTGCTGCCGGCACCTCGCACGAACTGCCGCACCCCGCCGCTGTACGGGTCGTCGAGCGTCCCGGCCAGGACGACGCAGTCGCGGGTCTCGGGTTTGAACGTCGCACCCGTCAGGTCCCGCGCCAGGATGTCGTTGCGCGTGTCGCAGCCGTTGCGGTTGACGTCCGACCAGGCCTGACCGAACGCGCTGCGGTCGTAGCCGGTAGTCGGCGCACGGCCCTTGACGGGGATCGCGTCGAGCGCTGACCGTCCCGCCGCGAGGTCAGCGGCCGAGACGGGGTAGCGCGCCGCCTCGACGGCCTGCGTCCACGCGGGGAGCCCGAGCCCGACGCCGACCGTCGCGACGAGGACGGCGAGCCACCAGAGCGTCCGCCCGCGTCGGCACCTCGGCCGACGTGCGCCGAGCAGTCGCAGAGCCCGGCGGTCTGACCAGCGAGCGTTCCACGGGTCGCGATCGGGGTTCGGCACCTCCGAAGATTGCCATGCGCCCCCGACACGGCAAGAACCGATGTCGTGGGCCGGGCGACCGGCGCCGGCGGCGCACGGGTGTGGGTGGTCGGTCAGGTATTGGTGTCGACACCGCCCCACAAGACGAAGTCCGAGGTCTCCGCCCGGTCGACGATGTCGGCCTCACGCAGGTCGCCGCGTCGGCGGGGAGCCAGAACCGAGCCCACGGTGATCGCGGCGCACCTAGTCTGGGCGCCATGTCCGAAGGTGCACCCGTCAGTCGCCGCGCGGTCATCACGGGAGCGGCCGCCCTGGTGGTGGCCGGCGCACTCGGGGCTGCTGGCGTCGCGACCGGCATCGTGCCCGGAGCGGCGGGGATCCGTCGGCGCCTCGGCCTCGACGGGCCTGACGGCGTGGTCCCGGACGTGGTGGCGGGCACCGTGACGACGCGCAGCGTCGAGTCCGCCGCCCGCGGCACCCGGGTGAGCTTCGCGACGATGATGCCCGCGGGGGTCGACGTGGCCGGGCTCCCGGTCCTGCTGGCGCTGCACGGGCGCGGCGCGAACGCCCAGACCCTCGTCGACCTCGGGCTGCCTGAGTTCCTGACCGCGGCGGTGCAGGCCGGCGCGGCACCCTTCGCGATCGCTGCCGTCGACGGCGGCGACCGCTACTGGCAGGCGGTCGGCTCGGACGACCCTCAGGCCATGCTGCGCGACGAGGTCCCCGCCTGGCTCGCGGACGCCGGGCTCGGCGCGGTGTTCGGCGCGCTGGGCATCTCGATGGGCGCGTTCGGCGCGCTGCTCTGGGCGCGCCTCGCCGCGACATCGCCCGCGGCGGTCATCGCCATGAGCCCCGCGCTGTTCCGGAGCTGGGCCGACGCCCAGGTTCGGGACGTCTTCGTGGACGAGGCCGACTGGACCGCGTCCGAACCTTTGCTGCACCTGGACGCTGTCGACGGCTCGACCCTCGGGGTCTGGTGCGGCACGGAGGACCCGTTCGTGACGGCCGCGCGCGAGCTCGCCGACGGGACCGGGGCGGCTGCCGCGCACTTCGATGCCGGGGCCCACACCGAGGGCTACTGGCGCCGCGTGCTCCCGGAGGCGCTGGCGTTCGCCGCGGCCGCTCGGAGCGCCTGAGCGCCTGAGCGCCGAAGCGCCCGAAGCGCCCGAACGGCCAGGACCGCGGCGGGGGCCCCGGGATCAGCCTGTGGGCGTGCCCCAGCCGCACAGGCCGATGAACGCTCCGAGCTCCTCGAGACCGTCGGGCGTCGTCGGCAGGTAGTCGGTCAGCGCCGTCGAGCGCACGACGACCGCGCTCCACTGCCCGCGGGACACCGCAACGTTGACCCGGTTCCGATCGAGCAGGAACTCCATGCCGCGTGGCACGTCGTCGGGCGAGGAGGCGGCCATCGACACGATCACGACGGGCGCCTCCTGGCCCTGGAACTTGTCGACGGTCCCGACGCGCACCGCGTGCAGGCCGGCGGCTTCGAGGGCGCGACGAACCGTCCACACCTGGGCGTTGTAGGCCGCGACGACCATGACGTCGCCCTGGCCGAGCGGCCGGTCGACCGCGAGGGCGGGCGTGTCACGGTGAGGGTCGTGCCATCGCCGCCCGATGACGTCGAGGGCGAGCCTGACGACCGCATCCGCCTCCTCGACGGACGAGACAGCGTTTCCGGTGTGCTCGACGCGCACACAGTGGATGCCGGGGTCGATCCCATCGAGCGATCGCTCCGCGGCGGCGTCGACGCTGGTCAGCCGACCGTCGTAGGAGAGCTGGGACACCGCCGCGCACAGTGCCGGGTGCATGCGCCAGCTGCGGGCGAGGAAGTAGCCGAGCTCGTCGGGCAAGGTGTCGTGACCGTCGGTGAGCCACCCGAGTGCTGAGCGGTCGACAGGTTCAGGGTGGCTGCCCTGGGTGACCTGCGGCAGCTGCTGGGGATCGCCGAGCAGCAGCAGGTTCCGTGCCGCGACCGACACGGCGACAGTGTCGGCGAGCGCGAACTGGCCGGCCTCGTCGATGACGATCAGGTCCAGTGGCGCATCCGGCAGGCGCTTGGAGCTGGTGAAGTCCCAGGCCGTCCCACCGACGACGTACCCGCCGGCCTGGGCCGCGTAGAACCGCCCGAACGCGGAGTCGGGCGCGAGGCTGCGCCAGGGTGCGACCGGGCCGGGCGTGCCGTTCGGTCTCTTGCCCAGCTGAGCGGTCGGGACGCCGGCACCGGCGATCGCGCTCAGCATGTTCTCGACGACGGCGTGCGACTGCGCGACGACCCCGACGTGCCAGCCCCGTTCAACGAGCCCGGCGATGACGCGGGCCCCGGTGTACGTCTTGCCGGTTCCCGGTGGGCCCTGGACCGCGATGTACGAGCCGTCGAGGTCGAGCACCGCTGCCGTGATCGCCTCGATGTAGCCGCGCGGCCCCTTGGTCACCGCGGGCAGGCGGTCCCCGCTGCGGGTGCGCGGCGGCACGCGCCGCAGCAGGTCGAGAGCGGGCTGGTCGGGCAGGGCCGGCAGGCCCGCGGCGATCTGCTCGGCCAGCGCGCGGATGACGCGCGCAATGCCCGCCGTGGTGGGCGGTGCGTTCGGGGCGAGGGCCATCGGGATGCGGTCGTGGCGGGCGAGGGTCATGGCGGGCTGGTCGGTGACGATCAGCACGTCACGGACCGCGGTGCGCACAGCGCCGTCGCGCACGCGGGGGTCGCGGGCGTCAGGGTCGGGCTCGCCGCCGTCGGCCTCGCCGCTGACCCCGACCACAGTGATCCCTCCGGTCCAGCCGCGCGTCCCGCGTGCGCTGGTCTGCGCACCCGGTGGCAGCGGGGCGTCGTAGAGCGCGTAGGCCTGTGCCCCCACCCGCAGGTCGCTGCCCGGCTCGATCTGCCCGACCATCCGCAGCCGGCGCCGCGACGCCTTCTTGCCCGGCGGGACGTGCCACGGCTCGAAGACGCTCACGGAGTCGGCGACGAAGGTGCTGCGCTTGTCTGTCCACTCGTCGGGGTCGCTGACGAGACGGTCGTAGTGCGCCCACCAGAACGGCTTATCCTCGCGCTGGTGGTACCCGAGACAGGCCGCGAGCATGGCGACCGCCTGCTGGTCGGCAGTCCGACCCGCGATCGGGACGCCGAGCGGCGCGGGTGCCCGCAGGTCGCGGGGCTCGTCCTTGGTCATGCGCCCGGTGTGCCGATCGCCCGGTCGTCGGCGAACGCGAGCAGCTCGTCGACGACCGGGTCACCGTCAGCCGGGCCGTCGTCAGCGGCATCGTCGGAGCCGTCGGGAGCCACTGCAGCGTGCGGTGTCACCCCCTGCTCGGCCGCGCGCGCGAGCAGCCAGTCGCGCAGCCGGAGCGTCGAGACGCAGTCGTACTCGTTGTAGACAGCGATCTGCTCGAGCCGCGTCTCCCATCCGACAAGGTCGCCGGCGTCCCGCAGCGCGCACGCGTCGGCGTACTCGACGATCGAGTCTCCGGCGGTCGTCACACCGCCCTCGTCCCTCGTGGTGTCCATGTAGAGCGGCTCGAGCTTCTTGATCGAGTACGAGCGCTGCCCGGTGCGCAGACTCGCGCGGACGGTCGCGTAGAGGTCGACGAGCACTCCGCGCTTCAGGAGGTCGTCGACGGCCGCCTCGCCGACCCCGTGTCGACCGGCCAGCCGCTGGAGCGCGGACTTCTCGTAGGGCGCGTAGTGGTAGACGTGCAGGTCAGGGTGCACAGCGCGGCGTACGCCGACGTAGTCGAGGAAGTCGACCAGCGCTTGCCTCTCCTGGGCGCGGTCGTGGGCCCAGAACGGCCTGAACGCCACCACCCCGTCGGGCGTGACGGGCGCCTCGACGACGCCGAACAGGTACTCCAGGCCCCACACCGTCGAGCCGGGTTCGGCCCACAGCGGGTCGCCCTCGAAGTCGAAGAAGATGTCGCCGGGGTCGGGGAGGGGCAAGGCACCGACGACGGCGGGGGCGAACAGCTCGAACTCGACGCGGGGCGGCGCAGCAATCAGTGCCGAGCCGGCGCTCGGTGCTGCCGCCGGCCCGTCGTCCGGCGCCGGTCTGTCCGAGTCGGGCGGCGACTGCCGCACCTGCAGCCGAGCCTGGGCCCGCAACGATGCGAGGGTCGTCTTCCCGATCCCCGCGACCGACCCCGCGCTCGCCGCGAGCTGGTCGATCGTGCAGATCCCGTCGTCGTGCAGCCGGGCCCGCTGCGTCGATCGCAGCCCCGCGACGAGCAGGACGTCGCGGGTCCGCTCGATCTCGGGGGAGCACACGTCGCAGCGACCGCACGCCCGAAAACGCACGTCGCCCCAGGCGAGCGGCGAGTCGTCGGCCACGTGCGTCGCGAGGATCGAGAGCAGGCGGTCTTCGCGGTCGCGGTAGACCGGCACGAGGTCGTCGAGGCGGTGGCTCGTCACGGTGCGGTCGCCGAGGATCAGGTGCACGTCGGGCGCGACCCGGATCCCGTCGGCACGCAGATGGTCGCCGTACGCGGCGAGCTGAAGGAGCGCAGGGATCTTCGCGTGCCTCGCCAGCTTGGCGTCATACACCGCGTAATACGCCGCGTCGGGTTCGGCCTCGGCCCCCCGGTCCCGGACGAGGAAGTCGGCCCATCCGCTGAACCGCCCGTTGAAGAAGCCAGCCTGGTAGACCACGTCAGCCCCGGCCGCCAGAGCCGAGAGGGTCTCCTGGTGCGCCGCCTCGAGCGCGAACCGGTCACGCGCGAGCCGCCCCGCGGGCCGTTCGATCTCGACGACCCCGGTGCCCGCCGAGGGGTCCCACGGACCGAGCTCGTCGCGGAACTGCTGGAGCACGCGCAGCTCGTGGGCGCCGCCGAGGACGGCCGCCCTCTCGAGCAGCGCGTCGGCCGCGGTTTCGACGGGCTCGGCGCGTCCGAGCTTCGCGTCGAGCACCCGCAGAACCGCGTACTCGCAGGTCGCGGCGGCGGTGAGGTCGCTCGCGCTGTGGACGATCGCGCCGTCGTCGAGCAGGAACATGCCCCGACCGTAGCGGTCACGTCCGACGCCCGACGTCGACCTGGACGCAGGGGTCGTGCGGATCAGACCCGACGACCTGAGCGCGCCCGGCGCATAGCTCGCGCGCCATCCCCTTGCGCTGGCCGAAGAACTTGCACTACCGTCTACCTTGCAATACCAGGATGCAGGCGAAGCACACGTAGGCGAAGGGTGCGAGATGGCTGTCAACGAGGCGATCCCGTCCCAGTTCCGCAAGGGCGTCGTCGAGCTCGCGATCCTCGCCCTCCTGCACGACGGCGAGGCTTACGGCGCCGAGATCGTCGACACGCTCGGCGACCACCCCGGCCTCGCGATCAGCGCGGGCACGGCCTACCCGCTCCTGTCCCGGCTGAAGAAGTCGGGTCTCATCACCTCGGTGTGGCGCGAGTCGCCCTCCGGGCCGCCGCGCAAGTACTACCGGCTGTCGATCGACGGCGACGAAGCGTTCGGCAGCATGGCGAAGGCATGGGTGGACATTCGAGATGCGATGGACAGTCTTCTGCGAGGAGGGAGCAGGCCATGACCGACGGTGACGTCTCTGCCGCGATCGAGACGTACTTCGCGCGCTTCCGGCTGGCCGTCCTGGCTTCCGGCGCGCACGTCGACGACGCCATGGTCGCCGACCTGCGCGCGCACGTCGTCGACCGCGTCGGCGGCACCGGGAGCCTCGCCGACGTGACCGGCGTGCTCGCGGAGCTCGGCACACCGCAGGCCCTCGCCATCGAGGTCGCCGCTGCAGGCCCGCCGGATGACGGCACCTCGCGCCGCACGGGGATCCGGTCGCACGGCCGGCTCCTCGGCGTCCCCTACGACCTGCGCGCGCCGAGCTCGGGGCGCGAGGCGAGGCGATGGTGGGACCCACTGGACCGCCACATCCTCGTCCCGAAGTCGTGGGGTATCGGATGGAGCGTCAACGTCGGCGCGCTCGCGGTGCGCACCGGAGCTGTCCGGCCCGACGACGAGGACGTGCCCTTCGGTGCCGCCCCGCCACGCACGGTCGCCGCGACTCTGGCCGCACCCGTCGCGGTGCTCGCTGCGGTCGCCACGCTCGCCGCGGTGACCTGGCGCCGACTACCCCCGACCGTCCCGACGAGGTGGAGCCTGTCGGGTGAGGTGGCGGACCACGGCCGGCGCGGATCCACCGTGCTTGGCCTGCTCGGTCTCGCGGCCGTCCCGACGGCGATGGCCGCGAGTGTCCACGCGCGCCGGAGCCCAGCGCTCGACCGGGTCGCGGCGTCGGCGGAGAGCCTGCTGCTCGCGACGACGGCCCTGTCGGTGCTCGCGCAGACCGTCCACACGACCCGCGGCCGAAGCGGCGTCTGGCCCCTGTGGCTCGGCCGCGGCGCGAGCGCGGCGCTGCCGTTCGCGCTCCTGGTCGCGGTGTCCCGCGTCGGCCGCACCGCTGAACAACGTCGTGACCTGTCCACTCTCTCGATGAACGGACCTGCCGCATGAACACGGACCTGTCGATCCTGCCGGGTGGGGTGGTGGCGGTGCTCGTCGTGCTCGTCGTCGTCCAGCTCACGCTCGACGTCGTCGCCCTGATCGACCTGTACCGCCGTCCCGCGTCCCGGGTGACCTCCGGCAACAAGTGGGTGTGGCTCGCAGTCATCCTGCTGGTCAACATCCTCGGCGCGATCCTGTACCTCGTAGTGGGCCGCGTGAAGACCGAGACCGCCGTCGCCCCGCCCACGTCGCACCCGGCGCCGACCGAGAGCATCGCCGATGCGCTCTACGGCCCGCGCGACGACACCGACCCCCGATGACCGCCGCGATCCAGACCACCGCGCTGACCAAGACCTACGGCGAGGCTCGCGCGCTCGACGCGATGGACCTGACCGTCCCGGAGGGGTCGGTGTTCGGGTTCCTCGGCGCGAACGGCGCCGGCAAGACGACCACGCTGCGCCTGCTGACCGGCCTCGCGCGGCCCACGAGCGGTTCGGTCCAGGTCCTCGGGCGCGACGTCGCAACCGCCGGCAACGCGGTCCGCTCCGAGATCGGGTTCCTGCCCGACGTCCCCGGTTTCTACGACTGGATGACAGCGCCGGAGCTGATGCGGTTCGCGGGCGGGCTGTTCGGCATCGGCCGCACAGTCCTCGAGGCCCGCGTCGAGATGCTGCTCGACCTGGCCGGGCTCACCGGCGTCGCGACGACGGTCGGCGGGTTCTCCCGGGGGATGAAGCAGCGGCTCGGCGTCGCGCAGTCGCTCGTCAACGCGCCGCGGCTGCTGCTCCTCGACGAGCCGACCAGCGCACTCGACCCGATGGGTCGCAAGGACGTCCTCGAGATGATCGCCTCGTTGCGTGGCCGCACGACCGTCTTCTTCTCGACGCACATCCTGGCCGACGTCGAACGGGTCTGCGACACCGTCGCGATCCTCGACCGTGGCCGCGTCGTCGCGCACGCGCCCATCGACGAGCTCAAGGCGCGCTACGGCGCCCAGAAGGTCGTCGTCGAGGTGACCGACGGCGCGGACGAGCTCGCCGAGGAGATCGGCCGCCGGACGTGGGCGGGGGCGGTGGCGCGAAAGTCCACCGCGGGGAACGGGGGCAACGGGTCGTCCGGGCCCATCGAGGTCACCGTGACCGACGTCGAGGCCGCGCAGCGCGAGATCCCGGCGCTGGTCGCCGCCCGCGGACTGGGGCTCATCCGGATGGACGCGGGTGAGATGGGGCTCGAAGAGGTCTTCGTCGAGCTCGTCGGAGGTGACCGGCGATGAGCGGCAACGTCGTGTTCGCCCGCAAGGAGGCTCTGGAGATCCTGCGCACCTGGCGCATCTGGGTCCTGCCCGGGATCCTGCTGTTCTTCGCGGCGACTGGCCCTGTGCTCGCGCGGTACACCCCGGAGATCGTCAGTGCCTTCGCTCCCGACCAGCTCGGCGGCTTCCAGATCCCGACACCGACCTACCTCGACGCCTACGCGCAGTGGGTCAAGAACCTGTCGCAGATCGCGCTGTTCGCGCTGATCATCATCTACGCCGGGCTCGTGTCCGGGGAGAGCAAGAGCGGCACCGCGGTTCTCGTGCTCACCAAGCCGGTGTCCCGCAGCGCCTTCGTGGTCGTCAAGTCAGCGGTCCACACGCTGTTCTACGCCGTGGTCCTCGTGCTCGGGACGCTCCTCACCTGGGGGCTGACGGCGGTCGCATTCCACACCGCACCGGGGTCGCCGCTGTGGTCGTCGGCGCTCGTGAGCCTCGTGCTCGGTGAGCTGTTCATCGCCGTCATGACGCTGCTGTCGGTGCTCATCGGGTCCAGCGCGGGTGCAGCCGGCGCAGGGCTCGGCGCCTATGCGCTCCTGTCGATCGCCGGAATGTGGAAGCCGCTCGCGCGGTACTCCCCCGCGGGTCTCGGCAACGACGCGACGGCGCTCGCTGCAGGCACCCCGACCGACGTGCTGTGGCCGGTGGTGACGGCGTTCGCGCTCATGGTGGCGCTCGTGGCGATCGCGGCCGCGCTCTATCGGCGCAAGGACCTGTAGCAATCAGGGGTCAGTGGGGTGCCTTCGCCCCGCTGACCGCAGTCCCGCTCGTGACCCGGTCGACGAGCTGCGGCGGCACGGCGTCGTCGTGGTGGTGCACCGCAGTGAACGAGCCACGGCCACCGGTCAGCGAGCGCAGGTCGAGCACGTAGTGGGCGAGCTCGACCTCGGGCACCAGGGCGCGGATCTCGTGGCGGCCGTCATCCAGCGCGCCGGTCGCCGAGATCCGTGCGCGCCGCGCCGACAGGTCGCCGAGCACGTCACCCTGGTAGTCGGCGGGCATCGTGACCGTCACCTCGGAGACCGGCTCGAGGATAACGGTCCCCGCGGCGGCGAGCGCCTCGCGGAGCCCGTGGGCGGCTGCGGTGCGGAACGCCATGTCAGAGGAGTCGACCGAGTGGTACTTGCCGTCGTACAGCTCGACCCGCACGTCCACGACGGGGTACCCGTGCAGCCCACCGGTCGCCATGGCTTCGATCACTCCGCGTTCGACAGCGGGGATGTAGTTGCGCGGGACCGACCCTCCGACGACGGAGTCCACGAACTCGAACCCTGAGCCGCGTGGCAGGGGGGTCACGCGCAGCAGCGCGACGGCGAACTGCCCGTGCCCGCCCGACTGCTTCTTGACCCTGCCTTCGGCGTTCGCCGGTGCGGCGATCGTCTCCCGGTACGCGACCTTGACGTCGTCCGTCGCGACGTTCACGCCGAACTTGCGCGCGAGCCGCTCCAGAGCGACGGCGAGGTGGATGTCGCCCGCACCGCGCAGCACCGTCTGCCCGTGCACAGAGCCGATGCCGCCGATCCGGTCGACGCGCAGCGTCGGGTCCTCGGCGACGAGCTTGCCCAGCGCACCGGACAGCTTGTCGTCGTCGGACTGTGTGATCGGGCGCAGCGCGAGTCCGTAGGGCGTCGGGCGCGGGGCCGGGCCGACGATCCGCACGGGCGTGGTGCCGCGCGCGAGGGCCGTGCCGGTCGGGCTCGCTGTGAGCTTCGGGACGGCCGCGAGGTCGCCCGCGACGACCTTCTCCGCCGGCAGGTGCTCCTTGCCGCGCAGGTGGAACAGGCCGTGCAGGCGCTCGTCGGTCCCGGTCGTCGTGTTGACCAGGTGGTCCGCGGGCGCGAGCGTCCCGGACAGCACCTGGATGAGAGAAATCTGCCCGACGAACGGGTCCGCGACGGTCCGGAACACGTACGCGAGCGGCTCGCCGGCCGGGTCGACGTCGATCTCGATCTCATGGCCGTCGTCGGTCCCGCCGACCACGACGTGCCGCGGACGGTCCGCCGGTGACGGCCCGAGCTCGCACAGGAAGTCCGCGAGCCGGTCGACCCCGACGCCCGTCACCGCGGAACCGACGATCACGGGGAACGCGAGCCCGTCGCGCACCTCGTGGGCCAGGCTTCGCTCGAGCTCGAACGCGTCAGGCATGGCGCCGGACAGGTACCGCTCGAGCTGGTCGTCGTCCCCCGAGACGATCTCCTCGGCGACCTCGTCGTGCAGGCGATGCTCCTCCTCGGCGACGTCTGAGGGGATCGGCTCGTCGTGGTGGCGCCCGTCCGCGGTGTAGGCCAGGCCATGCTCGGACAGCACGTCGGCGACGCCGTGGAACGTGTCCTGCTCACCCAGTGGCAGCTCGAGCGGGATGATCCCGGCCCCGAGCACCGTGCGCAGCTGCTCGAGCACCCGGTGGAAGTCCGCGCGCGGCTTGTCCTCCTTGGTGACGAACACCATGCGCGGCAGCCCGAGGGCCGCCGCCTGCTCCCATGCCGTCTCGGCGCCCACCTCGAGCCCGTCGACGGCGCTCACGACGACGACGACGAGGTCTGCGACGCTCATCGCGGCGTCGACCCCGCCCACGAAGTCGGCGTATCCCGGCGTGTCGAGCAGGTTGATCTTGTACGTCTCACCGTCCGGCGCCGTCCACTCGAACGGCGCGAGGGCGACCGAGAGGGAGATGCCGCGCGCGATCTCCTCAGGCTCGAAGTCGCACACCGTCGACCCGTCCTCGATGCGCCCTGCCCGGGAGATGGCGCCGGCGCGGAGCAGCAGTGCCTCAGCCAGCGTCGTCTTGCCGCTGCCGCTGTGTCCCACCAGGGCGACGTTGCGGATCTGCGACGTCGATACCGTGCCCATGTCGTGCTCCCTCATTGGAGACGAACTCTTGGCTCAGGCTAGCCACGTGGGCGTGCGTGTGGGGCGGGACCTTCGGTCTGGGGGGGGTCGCGCTGACGCGCTGCCGACACACTGGCCGCTGGACTCGTGACAATCTGACGGTTAGAGAATCGGCAGTCTGACGACTGCGCGACGAACAATTTGACCGTTCAGGCCTTTGAGCTGCGGGAAAATCGCCGTGGAGTGCAGGCCGCGGGTTGTCGACCGGGAACTTCGCGGCGCACTGACTGCCGCCGGCGCTGTCGTCATCGAAGGACCGAAGGCCTGCGGCAGGACCGCGACGGCGCGGCAGATGGCTGCGAGCGAGCTGCGCGTCGACACCGACCCGCGGGTCCCACTCGCGATCGCCGTCGACCCGGCGCTCCGCCTCGACTGCACCCCACCGCAGCTTCTCGATGAGTGGCAGGTACAACCTGCACTGTGGAACCACGTGGGCCGCGCGGTCGACGACCGGCAGCAGACCGGGCAGTTCATCCTCACGGGTTCCGCGACGCCCGCCGACGATGCGGCTCGACACTCGGGGGCCGGCCGGTTCGCCAGGATCAGATGCGGCCGATGTCAGTCGTCGAGACGGGCCACTCGACCGGCGCCGTCTCCGTGCAGACACTGTTCGACGGCGATGCGGATCGCGTCTCGGAGCCCGACCTTGCCCTGCCGGTCCTGATCGAGCGCGTCCTGACAGCCGCGCGGGCTCGTGGGGACGCTGCTCTTCTCCGTCGATGCGGAGACGCAGGAGGTGCTGCGGGCGGTCGTCAAGCCGCGGTCATAGACCCCGCTGGGGTGCCGCGGGTTCACGGTAGGTCGCGGAGCAGCCCGTCGAAGCAGTCGGCGAACAGGTCGACCTCGGGCTTGGTGACGCCGTTGTCAGCCGCAACATCGCGCCAGCCGACAAGGGCAGCGGCGACCTCTCGGAGGGATGCGGCTGCAGCGGCGGGTGTGAGCCCGAATTTGTCGCATCCGTCGATCAGGGCGCTCAGGCTCTGCGATCGGTCACCGGCCGCGAAGCAGACGGTGGTTGCCCGCTGGGCATGCGTGTCGGGGTTGGGATTGACGTCGAAGGCCGGGGACAGGCGCCACCCGTTGATGTGGTGCAGCATGCCGTGGTTGCGTAGGTGGTCGTCAGTGTTGTTGACCAGCAGCGAGAACGCGATGCGTCGCCACAGCTCGGCCAGGTCGGCTGCGACGCTGACACCGCGCTCGGCCAACGCCTCGGCGACCTCGAGGTAGTCGTATGTTCCACCGTCGTGCCCGCCGACCAGGGTCATCGCCGAGATGTACTCCACACGTCCTGTGCTCGTCCGGTCGAAGCGGTCCAGGACCAGGGCGTGGCGCGCGTCGATGTCGACGAGTCGCCGGACCGGGACGCGGATCCCTGCACGCTCGGCCAGGTCCAGAGCCGTCTTCTCCCAGGCCATCACGTCCCAGTCGTCTGACCGGTGAGGGAACTTCGCGATCGCCAGATGATCCCCGTCTCGCACCGACGCCTTGGGGCGGGCCCCGCCCAGGGAACCGGACCCTGCATCGAGCAGCGCCTTGACGGCGGCCATCGCGTCGTCATCGACTCCGACGGCGTCGGCGGCCCGCAGCAGACGGGGTAGCTCGACGAGCTGGGGCACCTCGGCGTGTTCCGCCAGGAACGGCCCGTCCACTTCGGTGGTCAGGCGCAACGCTCCCTGCCGGGTCAGGTCGCTTGCTCCGAGCAGGTAGTCGACCTCGGTGAGCTGGGCTGGGACGTCTCCGGCCAGGCGTGCCTGTCCGCGCAGCCGCTTGTCGATCAGGGTGCGGCCCCACCGGTCCGGTGAGCAGTCCGCCAGCGCGCCTGGCAGACGCGCGAGGTGGTGACGAGCTGTGGTCACGTTGAGCTCGGGACTGAACGCGTGCGCGTAGCGGTCAGCCTGCCAGCCCGGGTCGTAGGTGAATGTGGTGGACACCGCGCCGCGGCGTTGGCTGACCCAGGCGGTACCCACCGGCACGGACTGTCCATGGGTCGCGCACCACACGGTGATCTCCGTCGTGCGCGGCGGGCTCACGGTCGCACCCGGGTCGGGAGCTTCTCGTCGGCGCGGGCACGACCCAGGTCGGTCTCGTAAGGGTCCAGCGCGGTCACGAGGCGGTCCAGCTGGCCCAGGGCGCGCGCGACTCCCAGCGTGACACCCAGCCCGACGGCGGGATCCCCGTGCTCCAGCCGACGCAGGGTGCCACGGGTGATCCCGGCGCGTTCGGCGACCTGTTCGGCGGTCAGGTTCTGCAGCTTGCGCCACGTGGTCAAGTGCTCGCCAAGCTCGGCCGCAGACCTGCGGACCCTCATCGATAACGGCCGGGATGTCACCGTGCCTCCTTGTGAACGCTGGAGCGACCATAGTCGGCTCCAACGAGCGTCGTGTCAACCATTATGCAGTCGGTGAGCCGACCCATCGGTGGGCTTTGAGCCGTACGACGACGCGGTCGTGTTGATCGTCACCCGCCCCACGGCCATCTCCGCGAGGTTGGCTGGTCTTGGCCGCGCCGACGGGCACGAACTGCCGTTCGGTCTGATCAGGATGACGCGCTGAACTGCGCGAAGCGCCGCGCGAGCCGGTCGCGATCCGGCCGGTCCTGGACCCGCTTCGGGATGCCGATCGGATGGCCGTGCATCTCCTGGAGGCCGTGCCTCAGCATCGGTCCGTCGACCTCGAGGAGCAGCGCCTTGTTGATCCGCACGCCGTAGTCCGGGGTGATCCCCATCAGGTTCGCGTCGTAGGCGCAGTGGTGGATCTTGCACAGCGACAGCCCGTTGGTGACCACGGCGTCGCCGGCCGCTTCACTGTCCCCATCGATGTGCGCGGCGTCCAGCAGCTCCGGGTGCTTCAGGTCGCACACGGCGCAGCGTTGCGCATAGGCACGCAGGACGATGCCCCGGAAGACCGGCTGGTGCAGCCGTTGCCGCACCACCCGCTCGGCATACCGGCGCTCGGTCGACGTCGGGTGGGCGGGGTCACGCAGCAGCTCGAGGTCGCTGAGCGCGATCGTGAAGAACCGCTCGACCGGGTCATCGTCGATCACTGACACCGGAAACACAGGTACGAAGACATTCGGCTCGAGCTTGCGGAGAAGGATGACGGGGAGCTCGAGCTCGCGCGCGCGCCGGAGCTTCGTGTTGTCCCCTGCGCCTGAGCCTGCGCGATAGTCGTAGCGCCAGACGCCGGGCGCGAGCTCCTTGTCCGCATACGGGCCCGCCGGCGACGACACGATGGACAGCGTCGCCGCGAGGCTCTTCGGGTTCCAGATCCCCTTGGACTCGTCGATCAGGCGCCACGTCGAGTCACCGAGCGTGAACTTGGTCAGGTCGGCGCGACTGAGGGTGCTGTTGCCGTGCGACAGCCGAGCGGCAAGGGCGTCCATCAACGACTCCCGGAATAGCCGCTCGACCTCGGTGTCCATGCGTGCAGCTTGGCAGGTCGTGGGCCGCTTGGAGGGAATTACCGCACCGGGCTCGATCTGGCACGGGAAGATCCGGCCGACGACGCTCTCGCCGCGGAGGACTGGTGAGGCGCGGCGAGATCTACCTCGCCGACCTGGGTTCGCCGGTCGGGCACGGGCAGTCCCTGACGAGGCCGGTCCTGGTTCTCAGCGCTCAGCCCTGGCTGGACTCCATCCCTCCGGTCGTCACCGTCATCCCCCTGACCCGAACTCGTCGGGAGTCGCCGACGCACGTCGAGGTCGAACCTGGCGACTCCGGGCTGCGGGAGACCAGCTACATCAGGTGCGAGGACGTCCGCGCGATCTCGCCGCTGCGGTGGGGGCGGCGGTCCGGGCGCGCCGACGACGACGTCGTCCTGCGTGTCGAGGTCATTCTGCGGCGCCTGCTCGGGCTCTGACTCCGAGCCTCATCGTCGGGCCGGCCTTGACTTCGAGCCCACTCGAAGCACCATGCTCGTCGCATGTCTGTCGCGACCGCCTCTCCCCCGCTCAGCATCGCGGACGCCGCGCAGGCCACGGGCCTGACGCCGCACACGCTGCGCTACTACGAGCGTGACGGGCTCATGCTCGAGCCGATCGAGCGGGCCTCGTCGGGCCACCGCCGGTACACCGAGCAGGACCTGGGCTGGATCGTCATGCTCACGCGTCTGCGCGGGACCGGGATGCCGATCCGCGAGGTCCGCGCGTACGCGGAACTGTGCCGCGCGGGTGACGGGAACGAGGCGCAGCGGCTCGCGCTCCTGCACGCCCACCGCGAGCGCGTGCTCGCGCAGCTCGCGGCCGTCCAGGAGAACCTCGAGGCGATCGAGTACAAGATCGGGCTGTACGAGGGTCGCGTCGGTTCGCCGTAGCCCTTGACTTCGAGTCCGCTCGAAGGCGCAGGCTCGATCCATGACGACACCACGAACCCTCTCCACCCGCACGCTCGGCAGCGCCGAGAACGGGACGGCCCTCGCCGTCTCCGCCCTGGGCCTCGGCTGCATGGGCATGTCGGCCTTCTACACCACCGACTCCGCGACCGAGACGGACTCCATCGCGACGATCCACCGCGCGCTCGACCTCGGCGTGACCCTCCTGGACACCGCCGACATGTACGGGCCGTTCACCAACGAGCGCCTCGTCGGGCGCGCGATCGCCGACCGCCGTGACGAGGTGGTCCTCGCGACCAAGTTCGCCAACGTGGTCGACCCCGACGGCACGCGCCGCGTCGACGGCAGCCCCGAGTACGTGCGTCGGGCCGCGGACGCGAGCCTCCAACGGCTCGGCGTCGACCACATCGACCTCTACTACCAGCACCGCGTCGACAAGACCGTCCCGATCGAGGAGACGGTCGGCGCCATGGCCGAGCTCGTGACGGCCGGCAAGGTGCGTCACCTCGGGCTGTCCGAGGCGTCGCCCGAGACCATCCGCCGCGCACATGCCACGCACCCGATCACGGCGCTCCAGACCGAGTACTCGCTCTGGACGCGCGACGTCGAGGCGGAGATCCTGCCGCTCCTGCGCGCGCTCGGGATCGGGCTCGTGCCTTACTCGCCGCTCGGTCGGGGTTTCCTCACCGGCACGATCGTGTCGCCCGACGCGCTCGCGCCGGACGACTTCCGCCGCAGCAACCCGCGCTTCACGGGTCATGCGCTGGACGTCAACCTCGGTCTCGTCGACACCGTGCGCGTGCTAGCGGGCCGCAAGGGCGTCACGCCCGGGCAGCTCGCGCTGGCGTGGGTGCTGGCGCAGGGGCCCGACGTCGTGCCGATCCCGGGCACGAAGCGGATCACCTACCTCGAGGAGAACGTCGCGGCCGACGCGGTCGAGGTGACCGCCGAGGACCTGGCCGCCCTCGACGCAGCCCTGCCGATCGGAGCTGCCGCCGGTGAGCGATACGCCGACATGGGCACGATCGACCGCTGACGCCCGTGAACGTGCGCGGGGCCCGCCCGACGGGACTCAGGTCTTCTCGGGTGCGACCCCGCGCACGACGTCGGCCGCGAACCGGCGGTGCGACGCGGCGAGCTTGGCGCGCGCGGCGGACGACAGGTCGACGTCGAGGACATCGGCGAGTCGCAGCAGGTAGATGAGCACGTCTGACATCTCCTCCCCGGCGCGGGCCTGGCGGGACGGCTCCGCGAACCGCGCGACGGCGCCGTCCGCGGGGACCCACTGGAACAGCTCTGCGAGCTCGCCGACCTCGCCGACGAGCGCCAGGATCAGCGACTTCGGGTCCTGGAACTGCTCCCAGTCGCGTTCGGTGCTGAACTCCCGCACCAACCGGGTCAGCTCAGCGATCTCACGTTCAGGCACGGCGACCCTCCTCGTCTTCGGCAGCGCAAGACTCCCATAGGCGTCCCGATGCCCGATGGACACCTCCGTGTCCGGGCATGACGAAGCCCCGCGGTCGGGGGAGACCACGGGGCTTCGTCGTCAGCCGGCCGGGCCGGCAGGGGGGAGCGGCCCGGCCGAGCTCTCAATGGCGCGCTGTGGCTGCCTCGCGCCCGTCGGCGTGCTCGGTCGGTTCGGCCTTCGGTTCGGCCTTCGGCTCTGTGGTCGGCTCTGCGGTGGCGCGGGCGTCCTGACGCTCGGTAGCGCGGGCCTTGGCCTCGGTCGAGATCTCCTGCCCGTCGACGCCGCCGTCGCGTGCGTCCGCCGCGACACTCTGGCCGAATGCCGACGCTGTGGGCATGTCGGTCGGGCGCGTGGTCGGCGCCTCCGTCGCGTCCGCGGTGGGCTCGTCGGTAGCTTCGTCGGTGGCTTCGTGAGTGGCCTCGTCGGTGGCCTCGTCGGTGGCCTCGGTCGTCGGGTCGTCGGTGGCCTCGGTCGTCGGGTCGTCGGTAGGCGTCGTGGTCGGTGCCGTGACCGAGTCGATGGGTGCCGGTGTGGCAGCCTGGGCCGCGCCGACCGCGCCGACGGCCACGGTCGCGACAACGACGCCGACCACTGCCTTGCCTGCGAGGCCGAGGCTGGTCAGCTTGGTCACGACTGCTGCGAGTGCGCTGGTGCTCATCGGTACTCCTTGAACTCGTGGCGGCCGACCCGGATGGGTGTGGCCACTCGTGGTTATTCCTTCGGGGGGGTCATCGGGTGCGAGGCGTCCAGGGATACGGGTCGGCTGGGACGAGTTTCAGCCGCGGCCCGCGGAGCGGTTGGGTTCCGGCGGCATCGGTGTCGCGGTGGCGGTGTCCTGCGGGTCGGTCGGCCCGTAGCCGTTCGATGCGCCCGCGCCCGGGTCGGTCGCGCGATCGGCGGCGTGCGTGCGCTGGGCCTCGGCCGACGACGGTTCGGGCGCCGTCGCGTCGCCTGGGCTGGCCGAACCCGGGCCGGGTGCGGGCGCAGCGCGGTCCGACTCGGCCGGCTCCGGGAGCTCCTTGCGAACCTCGCCGCGCAGCTCGGCACCCGTCGGAAGATCGGTCGGTGAGGCGTGCTGCGTCTGCCGGTCAGAAGCGGAGCCCCATGGCCCCGGGTCCTCGGCGGCGCCGCTCGGCGACTGCGGAGGCCCCGCC
>JABBOW010000016.1 GCA_012927595.1 Cellulomonas sp.
CTACGCGCTCAGCGCACCGGACGCAGCTCGGTACGACAAGCTCACCGGCGACCTCCGCGCCAAGACCGAGTCACCCGCAGCTAGCGCTCTCCCCACCCCGGCCGAGGCCGCGCGTGCGGCTCTCGCGCACGCCGACCAGTCGTCGGTCGTCACGCTGGACCCGCAGACGACGGTCGCCGGACGGGCCGCCTACCAGCTGGTCGTGACACCGCGGAGTGGAGCCACTCTCGTCGCACGGATCGTCGTGGCCATCGACGCCGTGACCTCCACCCCGCTGCGCGTGCAGGCATGGAGCACGCAGGACTCGACGGCACCGGCGCTGGAGCTCGGCTTCACAGACGTGCGGTTCGCGACGCCTGACGCCGCGGTGCTGACCTTCTCCGCACCGGTGGGGGCAACGGTCAAGCAGGTGGTGGTGCCGTTGCCCGACGAGTCCGCACTTGCGGGCTCGCAGGCCACGCCGTCGACGGCAGCTCTGCCGGACGGGGTCTCCGTCACCGGCACCGGCTGGGCGACGGTCGTCACGCTGGCCCATGTAGATGTCGCGTCCCTCATCGCGGGCGACCCGGCAGCCCTCACGGGCGCGCTCGGGACCCAACCGACCATCGGTTCGCCGAGTGCCCAGGCGCTCATCCAAGAGTTCGCGCCCAGCGACGGCAAGGGCCATCGCGACTCGTTCAGCCTGGACACCGCCGCCCTCCACCAGCAGCTCACCACGCAGGTTCCCGGGGGGCGCCTGCTCAGCTCGGCGCTGCTGAGCGTGCTCGTCACCGATGACGGTCGGGTGCTCGTCGGTGCAGTCCCGGCCGAGACGCTGCGTGGGATGGCGTGACCTCGACCGCGGAGCGCACCATGCTGGTAGACGTGGCACCCGACGAAGCGACGGACGACCTGACGGCTGACGAGGCGATGGCGTTCGCCGTACGGAGCGAAGGCCTCACCAAGCGGTTCCGCTCGGGTCAGGTTGCGGTCGACGGGATCGGGCTGCAGGTGCTGCGTGGTTCCGTCTACGGTTTCATCGGACCCAACGGCTCGGGCAAGACGACGACGATCCGGATGCTGCTCGGTCTCGTCCGCCCGACTGCAGGCCGGTCCTGGCTGCTCGGCCAACCGATGCCGCAGGCCGGGGGCTCGGTGCTGCCAAGGGTGGGGGTCCTCGTCGAAGGGCCGGCGTTCCAGCCGTATCTCAGCGGCCGCGCGAACCTGGCGCGACTCGACGCGTGCGACGCGACAGCCGACCCGCACACGTCCCGCCGCCGCTGCGACGACGCGCTAGTACGCGTCGGGCTGGCCGCCGCGGCGACCAAGCCGTACCGGCAGTACTCGCTCGGGATGAAGCAGCGCCTCGGGCTTGCGGCCGCGCTGCTTCGACCGCGCGAGCTGCTCGTTCTCGACGAACCGACGAACGGCCTCGACCCGCAGGGCACCCGCGAGGTGCGCGTCCTGATCCGCGAGCTGGCCGACGCCGGGACCACGGTGCTGGTCTCCTCGCACCTGCTCAGCGAGATCGAGCAGGTGTGCTCGCACATCGGGATCATGGGGCGCGGCCGGCTCCTGCTCCAGGGCGACCGGGGCGTCCTGACCGGGCGCGGAGCTGCGCACCTCGTCGTGACCACGACGCTCCGGCACGTAGCCACCGCGGCCGAGGTGCTCACCGCTGCTCAGATCACCGAGGTGTCGGTCGACGGCATGACGCTGACCGGCCTGCTCGCCGACATCGCCCCGGAGAGCGTCGCGGCGGCGCTCGTCCATGCCGGGGTCGACCTCCTCGGCCTCGAGGTCCGACGCCCGAGCCTCGAGCAGCTCTTCGTCGCACTCACCGGGGAGGGTTTCGATGTCGCGCGCTGATGGCCTCGCGGCGGGCGCCGTGGGGCCCGCGACGACGCTCACCGACCCGCCTGCCCGACGAGGAGCATGGGGTCGGCTGCTGCGCAGCGAGCTCCGGCTCGTCTTCGGGCGTCGCCGCAACATCGCCCTGCTCGGGGGGCTGTCGGCCGTCCCGCTGCTGCTTGGCACCGTCCTGTTCATCACGCGGGACACAGCGCTCGGCGGTCAGGGGCCGGGCTTCGTCGGGAGGGTGACCGGCAACGGTCTCTTCCTGGTGGTCGCGGCCCTGTTCCTGTGCCTTCCGTTTCTTCTGCCGCTGACCACCGGGATCGCGTCGGGTGATGCGATCGCCGGTGAGGCGCAAGCCGGGACGCTGCGGTATCTGCTGGCCGTCCCCGTGTCGCGCACCCGTCTGCTCGCGGTCAAGGCGCTGGCCACTCTGACGTTCGTGGCCGCGGCGGTCATGGCGATCGCGGTGATGGCGCTCGTCGTCGGCGCGGTGTACTTCGGGCTGAGGGACATCACCCTGCTCTCCGGGTCGACGGTCCCGCTGGGCGACGGCCTGCTCCGCATGGCCGGCGTCGCCATCTACGTCGCACTGTCCCTGACGGGGCTGGTCACCGTGGGGCTGTTCCTGTCGACGCTCACCGAGGTCCCTGTCGGTGCGATGGCCGCGACGGTCGTCGTCGCGATCGTCTCTGCAGTGCTCGACACCCTCCCCCAGCTCGGCGCGATCCACCCGGGCCTGCTCACGCACCACTGGCTGGACTTCGCCGAGTTCCTGCGGATCCAGGTCGACTGGGGCGTGCTGGGTCGCGGACTGGGGGTCCAGGCCGCGTGGGTCGCGATCTTCGGGGCACTCGCCTGGAGCCGGTTCACGACGGCCGATGTGACGTCCTGAAGCAGCGCCCCGCGACGGGCCCCCTGGACGGGAGCGCTCCCGGTCGTG
>JABBOW010000192.1 GCA_012927595.1 Cellulomonas sp.
CGCTCCAATTCTCGACCAATGTGCCTGGCCGCGTTCCCGGCTCGTACGCGATCTACACCAAGACTGTGGATGCAGCCGGAATCACCACTGGCTACGCGAAGACCACGGTTGCGCCAGATGGCGAAATCGTCCATATCAAAGTGAAGCTAGGTTCATGATGGATACACCTAAAATTGATTCTGCACGCATCGAAGCTCTCAAAGACCTCATTGAGTTCCGGCGGCCAGTTCTGGAAGCCATCGAGCAGCTGGGGCAGTTCCCCTGGGACTGTGCGACCGAGCTCGTCGAGCTGGGGATGGCCGATGTCCTCGCCGCGCTCGAGTCGCATCGCCGCGGCGAGCTGGATGAGCACGATCTGGAGTCGTGGGCGGAGGCTTTGGCGGGGCGCGATGACGTCGGCATGAGGGCTGCGCAGGCAGGTGTCCTCACTGAAGCCCTGTTCGAGCTCTCGTCCCCGGAGCTCTTCGGTCCGCCCGCGACGACGGTGCCTGCTCTTCTTGAACGACTGCGTGACGCTTGACTGCAAGAGCGCCATCGTCCATTCGGCCGTGCAGTCGGTCGGAAATCTATTCGTGCCAGGCGGAAAGTCTGATCTGTTTCTGCCGCCGTCGGTCCGCAGTCGGTGTGCAGGCAGGCCGGCGGACCGGGGAGTCGAGCGTTTCCCGAAAGAACCAGCAACAAATCTCCCGAAAGAACCAGCAACAGATCGCGAGTATATGAGGGAAGGTGCCACGATGATCGTGCAGACAGGGTATCGACGCGTGGCGGTAGGAATCGACTGCCCTCTTGCTCGGTACGCGTTGCATGGCGTGCGCAGGGAATCCCTGCCCATGCTGGGCGAAACGGTGGTCACGGTGCGGTGAGCCTTCGTCGAGATCTATCGCGGGGTGAGCGGTCATCCTCAACGTGCGCTGATCGGCGCAACGCTCAGGCCGAGCACGACGCACCAACTCGAAATCGAGGTCCACGTCTCCGAGCCGCTGCCGTCGGGGGCGACGACGACCTGCCCCGCCGCGTTCGGACGGGACCTTGTCCCGGGCTTTCCTGAGGAGTTCATTGAGCGGGTTCCCGCTGCCCTCATGAAAGAGTTCGCCCGCCCGGGCGTGATCTCGGTCGATCGTGCCGCCTACGACGAGGCCGATTCGTCTGTGATTGCGTTCTCGCTCGCGGCGGACCTCCTGGCGCTCGTGCTGAGCTACTCGTCACTGCCGGACGCCGAGGCGGCCATTCGGCAGCGCCTGACGGAGTGGTGACGTCGAACCGAATCGACCGCCACGGAGGAGGCCTTCGACTGCTGGAAGGTCTGCGCGCGATCCTCGGCTCAGGCGACGAGACCGACTGAGCTCGACCGCATCTCGGACATCTGCGGCTCGGTGACCGTGGCCCAGATCGGCTTGACCGTTGCGCCGTCGAGCAGGTCGCCGTGCGTGCTGTGCGATGGGCTGTCGAGCGCGTCGTCGTGCATTGCGTCCGGCTGCGCCCGGCGCGCGCGCATCAAGGTAGCGACGGTGCGCGTGCCGATCACGGCCCACATGGCGTTCGCAGCGACGGAGGCCCAGACGTGCCCGCGCGCGGCCACCACACACATCATCAGCGCAGCGGCGACGTTCGCCACCTGGAAGCGTCGCGACGACACCGACCACGTGCCGCGCGAGACGAGCGCGTAGGCGGCGACGCAGGTGACCGCGCCGATCCATCCGATGGCGGTGACGACGACGTACACGAGCAATCTCCAGAGAACGACGGGGTGACGACGGCCGTCGGTCGGGTGTTCGCCGGAGCGGCTCTGCGCCCAGTCTGCGCCAACGAGACGTTCACTTCAAATGAACTCTGGTCAACCAGGAACTAAGCAGAACTGATGTCGCCCGGGACAGCGGGGTACCGCGTCGGGCACTCGGCCGGGGCTTAGCATCGCCACATGCCGACAGATCCGCGCCGACTCGCTGTTCTGCTGGCCGTCTACCGCGCCGGCGGGGTCAACGCCGCGGCCGACCTTCTGCACGTGACGCCGTCCGCGGTGTCGCAGCAGATCACCCGGCTCGAGGCCGAGGAGGGCGTGCAGGTGCTCGTCCGCGGACCGCGTGGTGCGACGCTGACCCGCGCCGGTCGCATCCTGGCGGAGTCCGCTGAGCGCATCGAGGCCGAGCTCGTCGAGGCGCGCAAGGCGATCGCGACCCTCGGGGGCCAGGTCGCGGGTCGCGTGACGATCGCGGCGTTCCAGACGGCGATCCGCGCGGTCGTCGGTCCCGCAGCGGTCGTCGTCGCCGAGCGGTACGCGGGGCTCGAGCTCGCCGTCGAGGAGCGGGAGCCCACGGAGTCGCTGCGACGGCTTCGTGACGGTGACGCCGACATCGTCCTGATGGAACGCGATGAAGACTCCGATGCGACGGTGCCGCGCGGGGTTCGCGACACGGTCCTGCTCGAAGAGCCGTGGCGACTTGTCCTGCCCGCCTCGGCGGCAGCACCGACTCAGCTCGCCGACCTCCGCGACGCGATCTGGGTCGGCTCCGAGCCCGGCACCGCGGCGGCTCGCGCGCTCGGCCGCGTCGCAGCGACGCTCGGAACGCGTCTGCGCACGCGCCATCAGTATTACGACTTTGACGTCGCCCTCGCACTCGTCGCCGCAGGTCAGGGAGTGGCGATGCTCCCGGCGCTCGCGCTGCAGGGGGAGGTACCGGCGGGGGTCAGCATCGTGACGGTGCCGGGCCTCGGGTCGAGGCGGCTCGTCGCGCGGCACCGAGCGACCCGACGCGAGC
>JABBOW010000062.1 GCA_012927595.1 Cellulomonas sp.
GGCGTGCGCGAGAGCCGCACGCGCGGCCTCGGCCGGGGTGGGGAGAGCGCTAGCTGCGGGTGACTCGGTCTTGGCGCGGAGGTCGCCGGTGAGCTTGTCGTACCGAGCTGCGTCCGGTGCACTGAGCGCGTAGTGGACGACGGCGTCCTTGGCGCTCGAGTACGTCCACGCCTGGGCGCCGTCCCGGACGGCCGAGTACTCGGACGTCGCGCCGAGCAGCGCGACGCGCGACCGTTCAGCACCGTCCGACCACACGCGCATCGTCGAGCTGCCGCCGAGCAGGACGATCGGGTCCGCCCCGCTGGCCGACGCGAAGGGCATCGCGGGCAGGCCGAGCCGGGCCGTGTAGACGACCGTGCCGGACAGTGCTGTCGGCCGCGCGGCTGCGACCTGTGCGAGCAACGCCTGCGGGGTCACTGGCGGGAGCCCGTGGTCGCCCGCGGAGGCGATCAGCGGCGGCGCGATGAACGCTCCGGCGACGACCGCCGCCACCACGACGGGGACGCTCCACCGGGAACGCAGGCTCAGGCTTCGACGAGGTACGGCTGGCTCAGTCATGAGTTGATGGTGCGCCACGAGCCCTGAGAGCACGCTGAGAGCCGAACGCGGCCGACGTCACCGCGGGCGGCGCAGTGAGATGCTGCAGTCGTGCGGGTCCTGGTGGTCGATGACGAGCGGGGTCTCACCCGCGCCCTCGAGCGGGGCCTGGCAGCCGAGGGCTTCGCGGTCGACATCGCCCACGACGGCGAGTCCGGGCTCACGCTCGCGACGGACATCGAGTACGACGCGATCGTCCTGGACATCATGCTGCCGCGCCGCAACGGGTATGACGTCGTCACGGCCCTCCGCGAGCGCGGCATCTGGACGCCCGTGCTCCTGCTCAGCGCGAAGGACGGCGAGCACGACGTCGCCGACGGGCTGGATGTCGGTGCCGACGACTACCTGACCAAGCCGTTCTCGTTCGTCGTGCTCGTCGCGCGGCTCCGAGCCCTCGTCCGCCGCCCCGTCGGTGCTCGCCCAGCGGTGCTGACCGCCGGTGACATCGTGCTCGACCCCGCGACGCGCACGGTGACGCAGCACGGCGCTCCCGTCGTCCTCACGACGCGCGAGCTCGGCCTCCTCGAGTACCTCATGCGCCACGGTGACCGGGTGGTCGGCAAGGTCGAGCTCCGCGACCACGTGTGGGACGGATCGGGGGAGGACCTCAACGTCGTCGAGGTCTACGTCGGCTACCTACGACGCAAGCTCGGCCGGGACGCGGTCACCACCGTCCGCGGGGCCGGCTACCGCGTGGCGGTGTGACGATGGTTCCGGCGGCCGGAGCCCCGACGCGAGGGAACGTCGGGCGGATTCACGGCCGGGCGTGGCGCGGCTGGTCGCTGCGGCTGCGGCTGACCGTGCTGACCGCGGTCCTGCTGTGCGTGACCCTCGCCGTGGGTGCCGTCGCGCTCACGACTGTCCTGTCCCGCAGCCGGGTGGCGGCCCTCGACGACATCGCCCGGGACCGGGCCGGGACGATCGCTGCACTGGCCGGGGACGACCGCCTGCCCCCAGCCCTTCCCGTGGCCGAACCGCGAGAGATCGCCCAGCTGCTCGACGCGTCCGGCCTGGTCATCGCGTCGTCGCCCAACGCGAGCCGCACCCTGCCGGTCCTGGTGCCGAGCGACCTGGCGGCGCTGCGGTCGACGGCCGGCGACGACGTGCTGGTCACCACGGCCGCCACGACCTACGACGACGAGGCGCGGGTCGCCGTCCGGGCGACCACGTACCGCGGCGCCCCCGTCACCGTCGTGGCGACCGTGCCGCTCGCCGAGGTCCGAGGACTCCTTGGTGCCCTCAGCGTCTCGCTCGTGGTTGTCGTCCCGCTGCTGACGGCCCTGCTCGCATGGGTGATCTGGGTGGTGCTCGGTCGAGCGCTCCTCCCCGTCGAGCAGATGCGCAGTGCTGCTGCCCAGGTGGCGCGTTCGGGCGGGTCCGGGTCGCTACCGGTCCGCGACGCGGACGACGAGCTGGGCGCACTGGCCCGGACGCTGAACGAGATGCTTGACAGGCTCGAGGGCTCTGCGGCCCGCCAGCGCACCTTCACGGCCGACGCGGCGCACGAGCTGCGGTCGCCGCTCGCCGCCGTGCGCGCGACCATCGACGTCGCCTTGGCCCACCCCGACCTGTACGGCACCGCGGAGCTCGCTGCGGACCTCGAGGGTGAGGTCCTGCGCATGCAGGCGCTCGTCGACGACCTGCTGCTCCTCGCTCGAGTGGGGTCGAGGCCGGTCGAGCACGGAGCGATCGACCTCGGACGCCTGGCGCACGACGCTGTCGCGGCAGCGCGCAAGGTCGACCGGATCGACGTCGCGATGGTGGGCTCAGGGAACGCGCTCGGCGACGCGGCCGCGATCGGCCGGGTCGTGCGCAACCTCGTCGACAACGCCCTGCGGCACGCGTCGACCCGCGTCCGGGTCACCGTCGACGACGGTTCCGTGACGGTCGAGGACGACGGCAGCGGCGTGCCCGCGTCTGACCGCGAGCGGGTGTTCGAGCGCTTCGTCCGGCTGGACGAGGCGCGGGAACGTGACGCCGGAGGCAGCGGGCTCGGCCTCGCGATCGCCCGGGAGGTCGCGCGGGAGCAGGGCGGCGACGTCACGCTGGCCCAGGCGGCGCTGGGCGGTCTGCGCGCCGCGCTCCACCTGCCCGTCCGCGCGGCCCCGGGCGCCACCGCGGCG
>JABBOW010000150.1 GCA_012927595.1 Cellulomonas sp.
GAGGACCTGCGGGAATCCCTCGCAACGTCACGGGCGGGGGCGCAGCGGCTCGCCGCCGAGCTCGAGGTGCGGCCCTCGCAGCGCCGGGAGATCGTCACCGAGCTGGAGACCGCCACCGAGGTCGTCGCGCAGCTGCCGGGCCGGCGCGCGCAGCTCGAGGTGGCCGAGGCTGTGCTCGCCGCCGCCCGCGCCGCCGCGGCGGCTGAGACCGAGCACGCCGACGCCGTTGCCGCGCGGGACCGCGCTGCCCGCGTCGCACGCGTCGCCGTCGCCCACGAGGCTCACGTCCGGGCCGCGCGGATCACGGGTCTCGCGGGCGAGCTTGCCGGCAGCCTCGAGGACGGCGAGCCGTGCCCGGTGTGCGGGGGGACCGAGCACCCCGCGAAGGCCGCGCTCGCCGCAGACGGGACGAGCGCCGAGGACGTCGAGGGGGCCGAACAGGCACGGTCCGACGCCGAGCGGATTCTCGGTGAGAGGTCGTCCCGCGTCGCCGCGCTCGCCGAGCGCGTCGAGGGAGCGCGGGCCAACGCCGGCGGACTCACGCTCGCCGAGGCCGAGGCCCACGTCTCCGACGCTCGCGTCCTTGTCTCGATGGCCGCCGACGGCGAGGCGGACCGCGAGACCGCGATGACGTCCCTGCGCATCCACGACGACGAGACCGAGCTTGCGCGCGCGACCCGGCTCGAGCTCGAGCAGCTGTGCTCGGTCGAGGAGGGCAAGACCGTCGCGCTCGAGCAGGCCCTGCGGCACGTCGAGCGTGAGGTTGCCGATGCACGGGACGGGCACCCGACAGTCGCGGCGCGCCGGTCCGCCCTGCAGGTTCGCGCCACCGCGGCAAGTGCGGTGCTCGACGCGCTCGCCACCCTGGACAACGCCGCTCGGAACCGTGCGGGCCGCGCATCCGAGCTCGCGGCAGCTCTCACCGAGCACGGGTTCGCCGCGCCCGACGCGGCTCGAGCCGCCATGCTGACCCCGGTCCACCTCGCCGAGCTCGATGCCCAGGTCCGTGCGTACGACGCGGAGCTCGCACGGGTCAGGGCGGGCCTGGCCGAGCCCGAGATCGCTGGGCTGCCCGACGAGCCCGTCGACTCCGCCGGTCTCGACGTCGTGCTGACCGGCTTGCGCGACGCGCTCGACGTCCGACGCGCCGCGGCGGCCGACGCGGGCGGTGCGGCGGGCCGGGCCGTCGACCGCTCGATGTCGTCGGCCACCGCGCTCCGCCAGGTCGAGGCCGCGGCCCGCACACTGCTGGCGGCCGTCGCCGACTCGGCACCGGTCCTGCGGATGGCGAACCTGGCGTCCGCGGCGGGGAGCGACAACTCACGCGCGCTGACCCTCGCGACGTACGTGCTCGTGCGCAGGTTCGAGGACGTCGTCGCCGCAGCGAACGACCGTCTCGTGCTCATGTCCGACGGCCGCTACGAGCTCGTGCGCAGCGAGGAACGCGAGGACGTGCGCACGCGCAAGACCGGCCTGTCGATGCGCGTCGTCGACCACGCGACCGGCTCCGAGCGGGACCCCCGCACCCTGTCGGGCGGCGAGACGTTCTACGTGTCGCTCTGCCTCGCGCTCGGCATGGCCGACGTCGTGACCGCCGAGGCCGGCGGCATCGACCTCGGGACGCTGTTCGTGGACGAGGGCTTCGGGTCGCTCGACCCGCACACGCTCGACGCGGTCCTTGCCGAGCTCGGGCGCTTGCGCGCCGGGGGGCGGGTCGTCGGGGTCGTGTCGCACGTCGAGGCGCTCAAGGCGTCGATCGCGGAGCGCGTCGAGGTGCGCCGGCTCGCGGACGGGTCGAGCGCGCTCACGGTGCGTGCGTAGCGGGGTTCACGTAGCGGCGTCCACGTAGCGGGGTTCACCACGACCAGCCGCGAGACGCCAGCTCGACCTCCTCGCGGAACCGCTCCTGCGGGTCACCCTTGGCGCGCGGCAGCACCTCCACGCCAGCGAGCGCGCAGGCCTCGGCGAGCAGCTGGTCGTAGGCGAGCTGCGACGCGATGAGCCGTTCGGCGAGGGCAAACGTGTGGGGCGCGTACTCGAGCGACAGCACGTGGTGCGCGACCGCGCCGAGTCGCGTCTGGACCCGCAGTGCAGCGAACGGGTCCGGCACGTACGGGTGCTGGCGCCGTAGGCGCCGGGCCAACCGCTCAAGCAGTCGCGCGGCTGCGACCCGCCAGCGCGGGGTCTCGTCGGGCGTGGCTAAGAGGGCCGAGACCAGGGCGAACAAGAGGCCCGGTCCGACCATCATGACCAGGAGCAGCCACGTCATCGTCGACGACCTTCATCCGTGCGTGACACCAGGCTAAGTCCGGATCGCACGGCATGCCAGGGGTATCCGGGTCGGGGGACACCTGGGGAGAACCCTGAGCGGTCCCTGGGCATCTCAGGGTCTGACCAGGGGGATAACCGATCGCCCGCCGGGCTGGCGGTGGACCACGCTGGTCGCGGTCCCACCCCCCACTCGAACGATCGGATACGAACGCATGAACTCGCCGAGCAGCACAGCGACCTCCACCGTCACCCTGGCGACGCCGACGCCGACCGCGGGCGCCGTCGGTCCCATCGCCTACGCACGTGACCTGCGCAAGACCTACGGTGCGGGGGACACGGCCGTGCACGCGCTCGCCGGCATCGACGTCGACTTCTCCCGTGGTGAGCTGACG
>JABBOW010000220.1 GCA_012927595.1 Cellulomonas sp.
CGTCAGGTCGGCGCGCCGAGGCGGAGCGCGAGGTCCCGCGCGAGGTCCCGCCGACGCCCGCGCCCGCGCCCGTCCCGGTGGTGGTGGCTCCCCCGGTCCGGCCCATCAAACCGGCCGTGGGCCCGCCGTCGTGCCCGCCGCGGCGCGCGCTGCGCGACCACGGCGAGCAGGACGCGCGCCGGTCAGCCGGCTCGCACCGCGCGACGTCCCAGCCGACGACCCGACGCACCTCGACGACCACCGGCGCACGCGTCGGCCGGTTGACCTGGCCGCTCGTCGCACTGATGCTGCTGCTCGTCGCGCTCCTCGGCGCGGCGCTCGCGCAGGTGTTGACGCGCGCCGAAGGCCCCACGTCCGCTCCCACGGGTGGCTCGACCGTGCTGGCGGTCGCACAACAGCGCCTGCGCGCGGACGACGCCGGATACCCTCGTCCTCGGACCGAGGATGGGATGATCTCCGAGAGTGTGCCGGGCGATCCCGACACCCTGACGACAACGAAGGACGCCTAGTGGTGGACGAAGGTTCCCGGATCCTCGCCGGACGGTACGCGGTCGGCGAGCTCATCGGGCGCGGCGGGATGGCCGAGGTGCACATCGGCCACGACACGCGGCTCGGGCGCACCGTCGCGATCAAGGTGCTCCGCTCCGATCTGGCGCGTGACCCGTCCTTCCTCGCCCGGTTCCGGCGCGAGGCGCAGGCGGCGGCGTCCCTCAACCACCCGGCCATCGTTGCGGTCTACGACACCGGCGAGGACCTCGTCACCGAGGCGTCGGGCGTCGTCGCGCACGTGCCTTTTATCGTCATGGAGTACGTCGAGGGCCACACGGTCCGGGACATCCTGCGGGACGGCAACGCCGTGCCGATCGACGAGGCCGTCGAGATCACCGCCGGGGTCCTGTCAGCCCTCGAGTACTCCCACCACGCGGGCATCGTCCACCGCGACATCAAGCCCGCGAACGTCATGCTCACGCCGACGGGCGCGATCAAGGTCATGGACTTCGGCATCGCCCGCGCGGTTGCCGACTCCGCCGCCACGATGACCCAGACCCAGGCTGTCATCGGCACCGCGCAGTACCTCTCGCCGGAGCAGGCGCGCGGCGAGCAGGTCGACGCGCGCAGCGACCTCTACTCCACCGGCTGCCTGCTCTTCGAGCTGCTCACCGGCCGCCCGCCGTTCATCGGCGACTCCCCCGTGGCCGTGGCATACCAGCACGTCCGTGAAGCGGCCCCGACGCCGAGCTCGTTCGCGGCCGACGTCCCCGAGACCCTCGACCGCATCACCCTCAAGGCGCTTGCCAAGGACCGCGACGACCGCTACTCGTCGGCCGCCGAGTTCCGGGCCGACCTCGAGTCGGCCGCACGCGGCGGGCGCGTCGCGGCGCCGCCGATCAGCGCTTTCGCGGCAGGCGCGCTCGCGTCCGGTCCCGCGACCCAGGTCATGACGCCCACAGCCGCGGCAACCGCGACGCAGATCGTGCCCGCGGGTGCAAGCGGGTGGGCCCCGACGACGCCCGGCTCCACAGGTGTCCTGCCGCAGTCGTACCGGACAGACACCGAGGAGCCGCCGCGCCGGCGCTGGCTGCTGTGGACGCTCCTCGCGGTCGCCATCCTCGCGATCGGCGGGATCTTCGCGCTGATCCAGGCCAACGCGAACAAGGTTCAGACCCCGGTGACAGTGACCGTCCCGACCGTGACGAACCTCACGGAGGCCGAGGCGAGGTCGAAGGTGGCGGCGGCCGACCTGACGTTCGTCCGGAAGGCGGAGACGAGCGTCACCGTCGCGGTAGGCAACGTCACGCGCACCGACCCCCCGGAGAGATCGGCGGTCCCCAAGAAGTCCGACGTGAACGTGTGGATCTCGACCGGCCCGGACTCGGTCAAGCTCAGCGACCTCAGCGGGCTCACGCAGGACCAGGCGCGCGCCCAGCTCAAGGACCTCGGGCTTACGCCCGGCACCGTCACCCAGGTCGACGACCCGGCCCAGCCGCAGGGCAAGGTCGTCAGCACCGCACCGGCTGCCGGCACGGTGCCCGCAGGCTCGACGGTGAACCTGTCGATCTCGAGCGGAAACGTCCAGCTCCCGGATCTCGTCGGCAAGCCGCGCGCCGAGGCGCAGGGCGTCCTCACCGCGCTGCACCTGACCGGCAACTTCACCAACGTGGAGTCCGCCGACAAGACGCCCGACACCGTGCTCACCCAGGACCGCTCGCCGGGGCTCGTCCAGCAGGGCAGCACGGTCGGGCTCTCGATCGCGATCGCACCGACAACGGTCACGATCCCGGACGGCCTCGTCGGTCAGACGTACGACGCCGCGGCCAAGCAGCTCGCGGCCCTGGGCCTGCAGGCACAACAGGCCACTCCGGTCGCGAGCGCCGACTACGCCCAGGGGATCGTCATGTCGTCGAACCCGAACAAGGGCGCCAAGGTGGTCCCGGGCTCGACCGTCATCCTCAACGTCTCGAAGGGGCCGGGCCCGACCACCCCGGGCGGGGGCGCGGCAGCGGCCCCCGCGGCAGCGGCCCCCGCGACAACCGGGTGACGACACCCAGCCCGCCCGGGCCCTGACCCACCCGAGAAGTGACCCGCCCGTTGCGAGGGAGCCCCCGAGCGGCTCGACTACCGCGCG
>JABBOW010000018.1 GCA_012927595.1 Cellulomonas sp.
GGGCCCCGGCCAGACCGGCGCCGACGACGACGCCGAACACGAGGGCCATTTGCAGGGCGGTCATCGGACACCCGCCCTCGCGGCCGGGCCAAGGAACCTGGGCAGCAACTTGCCCTCAGTCATCTTCCGCATCCAGAGAAGCCCGCCGGCGTAGGCGGCGAGCAGCACGACGAGCAGAACCTGACCCAGCGGAGTGCCGTACGGCGCCACGTAGTCGCCCGTGAACGCCAGCCACACGAGAACACCGGTGGAGAACATCGTGACGAGCCGGGCGCTGCCGCGCGGCTTCGCGCGACCCGCCTCCACCTTGCGGCGGGAGGTCACGTCCTCGGTCACCGACTCGGCCACGCCCTGCAGTGCATTCGCCAGGCTCCGGTTCCGGCGCTGCGCCGCAAGGATGAGGTTGGCGACGATCAGGTCGCCGGTGACGTCGTCGAGGTCGTCGGCGAAGGCTCGCAGCGCCTGCTCGGTGTCCCACCGGGCGCGGAGCCGGGCGACGAGCATGGTGACCTCAGGCGTGATCGCGTCGGGCGTCGATCGCAGCGTCGCAGTCACGGCCTGCTCGAGGCCCACTCCCGAGCTCAGCACGCCCGCGAGGTTGCGCGTCCACTCCTCCATCGCCTCCAGCCTGCGAATGGTGGTGGCCGTGGGCGGGGCGGCCAGAAGGTAGGGCAGGCCCAGCGCGGCGGCGGGGAGGATCACCACCGCGACCACCCAGCCAGTCAGCAGGGCGATCAACAGTCCGCTGCCGACCGAGACGGCCAGCACCAGCCGGGTCCGGCTGGACGCGCCCGCCAGCCGTCGCGCGAGGGCCGAGGGGCGACGCACGGCCGGTTCGCGGACCGGCTGGGGTCGCAGCGCGAGCACGGCCCCGATCAGCCCGGCAACGACCAAGGACCCGAACAGTGCCGACCATACCCAGACGTTCACGTGCGCCACCCCCGACCGGCCGCCTCGGCCTGGTACAGGTCGAGGTCGAAGCCATCAGCCCTGAGGTCCTTGCACCGCTCGCTCATCAGCCCGCTCGCCCGCGCGGGTCCGGTGCCGGAGGGACCGAACAGGTGCGTGAGGGCGTAGCCCTTCTCCCGCTCACCGGGCTCGACGACGACAACCTCGCTCACCCAGCGCCGCTGCTGCTGGGAGCCGTCCGGCATCGAGACGACCCGCCGATTCAGCTGCACGATCACCTCGAGACAAGCGGCGAGCTTCTCCAAGGCCAGGTCCCGCGTGACGTGCCCGCCGGCCTCCATCGCGCACGTGACGAGCTTGCGGATGGCCGCCTCCGCGCTGGCGGCATGCGTGGTGGACAGCGACCCGGTGCCGCTCTCCATCGCCTTGATCATCGTCCAGACCTCGCGCCCGCGGATCTCGCCGACGATCTGCCGGTCGAGGGCGAACCGGAAGCTGTCGTTCAGCGCCTCGTCGAGGTCGAAGGCACCGGCGGCCCGACCGTCCGCGCCGATCTCACCCATGCCGGGCCGGGCCTCCCAGTCGACGACGATGTCGTGACGGCCCGTCTCACGCAGGAACAGCTCGTACTCGGTCTCGAAGGTGCCCAGCACCTCCTCGCGCGGGATCTCCGCGCACAACGCGCGCATGAGCGTCGTCTTCCCGGCGGACATCGGACCGGCCACGACGATGCTCCACTTGCCGCGTACCGCAGCGGCGAGGAAGTCCGCGCAGGCGGGGCTCATGCAGCCGCGGTCCACCCAGGCTGCGAGCGTGTCGACCTTGTGCCGGTGGCGGCGGACGACGACGGTCGGGCTGCTGGTGACCCACGCCGTCGCCGCTAGTCGAGCGCCGCCGTCGAGCTGGAGATGCAGCCGCGGGGTGCTCTCTGAGAATGGGCGCGGGTTCGACTCGGAGCGGTTGGCCAGGAACCGCAGGAAGTCGATCAGCTCATCGTCGCTGTCAGCCACCGGGTCGACCTGGATACGTGAACCGTCCACGAGCTGGAGCAACACCCGGTCGTGGCCAAGGATGAAGATGTTCTCGGCGCGGTCGTCGTCGATCAGCGGTTGGAGCCGACCCAGACGGAACACGGCGTCGAAGATCGCCTGCGCCATCTGCGCCTGCTCGGCACCGGTCCACGCATCGCCGGTGCCGGCCTTGACGACGTCGGCGGTGTGCTCCTTGAGCACGTCGTGGATGACTACCCACCCGTACCGCTCCTGCTCATCGCGGTCCATGTCGACTGCTCTGCGGGGAGTGGCCGGGTCGTCGTCGGCCGACTCCTGGCGCCAGTCCCCGCCCAAGGCCGCGGTCAGGCGGCCCGCGACGACGGTGCGGAAGGCCCGCACCAGCTCCCAGTCGATCGGCGTCTCGGCGCCGTCGCCTGTCGCTACGGTGGTCGGCTGCGGCCGGCGCATCGCCATCCGGCGGCGGCGCGCGCCGTCGAGCGCGGCGGGCTCGGTGACCGCGGGCCGCAGGGAGAAGTCACCGCGGACGCGACCGGGCCGGGCCGGCGGGGCGGCGAAGAGCGGCAGCGCGGCCGGGTCGGTCGGCGGCAGTGGTTCCGTGGTCGGCTGGCTGCTCATCGCCGTCTCTGTCCTGTGGCTTCAAGGCGCGCAGCCGCGGCGCGGATCGTGC